>DATMXS010000254.1:0-2786 GCA_035561355.1 Bryobacteraceae bacterium | reverse complement strand
GTGTAATAGGCCGTTGAGCGCAGAACGGTCAGAGTCGGGGTGACCCACGTCCCGTTCTTGACGAATTTCGCCCACAGCTCCGGTTTGTCGTTGTCGAGGCCGGTCAGATGTTCCAGGCTCTCCTGGCCGGCATCGGACGCTTCCGCCGCAGTGATACTGTTCGGCATGTGCCCCGCAAACGACAGCCCCACGCGCCTCGCCTCTTCCGCGATCGCGAAGTACGCTTCCTTCCCCAAACCGGAGTAGACCTTGAGGAAACCGACACCCTCCGCCTTGAGCCGACGCACCGCGGCACGTGCCTGGTCGGTGTTCGCGCACGGGATCGAACCGGCCCAGTAAGCATTCGGGCCGTCGAGGATCGGCCCGGACGCGACAACTCTCGGCGCAGTTAACTTGCGCATCGCGCCCAGATTGTCGAACATGCTCCGCACGCCCGTGATTCCGTTCGCCAAAAACTGCGGCGCGTAGAACTCCGCCGGTGCGGGATCGTTCGGGTCCGGCGGCTGCGATGACATCATGTGGACGTGCATGTCCCAGAGCCCCGGGATCAGGTATTTGCCCCTGCCGTCCACGATCTGCGCGCCCAGAGGCACTCTCGCCTTTTTCGCCGGCCCCACCGATACGATGCGCTCGCCGTCCACGACCACGGTCATATCGGGCACGGCGCGGCCGGCCTCGACATCGATCACGGTGACGTGCGTGATCGCCCAGGGTTGCGCCCACGCCGCGTAAGTGCACAGGAACAGCGCAGTTACGGACCTCACTAGTTCCCCCGCTTGAACGTGAGATTCCCTTCCATAGGCGGGCCTTTCTTGGAAGCCACGCGTCCGGTGATCACGCCGTCCTTCAGCGTCAACTCGTAACCGAGCACGAAAACGCCGCCCGGCGGCATCGAATCGAAGGTGAGCTTATCGCCTTCCGCACGGACGTTTTGAATCTCCCATTGCGCGGTCGCGCGCGGTCCCGCGGTACCCGTAACGCTGGCGCCCTCCTGCTTCAGGACCAGAAAATGGTCGTCCACCGGCGGCGCTCCTGGACCGCCCTTCACGGTCTCCATCGTTCCGGACCACTTGCCGGTCCAATCGCCCGCCATCATAACGGCGGCTGCAAATAAAAAGACACAGACTGTGCGTCGGATCATAACGTGATCAACCCTTCGTTCACGCTTCCGTGAGAACCGGGAACATGATGCGGAGTAAGACGGCAATGCGCGGGAGAATGTTCCGGAGAGCAAGAAGATTGGCAAGAGGGCAATGCCCGGCCCGCCTGCGCGGAGTTAAGAACGGCCTCGGCAACGTCTACCGCGTGCCATCACGGCCGTCCGGTCGGTCGTCACCGAATAGAACCCGGTCACAGCCGCAACCTGCACTCCGAAATCTCGCCCGCCTGCTCCCGCATCTCGGAACAGCGATTAGCCTGAAGGGAGAAGTATGCGCATCAGTCCCAATCATCCCCTTCGGCGCCTGTTTGCGGAGTTGATTGCCAAGGAACTTCCGGGCGACCCTGACATTGCGGCGTACGTCGCCGGTGTGCTCCTCGATTTCGTGCACGTCGATCAGTTGTACAGAATTCGGAATTCGAAAGGGAAACGGCTGGAGGATGTGGGCGAGATGTTATTGGAAGCGAATCCTCTGCTCGGCGCCGCTTCGTTCGAGCGTGAGCGCGAAGTGCGCAAGCACATCGGCGACTACACGCTATTCGTCACCGGTATGTTCCCGGAATTTGTCGCAACACTGCCGCGCCGCGGCCTGCGCCTCGACAGCGTCATCGACTATGTCAGGGCAGGCAAAGAGTCGTACCGAATTGTCGGCGCGTTCGATCAGTTCGAGTATCGGCACGCCGCTCCGCTGTTCCGCCGCCTCGCAGAACGCTTCGAGTACTGCGTCTATGCCCTGAACCGCGTCAAGAGCGATCTGGAGGCAATGCGGGAGCAAAACTACCGCGCCTGGCGCAAGACGCTGCTGGATCTGTGATCCGGCGGCCGGTCCTCAACGCTCCCCCGCCGCGCCGAATAGCTCTTCTACTGCTTTCACCACCTGCTGTGTGGTGTAGGGCTTCTGGATGAAAGCGGCACGAGGATAGGCGGCGCAGTACCGTCTCGCCTCGGATTCGCTGTACCCGCTCGTCAGCAGGATTCGCATGTTCGGCTGTCGTGATTTCATTGTGGGTATCAGCTCGTTCGCGCCCATTGATGGCATCACGACGTCGATGATGGCCGCATCGATGTTTTCCGCTTCCCGTTCGCAGATCGCCACTGCCTCCCGTCCGTCAGAAGCGGTCAGGACGTGATACCCACGCCGGCGCAGGGCCGTGCATATGAAGTCTCGTACAGAAGCCTCGTCATCGATCACCAGTACCGTGCCGAGCCTACTCGCATCCGGCCGTTCTTCAGGTTCCTGCACGAAGGTGGCGGCCGCGCGGAGGTACACGCGGAAAGTGGTGCCGCGACCTGGTGTGCTGTCAACAGTGATCGCGCCGTTCTGAGTTCGTATGATCCCTGCGACCGCGGCCAGGCCTAGCCCTCGTCCCGTGAACTTGGTCGTAAAGAACGGATCGAATATCTTGGATACAGAATTGGGGTCAATGCCGCTTCCAGTGTCGCTGACCTCGATCGACACATATCTTCCCGGCGCAACTTCTCCGCCGATCGCATCAACGAAGGCTTTTCCGACGTCCCTCATCGAGGTGGCGACAGTGATTCTGCCTGGACTGCCTTGGCCGATCGCCTCACCGGCATTGATGATGAGGTTCATAATGATCTGTTGCAGTTGGCTGGGGTCCATTCG
>DATMXS010000253.1:0-3777 GCA_035561355.1 Bryobacteraceae bacterium | reverse complement strand
CGGGTGGACGTAGTGGAAGCGTACCGAACGGTGGTGCCGGAGAGCGCTCCGGCGCTGGCACGCCAAATCTTCGGCGCTGACCGGAAGCCGGATTGGATCACTTTCACGAGTTCCTCCACCGTGACGAACTTCGTTAAGGCTGCCGGTGCCGACGTGCTGAACGGCGTACGCGTCGCGTCCATCGGCCCGGTAACTACAGCCACTGTGCGCAGCCTCGGCATAGCCGTCACCCTGGAAGCGGCCGAGTTCACGACAGAAGGCCTCGTTGCTGCGATCGCCGCTTTCCACCGCTGAGCAGCTTCCGCCAAAGATGAATCCTATTTCATGTTTCCGGGTTTTCGGGCACAATAGTCTTTAACCTGGAGGCTGGGATGGGGCTGCGCATTGCTACGCTCTTTCTGTGTTGCGGTATCGCATTTGCGGCGCCCGGATGGGTGCTGGTCGGCTGGAACGATCTCGGCATGCACTGCATGGACGGGGACTACACCGTGTTCTCGATCCTTCCGCCGTACAACACCATCCACGCTCAACTGGTTGACCCGTCCGGACGGCTCCACAAGGGCGGCTCGGGCATCACGGTAACGTACGAAGCGGTCGCGGATGCGTCCGGGTCGATCAACAAGACATCGGTGTGGAAGACGCGGTTCTGGGAGTTTACGAACGCCCTCTTCGGCGTCACGCCTGCCGCCGACGCGGGTCTGGCGGGCAGCAACATGCCAGGGGCTGCCAACCAGCCTCAGCCGATGCAATTCGAGGCCGGGTATGCCTGGTTCACCGCCGTGGGCATTCCGATCACCGCCTGGGACGATGCAGGGAACAAGAACCCCTACCCCATGATGCGGCTTGTGGCGCGCGATGCCTCGGGAACGATCCTGGCCACCACTGATATCGTGTTGCCAGTCTCGGACGAGATGGATTGCCGGACCTGCCATGCGTCCGGCAGCAGCGACGCCGCGCGGCCCTCGCGCGGGTGGGCGAATGCGGCAGGTATCGAGCGCGACTACAAGCTCAACATCCTCGCCCGGCACGATGACCGCGCCGGCACGCAGTTATTCGACTCCGCATCATCAGGCACGCCCGTACTCTGCGCCAGTTGCCACTCGTCGAACGCGGTCGGCACGGAAGGCGCTGCCGGGCTCAAATCGCTCACTGCGGCGATACACTCGGCGCACGCGGGCGTGACGGATCCGGCCACAGGTCTGACGCTCGACTCCTCGCAGAACCGCTCAGCGTGTTACCGGTGCCATCCCGGCTCGGAGACCCGGTGTCTGCGTGGTGCGATGGGTGCGGCAGTGGCGCCCGACGGAAGCCTCGCAATTCAGTGCCAGAGCTGCCACGGCGGCGTGACCAGTGTCGGGGGCGATCGGACCGGTTGGCTGGATCAGCCTACGTGCCAGGCCTGCCACACCGGAACGGCTGTCCGGAATGCTGGGCAGATCAGAATGACCTCCGCGCTCGACGGCTCCGGAGCGCTCCGCAACCCGGTGGATACGCGCTTCGCGACCGAGTTGAACGCGCCCGCGGCCGGCTTCTCGCTCTATCGCTTCTCGCGGGGGCACGGCGGCCTGGCTTGTGAGGCGTGCCACGGCTCCACTCATGCCGAGTATGCCAGCTCGCACGACAGCGATAACGCGCAGAGCGTACGTCTGCAAGGTCACGTGGGGAGACTGTCCGAGTGCGGCGTATGTCACTCCGCCGTGCCGACTCAATCCGTGGGTGGGCCGCACGGAATGCATCCGGTGGGGCAACAATGGGTCAGCCGTCACGGCGATTACGCCGAGCACGGCGCGGGCCAGTGCCAGGATTGCCACGGAGCGGATTACCGCGGGACGTTGCTATCGCGGACGTTCGGCGACCGGACACTGAGCGCCTTCGGGACGAAGCAGCTCTTTCGCGGCGCCACGGTGGGCTGTTACCTGTGCCATCAGGGCCCCTCGAAGGACGACGCCAACCGCAACCGCCCGCCCACTGCAGCCGGCGCGACCGCCAGCACGACTCCGGGCGAGTCCGTCACCGTGTCGCTTGCCGCAACCGATCCCGATGGCGGGACGCCTTCCGCCAGAATCGTATCCCAGGCTCGCAACGGAACCGTGGCGATTTCCGGTCTTACGGCGACGTATACAGCCGTGCCCCGCTTCGAAGGTGAGGACACGTTTACATGGGCCGCCTCGGACGGCCAGGCAGAATCGGGGCTCGCGACGGTGCGGGTGAATGTGCGCGCCGCTTCGCGCCCGGTGCTGACTGCAGAGGGAATCGTGAACGCGGCCAGTTACAAGGGCGGCGCGATCGCGCCCGGCGAGATGGTCACTATCTTCGGCGACGCGATGGGGCCGGGCGATCTCGCGCACCTTGAATTGAACTCCGCCGGTCTGCTCGCTCGTTCCCTCGCACTGACCCGCGTGCTATTTGACGACGCTCCCGCGCCGTTGATCCACGCGAAGGATACGCAGGTGACCGTCATGGTCCCCTATTCCGTCGCCGGCAAGCCCAGTGTGCAGGTTACAGTGGAGCGCGGCGGAATCCGTTCAAATCCCGTTGCCGTGCCGGTCCTTGCGGCGGCGCCCGGTCTATTCGCGCGCAATATGCAAGGGACGGGGCAGGGTGCGATCCTCAACGAGGACGGCGTAACCGCGAACTCGCCTTCCAGCCCAGCGCCGCGCGGATCGGTTGTCGCCATCTTTGCGACTGGCGAAGGGCTGACGGATCACGAGTGGATAGACGGCCAACTTGCGACGGCACAGACGGCCCGGCCCGTTCTGCCGGTCAAAGTAGAGATCGGCGGAATCGAAGCGGAGCTTCAGTACGCGGGATCTGCGCCACTCATGGTCACCGGGTTCATGCAGATCAATGTGCGCATCCCCGCAGGCGTGCAACCGGGCGATGCGGTGCCGGTCACTGTGCGTGTGGGAGATGCGGCCAGCCAATCGGGGATTACACTGGCAGTCAGATGATCCCTGACGCTCTGCTCCAGACCTTACGCGGCTTCCAGGACAGCCGGGTCCTGCTGACCGGACTCGAATTGGACGTTTTCTCGGCCATAGACCAAGGTGCGACTGCGACTGCCGTTGCGGAACGCATCAACGCAGACGCCCGTGCGACAGAGATGCTGTTGAACGCGCTGGTCGCGCTCGGCGTGCTCGAAAAGGAGGGCGGTAGCTTCCGTAACACGCCCGCGGCAACGGAACATTTTACCGCCTCGACTGACCGGCTCGCGATGATGCACCACGTGAACCTCTGGACGCGCTGGTCCAACCTTACCGATGCGGTGAGGGCCGGCACTGCGCCGGTGCGCGAGCCGATGGAGACGCGCCCGACCGAGTGGACCGAAGCATTTATCGCGGCCATGGACTTCAACGCCCGCGGCCGCGCGCCCGAGGTGGTGAAAGCCGTGGGCGCCGCTGGTGTGCGACGGATGCTGGACGTAGGCGGCGGCTCGGGAGCTTACTCGATCGCTTTCGCTTAAGCGAACCCGGAGCTCGAAGCTGACATTCTGGACGTGCCCGCGGTCATTCCGATCGCCTCGCGACATCTCGCCGCGGCGGACCTGGCAGGTCGTGTCCGGGTTCGCCCGGGCGATCTGAGAAGGGACGATTTCGGACGCGGGTACGAACTCGTGTTCGTGTCGGCGATCTGCCACATGCTTTCAGTCGACGAGAACCGCGGGTTGCTCGGCCGCTGTAGTAGCGCCCTCGCACCGGGAGGTCGAATCGTCATACAGGACTTCGTGCTCGACGAAGCCAAAACCAGTCCAAGACAGGCGGCGCTTTTCTCGCTGAA
>DATMXS010000252.1:0-6988 GCA_035561355.1 Bryobacteraceae bacterium | reverse complement strand
CAGTGACCTTCACCAGCAGCTTGCCACCAGCTACATGCCGGCGCAAAGCGCTCCTCCAACTTGACTGCCCCCCTGCGTTCCTATACGCTTGCCAATTGTCGGAGGTCGGCGTGAGTAAGAAGTGGTACAGCCTCTTTGTCTCTCTTGAGCCGTCCCAGCCGGAGACGGCCGAAACGGCCTCGGTCCGGAGTGCGGCGCAAACCGTGGCGGACCTTGCCGCCTCATTGGCGCCACCGCAGCCCGTGGAAAGTGTTCCGCCGGCATTGGCCCAGACTGCCGTTACCGGGTCCTTTTCCGAGATCTACGACGCCGCCGGCATTCAGCCTCCTGCGCACGGCTACGGCATTCTCAAAGTCGCGGAGATGCTCCAGAGCGAGCATATCCGGTCGCTGCCGCGGGAGGTGAAGCGAAGCTCGATTCTGCTTGCACTCGAATCGTCCGGCGCCTCGCTTCAGGAAGTCATCCAGGATGCCGTTCAGCGCGACCGCGCTCTGGACACCTTCGAGCGCGTCCAGGAGCAGGCGCTCGGCGCGCTGGACACCGCAAAGTCCAAAGAAAACAAGGATATTCAGGCGGAGCTCGACCGTATCACGGCTGAGTACCGCGCTCGCATGCAGGCCAACACCGACGAGGTCGCGCGCGAGAGAGAACGTTTTTACGGCTGGCGCCTCAAAAAGCAGGAAGAGGAACAAAAAATCGCCGAGGCCGTATCTTATTTCGTGACCGAAAATCCGATCACGACCCGCCCGGCGCCGCCGGTCGGCAAACCGGCCCGGGGCGCGGCGGCAGCGCCTTCGGCATCCTCGCCAGATCCGGCTACGAAGGCCGGTGAATAGCCGCAATTCGCCTGGGGGAGCGATAACACCAAATGTTTAAACGCCTGTCTCGTATGATCCGCTCGTTCTTCGGGTTTTTTATCTCGATGGGCGAGAATCCGGAGCTGATTCTCCAGCAGAATATCCGTGACCTGAACGACCAGGTCCCGCGGATGAACGAGAGCATTGCGATGGTGAAGGCCAACGTGACGCTGCTCGAAAAAGAAGAAAGCAAGTACAAGGCCGAACTGGCGGACCTGATCGCCAAAGTGAAGGCCGCCATCCAGGTGGGCCGTGACGACCTCGCCGGCTCCTTTGCCATCCAGGTAGAGCAGCTTCGCGGCGCGCTCGCTCGCAGTCAGGGCCAGCTCCAAACCGCCCGCGCTGCCTTCGACAAGGCGATCGCCGTGAAGCAGGCCTTCATGCGCGAGAAGGAGCGCAAGACGCACGAGGCGATGAACGCCATTCGCGATCACCGGCGCGCCCAGTGGCAGCGGCAGGTGGCGGACGCGATGGAATCGTTCGATGTGGCGGGCATCAGCGCCACTCACGACGAGATGGTTCGCAAGATCGAAGAGCAGACCGCGGTCAACGAGGCGCGCATGGAAATGGCGCTCGGGAACGTGGATCAGCAGAAGGTTGAGATCGAGGAAGAGGCGGAGAAGCTGCGTGCGGCCGAACTCGTCAAGCAGTTCAAAGTCGAGATGGGCCTCCTCAGCACGGAAGCCGCAGCCGGAACCGAGAAGACGATCGGTGGCCGCGAAGGGCAGCGGACCGCTTGAAGAGCAGGACCAGCGAGCAAGGAGCTAGGAGCCAGGAGAGACCGCGGCCGCATCGCGTCCCGGTCTCTCGCCTCCAAGGAATGCCATGGCTGTGAAAATCGAGAAGGGTGGTTGGATTCTGATCTTCCTCCTCGGCGCGGGTCTGGTGGGCTTCAGCCTGCACCGGTACGGAGTGATAGACCTGAGCCGGATCTTCGGTTCCAGGCCGCAGACGAGTTCGGTGTCGAAGGGCGAAGCAGTTGATCCGTCCGAGCCCCTGCCCGCCAATCTGGCGGCCGATAGCAAGGAAGTTCGTGTGCGCGTGAACATCTGGGTGGGGTGTGCCGGCGGCCTCGTCGCCAATGGCGGCCTCGACACCCAGAGCGGGTCCATCTACGACCGCAAGGGCCTCAAAGTTTCCTTCAAGATCATTGACGACTGGACGGAAGGGGCCGCCGCCCTCGCCACCGACAACGTGGATGTGATGCTCACCACGGCGGATGTGTGGGCCAAGGACTTCGGTCAATTCCAGGAGAAAGGCTTCAACGCCCGTGCGTTCTTCATGGTCGATTGGTCGCGCGGCGCCGACGGCGTCATAGGCAGGCAGGGAATCAACTCCATTGAAGACCTCGCCGGCAGGACTGTTGCTTTCGCGCCGTACACGCCGTCGCACTTCCTGCTCTGGAACGGCATGAAGAGCTCCGGCCTCTCTACGGAGCAGCGCAACGAGATCTTCAGTAAGGCAGTACACACGAAAGACGGTATCGAGCCCGCCACGCTGTTTGCGCAGCAGAAAGTGGACGCCGCCGTCGCGTGGGATCCCGATATGAGCGACGCCGTCGCGAAGCGGCCTGGATCGAAGAAGATCTACGACACCAGGATCGCCAACCGCCTGATTGCCGACGTTCTCGTCGTGAGCGACTCGTTCGCGAAGCGCTCGCCGAAAACGCTCATCGACTTCACGGAAGGCTGGCTTCAAGGGGTCGAGTTCATCAAAGAGAATCCTACCCGCGCCTACACGCTGATCGGCACCATCAAGGACTTCAATATCCCGACCGATCTCGCCAAGACCATGCTCGAGGGCGTCCGCCTTGCCGATTACGCCGACAACCGGCAATTCTTCGGTACGCCGGGCAAAGACTCCGATTACGCCAACGTGTTCAAGATGGCCCAGGAGATGTACCGTGAACTGCGTTTGACGCGGCGCACCTACGATACCGAGAAGAGCGTGGACCGGCGCTATTTGGACAACATTGCCGATCGTGGCAAGTTCTCCACCGTCTCCACCGAGGCGCCGATCGAGTACAAGCAGCCGGCCAAGAACGCCGTCCCGATCGCGACCCAGCGGCGCTCCATTTACTTCGATCCGAACTCCGCCCAGATGGGGCTCGACTCGCGGGCCGTGGTGGATGAGATCGGCAAGTTTATGCGCGCCTACGAAAACACCATCGTGGATATCGAGGGGAACACGGATTCGAGCGGCTCGCGCGAGCTGAATATGCGCCTCTCGAAGGAGCGCGCCGATGCCGTCAAGGAGTATCTCACCGGGAAATTCGGCTTTCCGGGCGACCGGATCCGGACCGCTGGGAACGGTCCAGACAAGCCTGTCGAGAGCAACGCGAGTCCCGAGGGGCGGGAGAAGAACCGCCGCACCGATATCAAAGTTTTTCCCAACGAGGGCACGTAGGCTCTGGTCGTACAAATGGCTGGCCTTTTCACAATCCGCAGGCAGGTGTCCCGGCAGACCAGGATGGCCCTTGCCGTTGCCGCATGGGCATCCGTCATCGCGGTGTGGTTCCTCCTGACGGAGTTCGAGCTGCTGCCGCCTCTCTCGCTGCCCAAGCCCGCGGGTGTCGTCGCTGCGATGGGGCGCCTTTGGGTGGAGTACGACCTGCTTGAAAACGTCTTCATGAGCTGGTGGCGCATTGCGCAGGCGTTTCTGTGGTGCGTCGTGGTTGCTGTCCCGTTAGGCGTCCTGATGGCGAGTTTCGGTTGGGTGCATGATCTCGTGAACCCGGTCGCCGCGCCGATGCGCTCGATGCCGATCACCGCATTCCTTCCGGCGTTCATCGCCTTGTTCGGCATGGATGAAGGCATGAAGGTGGCATTCCTCTGGTTCGGTATGTTCTTCTACCTCCTTGCCGTCGTGGTGGAGGAAGTCAGGCGGGTTGACAGCGCGCTGCTCGAGACCGCGTACACGCTCGGCGCGAGCCGCGCGAACGCGCTCTGGCTGCTGTTCCGGGCTTCATTCCCGGGGATCTTCGGCAGCTTCCGGATTCTCTACGATATCGGCTGGACCTATGTCATCCTCGCCGAGATGGTGAACGCGCGAAAGGGCGTGGGGTATATGGTGGAAGCGGCCCGCAAGGTTCTCGACTTCGAGCGGGTGTACGCCGGCATCATCGCCATCGGCATCGCCGCGTTCCTCTTTCGCACCCTGCTCGGCTTCGCTGAGAAGCAACTCTTCCCCTGGCGCCGCGGCGCCGGCCGTCCCGTATCCGAGCCCATAGCCGCGGTAGCCGTTCCAGCCGCGGCGGGGGAGGCGGGCCATGGCCGATAAACGCAAAATCAAGATCCGCCTCAAGGACGTCTGCCGTTCGTTCGTAACCCCGCAGGGAGAGCGTATCCAGGCGATCCAGAACGTCACGTTTGAGGTGGAGGACGCCTTTACGGCCGAAGGCCGCGATGTCGGCGAGTTCCGTGTCCTGCTCGGCCCTTCAGGCTGCGGCAAATCCACCGTGCTCCGCATGATCGCCGGTCTGGACCGCCCCGATTCGGGCGAAGTGCTCGTGAACGGTCAGCCCGTAAATGGCCCTGGCCGCGATCGCGGCATGGTGTTCCAGAAGTACACCTCGTTCCCGTGGCTAACCGTGGGCGCCAACATCGAGTACGGGATGAAGATCAACGGCGTGCCGGCGGACGAGCGCCGCGCCACGGTGGAGCGGCTGATCGACGCCGTCGGGCTGCGCGGGTTCGAGAAGTCCTACCCGGACGCGCTCTCCGGCGGCATGCAGCAGCGGGTCGCCATCGCGCGCACGATCGCACTCCGGCCGGAAGTGATTTTGATGGACGAGCCGTTCGGCGCGCTCGACGCCCAGACCCGCTCCTCTATGCAGGAACTCCTGCTTCACGTGTGGGAGGAATCCGCGAGCACCGTTCTGTTTGTCACTCACGATGTGGACGAGGCTATATACCTGGCCGACCGCATTTACGTGATGAGCTCGAGGCCCGGTACAATCATGGAAGAGCTACCGGTTTCGTTCGGCCGCCCGCGAGAGGCCGGCGTGAAGCAGCGCAAGGAGTTTCAGGAGCTCCAACAGTACGTGCTCGCGTGTCTTCGGCGGGCGCCCGGACACGGGCAGGTACGGGTGAGCATCTGATGCCGGACCAAATGACCGACGATCGCGAACAGAATTCGCTGGATTACATCAGGGCTGCATTCTTCTGGCAGTACAACCTGATCGCGCTGGGCGGTGCGGGCCTTTTCGCAGCGGCATCACACTCGTCGCTGCCAATCGTGCTCGCCGCCGGATTCGAGCTGATGTATCTGGCCACCGTGCCTCAAATGGCGCGGTTCCGTCGCATGGTCCGCTCCTGGAAGCTGAAGGAAGCCAAGCAGGAGAACCGGGTCCGCCTGAAGCAGATGTACGATGAACTGCCGCAGGAGATGAAGAACCGGTATCTCGATCTTGGCAATGCCGTGCGCGCGATCACCGCGAATTACCGCCGGTTGTCGTCAACCGCACGCATCTTCGTACAGCAGATCGAGGATCGCCTTGAAGGGCTGATGCAGGCGTATCTCCGGCTGCTGCACTCGGCCCATGTCCACCGGGTCTATCTCAAGACGACGGACGCGGAAGCGATCCGGCGCGAATCGCAGGGCATTCAGAGTGCGCTCGAGCGCGAGTCGCCCAAGGTGCAGGAGATCAACCGCAAGCGCATTGAGATCCTCAAGAAGCGCGTCGAGAAGTACGAGAAGATTCGCGAGAACTGCGACGTGGTCGATGCCCAGTGTGCCGCCATTGAGGACGTCCTGCAACTCGTCCGTGACCAGAGTGTCACCATGCGGGATCCCCAGCAGATCACCTTCCATCTGGACAGCCTGATGCAGGATGTGGAGCACACGGAAGAGTCCGTGCGCGAGGTGGAAGAGATCTTCGACATGGCTATGCCCGATCTTGCCGCCGCCACGTCCACCGGGCCTGTACTGGCGCCGATGCCGTCCGACACCTCGAACGGCGCGCCTCAACCACACCGCAACCGCGTGAGCAATTAGAATGTTCGCTTCCAGTGTTTCCTACCTGGCGGGATTGCCCGACTGGGCGCGCCAGTTGTCCGAGAAGTATTACTCACGGACCTTCGCGATGTTCGTCCTCCATGGCAACGTGCGGGACGTCGTGCCCATGCGCCGCGGCGCCGGGACGGAGTTCGTTCCGCTGCACCGGTTCCTCCAGGAGGAGCTCTTTGGCCGGCGCGATTTCGTCCTCACGTATGACCGCGGCGGCGGGCTTGGGTTCGCAAACGGCGACATGCAGGCCGATTTCTCGCGCGCGCTCCAGGGCTACGACACCTATCACGGCACCACCTTCGGCAAGGGCCTGCCACGTAATCCTGACGGCGTTTTGAACATCCTGGACAATTACTTCCGGCTGCGGATCCTCGATCGCAAGAGCATTGCGCTGATGATCGATTTCGCCGAGACCATCGTGCCGTCCAGCGATGTCTCCGGCATGGGCGCCGAGGACCGCAACTCGCTCGTCATTCTCAAGCGCTGGGCGCAGAACACGTCTTTCATCCAGGCTGACGTCACCATTGTGCTGATGACGGAGGGTCAGGTGGACCTCAACCCCGGCCTGGTGCAGAACCCCGGCGTGGCGTCCATTACGATTCCGCTGCCGGATGAAGCGGAGCGGCTGGAGTTCATCGAGGCTGCTCTGCGCCGCGTGGGCCTGCCCCACGGTTCGGACGTGACGCCCGCTGCGCTCGCGAATCTCACCGCCGGTCTGCGGCGCGTTCAGTTGCAGAGCCTCATAGCGGACGCTGTCGAGAATCGCCGCCCGCTCACCGTGAAGTTTTTGACGGACAAGAAGCGCGATTTGATCGAGCGCGAATCCGGCGGGCTGCTCGAATTCGTGCAGACCAAGTTCGATCTCTCGATGGTCGCCGGGCACGAATCCGCGAAGAAGAAACTGCGCGACGCTGCCCAGGCGATCCGCACCGGCAAGACCAACGTGGTTCCGATGGGATACGTGATCTGCGGCCCGGTGGGCACCGGCAAGACCTTCCTCACAACGTGCTTCGCGGGCGAGTGCGGCATCCCCGTCGTGATGCTGAAGAATTTTCGCAGCATGTGGCAGGGCCAGACGGAAGGCAACCTGGAGCGGGTGCTCAGCCTGTTGAAGGCGATGAGCC
>DATMXS010000251.1:0-6822 GCA_035561355.1 Bryobacteraceae bacterium | reverse complement strand
GACGCCGAGTTCGCCGAACCTGCCGACATCGCCGCCGACCCTCTCGGTAATCTCTACATCGCCGACCGGGCGAACAACCGCATTCGGAAGCTGACTCCGGCCGCGGTCGTGCCGCCGGCGCCCGTTGAGGTGTTCGCCATCTCGAACGCAGCCAGCATGATGCCGAGTCCGGTGGTTCCAGGCGCACTCATGACCATTTTCGGCGCGGGCATCGGGCCGGAAGCTCCCGTTCACGGCGGTCTCGAAACGAAACTCGCGAGCTTCGAGGTTCTGTTCGACGGCGAACCCGCCCCTCTGCTGTACGCGCAATCGAGCCAGATTAACTTGCAGGCTCCGTACTCTGTCACGGGCCGCGACCAGGTGAAGATCGAAATCCGCGAAGCCGGCGAGAGCAAGCTGACCATACTCGCTCCAGTTGCGGCCGCCGGGCCCGCGGTGTTCACTGTCGCGGGCGGTAAGGGCACGGTGGTGGCGATCGACCGGGACAACGCTTACAACTCCGCCCTGAACCCGGCGCCGAGCGGAACCATCCTCACATTTTGGGCGACCGGGGAGGGGCAGACCACGCCGGCCGGCATCACCGGGAGGCTCGCGGGTGATCTGTTGCCCTCGCCCGTGTTGCCGGTCACGCTGAAGATCGGAGGGCTGCCAGCCGAGATCCTGTATGCCGGCGCAGCCCCCGGGTTTGCCGGGCTGATGCAGGTGAACGCGAGCGTGCCAGACGCACTGCCGCCCGGAACGCACAGTCTTGAACTGACGGTAGGTGGCGTATCGAGCCAGCCGGGCGTCACAGTTGTGACGCGTTAGGTCATGCTAATGTCAGGTTGGTATGTTGCCGGCCACTATTTTTCGTGAGTATGACATCAGAGGCGTTGCCGATCGCGACCTCGAGGACAGCGGGATCGAGCAACTCGGGCGGGCCATCGGAACTTACGTCCGACGCCGCTCGGGCCAGCACGTTGCAGTGGGACGCGATACGCGACTGAGTTCCCCCCGTTTGCGCGACGCCCTCGTGCGGGGCCTGACCGCCGCCGGATGCGACGTGAGCGACGTTGGGGTGGTGCCGACGCCGGTCCTCTATTATGCAGTGTTCCACCTGAAGACCGATGGCGCCGTGATGATCACCGGCAGCCACAATCCCCCCGAGTACAACGGGTTCAAAGTCGTTCACAACGGCTCCACCATTCATGGTGACGAAATCCAGGAGATCCGGCGGATTATCGAACGCGGGGATTTCGAAACCGGTGCGGGGAGCGTCACCGCGGTCGATGCTGAAACGCCGTACGTGGACGAGGTAGCGGCGCAGTTTGCCTTGCCGCGCCGCGTGAAGGTTGTGTGTGACGCCGGCAACGGAACCGCCGGTCCCGTGCTGCACCGCATCCTGGAGCGCCTCAACGTCGAGAGCACGGAGATGTATTTCGAGATGGACGGCCGTTTCCCGAACCACCATCCCGATCCGACGCTACCCGAGACGATCGAGACGCTAGTGGAGACGGTTCGGAGCACCGGCGCAGATCTCGGTGTCGCGTTCGACGGAGATGCCGACCGCATAGGCGCCGTAGATGAGAAGGGCCAGATTCTTTGGGGCGATATGCTGCTGCTGGTGTACGCTCGCGAGATTCTCACACGCAAGCCGGGGGCTACATTCATAGGCGAAGTGAAGTGCTCGCAGGTGATGTACGACGAGATCGAACGCCTCGGCGGCAAGGCCATCATGTACAAGACCGGGCACTCGCTGATCAAGGGCAAGATGAAAGAGACCCGGGCCGAGCTTGCCGGCGAAATGAGCGGCCACATGTTTTTCGCCGACCGCTATTACGGCTTCGACGACGCCCTTTATGCCGCCTGCCGCCTGATCGAGATTGTGTCCCGCTCCGGGAAGCCGCTCTCGGGGCAACTCGAAGGCCTTCCGGCAATGGTGGCGACTCCTGAAATCCGCGTCGATTGCGCCGACGAGGTGAAATTCGACGTGGTGCGCCACGTCGCGGAGCGCTTCCGCGCGACCCACAACGTTGTGGACATCGATGGTGTGCGCGTGCTTTTTGACAAAGGTTGGGGCTTAGTGCGCGCCTCGAATACCCAGCCTGTTCTCGTGACGCGGTTCGAAGCCGAGAACGAGCAGCTTTTGGCTGAATACCGCCGCGAAGTAGAAGCCGTGCTCGATGCTGAGAAGGCGGCTGCGGAATTGAGGGCGTAAGTGCGTCCGCGCCGAATTGTCGCTGCGCTGCTCGGCGCCTGGCTGACAGGCTCGATTGCCATGGTGGTTGTCGCCACCCACAACCTGCGTTCCGTTGATAGCCTGCTGGAAGGCTCAACCGGGCCGGCGGCCGCGAGCGTCAACGCGCTCGGGCGTGCGCAGGCGCGAATGCTCCTCAGGTATCACGCCGCCGAACTGAATCGCGATTACTTCTCGTGGTGGGAATGGGCGCAGATGGGTCTGGGCATCGCGACCCTTGGCGTCCTTATTGGTGTCCGGCAAAACGGGCAGCCATGGCATGTAGTGCTGGCAATCGCGGTTCTGCTCATCGTCGTCGCGGAGCGTTTCGTGCTGACGCCGGAGATCGTCAATCTCGGGCGAAGCATCGACTTCGTCCCGCCGGAGATCTGGTCGGCCCAGCGCGCAGTGTTTTGGAATTTACATCGTCTGTATTCCGGTATCGAACTGGTCAAGATGGCCGCGATCGCGATTCTGGCCGGCAGCGTTTTCCGGGGACGCGAACACCGCCGGAAGCTTGTCGCGGAACTCGGACCCGATTCTCTGCGTCAGATACAATGACGACCCTGCCAGCACCATGACCGAGCAGCCATCACCCCAGCCGCCGAAGAACCGAGTGCTGGGAACGATTCTCTACTGGATGCGCGACCTCGCGATTTCCGCGGTCATCGCCGCCGTTGTTATCGTGTTCATTTACCAGCCTGTTAAGGTCGAGGGTACGAGCATGATGCCGGTGTTTACCGACCAGGAACGGATATTCGTCAACAAGTTCACGTACCGGCTTGGCATCGGAGAGATTCAGCGCGGCGACCTGGTCGTCTTCTGGTACCCCGGAGACCCTTCGAAGTCTTACATCAAGCGCGTGATCGGCCTCCCCGGCGAGGTAGTCGCGATCGAAAACGGCACCGTCCTGGTGAACGGCACGCCACTCGATGAGTCCTATGTGCCGGCGGAGTACCGGGACGGAATCTCTATGCCGGCGCGATTCATCAAGCCGGATGACTTCTTCGTGCTCGGGGACCACCGCAACTCTTCAAACGACAGCCGGGTCTGGGGGCAGGTGCCGCGCAGCAACATCTACGGGAAAGCCGTTTTCGTTTACTGGCCACTTGAGCGCTTCGGCCCGGTTCACTAAGGTTTCTGCGAAGATCCCACCTGGAAGACTCCTCCGATCTATGATGAATGTATCCTCATCAACAGAGGGCAAACTCCGTCATGGCACAGAAACGCGAACCGGCCGGCGTCAATAGCTGGCTCGAAGAAGAGCTTTACTCGCAGTACCGGCTGGACCGGTCCGGCGTCGATGAGCAATGGAAAGAAGTGTTTGAAGCGAATCGCCCGGCCGGCAACGGTGCGGAGGCGAGTCAGCCGACGGCGCCCCGCGCCCCTCAGCCCGCCGCTCCTCCGCAGGCCGATGGAGACCTGGAGCCCCTTCGCGGCGTGTTCGCCCGCATCGCGGAGAACATGGATGCCAGCATCGCGGTTCCGACGGCCACCTCGTACCGAATTATCCCCGTCAAGGTGGTGGACGAGAATCGCACCATCATCAACCAGCACCGGACGCTCACGGGCCGCAACAAGATTTCCTACACGCACCTGATCGGCTGGGCTCTGGTGAAGGCGCTCGGTTTCTTCCCGAACGTCAACGGCGCCTACGCAGAAAGAGACGGGCAGCCGCACCGCGTGGTCCGCCGCTCAATCAATCTGGGGGTCGCGATAGACGTCGCGGGTAAGGACGGCGCCCGGACTTTGATGGTGCCGAACGTGAAGGACGCGGGCTCGCTCGACTTCCAGCGCTTCATGGCGGCGTTCGACGACGTCGTAGAGCGCGCGCGGAAGGGAAAGCTGACGCTCGAGGATTTCCAGGGCACGACGGCATCGCTCACGAATCCGGGGACAGTAGGGACGGTATCATCGATGCCGCGCCTGATGATGGGTCAGGGTGCAATCATCGCGACCGGTGCGATCGGCTTCCCGGCGGAGTATCAGGGCGCAGCGCCCGAGACGCTCGCCATGCTCGGCCTGAGCAAGGTGATGACGATCTCGTGCACCTACGACCATCGCGTCATCCAGGGCGCTGAGTCGGGGCTGTTTCTGGCCAAGGTTCAGGCGCTGCTCCAGGGCGAAGAGGACTTCTACGAGGAGATCTTTGCCGATCTGAAGCTGCCCTACCGCCCGGTAAAGTGGGAGCCGGATCGCCGCGCCCTCATCGGGGGTTCGGAACGCATCTCCGATATCACGAAGCAGGCCGCGGTGTTGCAGTTGATCAATGCTTACCGCGTGCGCGGCCACCTCATTGCGGATTTTGATCCCCTCGGTTCAGAGCCTTCGTACCATCCGGAACTCGACCCGGCGCACTATGGGCTCACCATTTGGGACCTCGACCGTGAGTTCATCACCGGCTCGCTCGGCACGGCGCTGGGGGAAGGCACGGCCACCCTGCGCCAGATTCTCGAGACGCTACGCCAGACCTACTGCGGCAGGATCGGCTGCGAGTACATGAACATACAGGTGCCTGAGCAGAAGCAATGGCTCCAGCAGCGTATGGAACCGGAGGCGAATAGTTGGACCCTCGATCCCGCGACTCGCCGCCGCATTCTGGAACGGTTGATCGAGGCCGAGGAATTCGAGCATTTCCTGCATTCAAGGTTCGTGGGCCACAAGCGGTTCGGGCTTGAAGGCGGCGAGAGCGCGGTCGCGATTCTGGATGAGGTGATGCACCGGGCAGTAGCGAATAACGTTCACGAAATCGTCATGGGAATGGCCCACCGTGGCCGCCTAAACGTTCTCGCGAACCTGCTCGCGAAGCCCTTGTCGCAGATCTTCTCATCGTTCGAGGGCGAGGACCCCACGAGCAGCCAGGGCTCGGGCGACGTCAAGTATCACCTGGGAACCTCCGGAGTGCGCGTGCTCGAAGGCGGGCGCGAATTGGCGGTTTCGCTGTCGCCGAACCCGAGCCATCTGGAAGCGGTGGACCCCGTCGTCGAAGGCATTGTGCGCCCGAAGCAGGATCGCCTGGGCGACACGAAGCGTGAGCGCGTCATCCCCATCCTGGTCCACGGAGACGCGGCATTCGCAGGACAGGGAGTGGTTGCCGAGACGCTGAATCTCTCGCAACTCGACGGCTACTCGACAGGCGGCACGATTCACCTGGTCATCAACAACCAGATCGGCTTCACGACCTCCCCCAAGGAGGCGCGATCCACGGTGTATCCAACCGACGTCGCCCGCATGGTGCAAGCGCCCATTCTGCACGTGAACGGCGATGATGCCGAGGCGTGCACGCGCGCGGCGCAACTCGCATTCGATTACCGCCGGGAGTTCAGCAAGGATGTCGTGATCGACATGGTCTGCTACCGCCGCCACGGGCATAACGAGGCGGACGACCCGAGCTACACCCAACCTCTGATGTACAAGAAGATCCGCGAGCACCCGTCGGTGACGAAGCAATATGCCGAGCGCCTGGTGCGCGAGGCATTCATGAGCGCCGACGAGGTGGGGCGGATCAGGAAGCGGTATCAGGAGCGGCTGGCGGAAGCATACGACGCGGCGCAGAGGGCGAACGAGCAGTACGTGGTGCAGGAAGTCAGCCCTGTGTCCGCGGAAGAGGCGGGAGAGATCCGTCCGTACACGGCGGTCGAGCGGAGAGTGCTCGCGCGCGTGGTGGAAGGTCTGACGCGTTTCCCGGAGAACTTCCATATTCACCCGAAGCTGCGAGGATTCGTAGACCGCAGGCGAGATGCGTTCGAAAAGGGCGGACCCGTAGATTGGTCATTTGCGGAGGCGCTCGCGTTCGGCACGCTCGTGCTGGAAGGCAGTCCGGTGCGCCTGAGCGGCCAGGATTCGAGCCGGGGCACATTCTCGCAGCGGCACGCCGTGTTCTCGGATTACGAAGACGGGCACGAATATTGCCCGCTGAAACACCTGGATCCGGGGCAGGCGCGCTTTGACGTCTATGACAGCCTGCTCAGTGAGAACGCAGTGCTCGGCTTCGAGTTTGGTTACTCCCTGGGAGACCCGCTGACGCTGGTGCTGTGGGAGGCGCAGTTCGGCGATTTCGTCAACGGCGCGCAGGTGATCCTGGACCAGTTCCTCGCTGGATCGGAGGCGAAGTGGGGCCAGCCGAGCGGCCTGACGCTGCTGCTGCCGCACGGCATGGAGGGACAGGGCCCGGAGCACTCGAGCGCGCGTATCGAGCGGTTCCTTCAGGCGTGTGCGGACAACAACATGCAGGTGGTGAACCCTTCGACCCCCGCACAGTACTTCCATGTATTGCGCCGACAGATGCACGGCGGGCCGGATCGGCGGGGCATGCGCAAGCCGCTGATCGTGTTCACTCCCAAGAGTCTGCTCCGTCACTTGAAAGCGGTGTCCCTGGTGGATGAACTGGCGGGCGGGACATTCCGCGAGGTGATCGGGGAGACGCAACCGGTGCCGGCCGATGGCGTGTCGCGCGTCGTGCTCTGTTCGGGCAAGGTTTATTACGAACTGCTCGCCGCGCGAGAGCAGAAGAAAGTGGAGCATGTGGCGCTCGTGCGTGTGGAGCAACTCTACCCGTTCCCGCACGCGCAGGTGCAGGACGTGATCTTCCGGTATCCGATGACGGC
>DATMXS010000250.1:0-3312 GCA_035561355.1 Bryobacteraceae bacterium | reverse complement strand
ATCTATACCAGCCTTGAAAACCGCATGAAGTGCGGGGTAGGGAAGTGCGGCCGCTGCAACACCGGCCCGGTTTATGTCTGCAAAGAAGGCCCGGTGTTTTCAATGGAGCAGTTGAAGAGTCTCCCGAACGACTTCTAAATCGCTTCACCGCGGAGGCGCAGAGACGCAGAGAAAAGCAACAAAGTAGAAGTGGCGCGTTTCTCCTGTCCTCCCATGCAGTTCTCTGCGTCTTCCCTGCGGTGAACGGTGGCTTACGATAGTAGGAGGATGCTCGAGGGCTTCGATCCGCTGATTCGGGAATGGTTTGAGGGGCGGTTTGGTGCCGTGACGGAGCCGCAGCGGCGCGGGTGGCCGGAAATTCGGGCAGCGCGCGATGTGCTGATTTCGGCGCCCACCGGCTCGGGCAAGACGCTGGCGGCATTTCTGATTTGTCTGGACGCGCTGGTGCGGCGTGCGCGGGCGGGTGAACTGGAAGACCGTATCGAGGCCGTCTACGTTTCGCCTCTGAAGGCGTTGAGCAACGACGTCCGGAAGAACCTTGAGATCCCCCTTGCCGAGATTCGCGCGCTTGCCGAAACGCGCGGTGTGCCGCTTGCCGAAATCCGAACCGCAGTACGCACCGGCGACACCGTGCAGTGGGAGCGTCAGGCGATGCTCCGCAAGCCACCGCACGTGCTCGTCACCACGCCCGAGTCGCTCTTCATCCTGTTGACCGCGGACAAGAGCAGCCGCATGCTCGCGACCACGCGAACAGTCGTGGTAGATGAGATTCACGCGGTTGCGGACGATAAGCGCGGGTCGCACCTTGCGCTCTCCCTGGCTCGGCTGGATGCGATTGTGGCGGAGGCGGGCGGTACGCGGCCGCAGCGCGTCGGGCTTTCGGCAACCGTGAAGCCGGTCGAGGAAGTGGCGAGGTTCCTGAGCGGCACGGCGGGTGTGGTGCAGGTCGGGCACCGGCGCGACATTGATCTCGCGGTGGAATCGCCCAGGGACGAACTGGCCGCGGTGGCAAGCACGGAGATGTGGTCTGAGATTTACGACCGCGTCGCCGAGTTAATCCGCGAGCACCGCACGACGCTGGTGTTCGTCAACACGCGCCGGCTCTCGGAGCGGGTCGCGCATCATTTGGGCGAGCGGCTCGGGGCGGGCGCCGTGCTGCCGCATCACGGGAGCCTGTCGCGGCGGCTTCGGTTGGATGCCGAGGAGCGCTTGAAATCGGGGGATTTGAAAGCCGTGGTCGCGACGGCGTCGTTGGAATTGGGGATTGATATCGGGTCGGTGGACCTGGTGTGCCAGCTTGGTTCGCCGCGCTCGATCGCAGTGGCGCTCCAGCGGGTCGGGCGTTCCGGGCACGCAATGGGCGTGACACCGAAGGGCAGGCTGTTCGCCACGACCCGCGACGAGCTTGTGGAGTGTGCCGCGCTCGTGAAGGCGATCCGGTCGGGCGAACTGGACCGGCTGGAGATCCCTGAAGCACCGCTCGATATTCTGGCGCAGCAGATCGTTGCGGAAACGGCTCGCCGGGCGTGGAGAGAAGACGAGCTGTACGAGTTGGTGCGGTCCGCGTATCCCTACCGCAACTTATCTCTGGAGGATTACGACGCCATCGTTGAGATGCTCTCTGATGGCATTTCGACCTCCCGAGGACGGAGCGGCGCGATGGTACACCGCGACCGCGTCAACGGCATTCTGCGCGGAAGGCGCGGCGCCCGGCTCGCGGCGATCACGTCCGGCGGCGCGATCCCGGACACCGCAAATTACGCAGTGATCGCCGAGCCCGAGGGAATAACGGTTGGCACCGTGGACGAGGACTTCGCGGTAGAGAGCATGGTCGGGGACGTGTTTCTTTTGGGCACGACCTCTTGGCGGATCCGCAGGGTTGAGGCCGGCCGGGTGCGCGTGGAGGACGCAAAGGGAGCGGCGCCGTCGATTCCGTTCTGGCGCGGCGAAGCGCCGGGCCGCACTTTCGAACTCTCACGGGAAGTGGCGCGCGTTCGTGAGGAGATCGCCGGACGCAGCCCCGAAGACGCGGCGCGTTGGCTGGCAGAGGAGTGCCTCGTGGATGCCCGAGGCGCGACCCAGGCTGTCGAGTACATCAAGGCGGGCGCCGCAGCCCTTGGGGCCATGCCCACAGGCGACACGGTGATTGCGGAGCGGTTCTTCGATGAGGCCGGCGGGATGCAGTTGGTGCTGCACGCGCCCTTTGGCGCGAGAATTAACCGCGCATGGGGACTGGCGCTGCGCAAGCGGTTCTGCCGCACGTTCAACTTCGAACTGCAGGCAGCCGCGACAGACAACGGCATCGTCATCTCGCTCGCGGAGCAGCACTCGTTCCCGCTCGACGCGGTATTTGAGTTCGTCCGGACGGCCACTGCCGAGCACGTCCTGACGCAGGCACTGCTCCCTTCGCCCATGTTCACAGCCCGGTGGCGCTGGAATGCTGCCCGCGCGCTCGCAATGCCGCGCTTCTCCGGCGGACGGAAGGTGCCCGCCCCGATCCAGCGAATGCGTTCGGACGACCTGCTGGCGTCGGTTTTTCCCGACCAGGCGGCGTGTGCCGAAAACCTCGCAGGCGAGCCGCGCATTCCGGACCACCCACTCGTAAAACAGACCATCAACGACTGCCTGTACGAAGCAATGGACCTGCCGGGGCTGATGCGCGTTCTGGAAGGGCTCGAATCGGGCGCGATCAGGCGCGCAGCGGCCGAGACATCCGAGCCCTCTCCGTTCTCGCACGAGATCCTGAACGCGAATCCGTACGCATACCTCGATGACGCTCCACTTGAGGAGCGCCGTGCGCGCGCGGTTCAGGTGCGGCGGACGCTCACGCCGCAGATGGCGTCCGAAGTGGGGGCACTGGATCCGGAAGCAATCGCGCAGGTGGCTGCGGAATCGTGGCCGGAGGTGCGGGAAGCGGACGAGCTTCACGACGCGCTGGAAACGCTGGCTGTGCTACCACCCGTTCCGGAGTGGGCGGGCTGGTTTGCCGAACTCGTAATAGCGGGGCGCGCCGCGGTGGCCCGCGGACGGTTTTGGGTTTCCACAGAGCGTGCGCCGCTGGTGCGGGCCGCGTACCCGGGAATCACATTTGTGCCTTCCCTGCCAGCGCTGCCCGGCGGCCGGGTCGTGCCGGAGGACCAGGACGCGGCAGCGGCCGAGGTAATTCGCGGCTGGCTGGAATCGACTGGTCCGCAAACGGCGGGGGAACTGGCGGACCGGCTTGGCATGGATGCGGACCTCGTTGAGCGCGCATTGCCGCGTCTCGAAGCGGAGGGGCAGATCCTCCGGGGGCAGTTCCGGCGCGGGCACGAG
>DATMXS010000249.1:0-36160 GCA_035561355.1 Bryobacteraceae bacterium | reverse complement strand
GAGATCGATCCGCCTGCTTCTGAACGAACGGGTACAGGTTGCCGATGTGAGACTGCGGGGTCTCAGCAGCCGCGGTCATCGTTGAACTGCGGGCCAGAACCCCGGCCGTGAGCCATGCGGGCAACTGCCGCCGTGATATGTTCATCGCTTCCGCCCTCCCCGGGCGTTTCGCCGCGTTTTGGTTCGTCAGATAGTGTAGTGCGTTCGCGCGAATACTGCCAAGGGTTTCGGGGCGCGCTGCAATGGGATCGGGATCAGCCCACGCCTCGCCTTCCCCGAAGGCAGGCGCGGCGAGGAGAGCAGAGCTTCGGACTCCGGCCAAGGAAGCGCCGGCGGTCAAACATGCCCTCAGGGTATCAGCGGGAAGACTTACTTCTGCACCGTAACGATCGGGACGCTAAGGGCCGGAGCCGGCATATTGGTTCCCGGAACCAGGCCTGCACGCATGACCTTGGAGGCTTCGATTGCGATCGGCTGGTTGAGCGAAACCTCGACGCCGGAGCCAATCTCGAATCGCACGTCGCTACCGCGGGCAAGAAGCGCAATCAGGCTGCCGGCGGCGATGCCCGAAAGCCCGCCTATCCCGATGCCGCGCACGCTGCCGCTCGCCGCGCCCGCCAGGCCGCCGATCTGGCCTCCCGTCGCCGCGGCCTCACCGACGCGCCGGAGGTCCGTACCCTTCTCCGAGTCGTGCTGAATCGTGCCCGGCTCCTTCATGCGTGACTCCGGGTTGCCTGGAACCTGATCGATCGCCGCGGCGAGGTCGAGCGCGTAACCGTTCGGGTAGATCAGGCTGATGAGGTGGAACTGCAGCTCAGCGGATCCTTTGATGCGGCCCGCACGCTTCGCGATATCGACTACACCTTTGGCGTACGTGCCGACGGGGATGACAGTCACGCCGTCGACCACGATGGGAAACGTGGTCTGCGCGTAGATGGGATCTCCGGGCTGCGCGTTCTTGGTCGAGACCGCCTGGCGCAGTTGGATGGGAATCTTCGTGCCCGCCGGCACCACCCACTTGCCAACAACGCCCTGCTGCTCGGCGTCCGGCGTTGCCATATCCGCGGCAGGAACGTCATTTCTCGTTTTCAACCCGCGGCCGGCGCTGGGAGGCTCGGACGGCTGCTGGCAAAACGCTGAGAGGGTGGTCAACAGCACGGCGAGCATCAGGCTCCGCATACAAGTCCCCCTTCGTGGCCCAGTATAGTGCAACACCATCATCACGGCGTCATTTCAACGCCTCTGATCGTGGGCAGGGCTGTCCCGGCGGAGGCGGATGACTGGCGGAGGAAGATCAGGTAAGCGCCGGGGTTGGCAATGGTGACCGGGGCGAAGCGAATTGCGTTGGTGGCTGTGGTCGGTTCGCTGGCCGGGCGGAGCGTTTGGCCGGCTACCGTCAATTCAAGATTCGCGGCCGCGGCAGGGCTTCCTTCGATGAGGACCGAGATACGGTAAGTGGCGGCGGCTGGGATTTGGGCGCGCCAGGAGAGCATGGTGTACGGATCCTTCCAGTTCGTGATGGAGCCGTCTTCGGTTCGCTTCGTTTCGGTGCCGAGAACCACGGCCTTCTTGGCTTCGAGAACGATTCGGCCGTCGGGCCCGGGCAGGGCGGTTCCGCGTGCCAGGGCTCGAAGCTCGATGCCGGCGGCGCGGAGTCGGGCGTCGTGGGTGTCGAGGCGGTTGAGAAAGCCTGTGAGGTCGCGGCGGTCGCGGGCAGTCCAGAACGCTTCTGAAAGCGCGGCGGCTCGGGGAAAGGCCATGCGGAAGACGGTGCCGGCGTCCGGCATGTATTCGCTCCACAACTGCGTCTGACCGCCCAGGACGTGCCGCGCGGCGCTTTCGGGCATGCCCTCGGGCACGGGTTCGTAGCTGTATGTGCGCGCCAGGGGAACGGAACCGCCGATGGCGAGTGGCTCTTCGCCGGGAGGGCCCTGGTAGTAATCAAGGTAAGTCCAGTCAGTGGGAGCCATGATGACGTCGTGACCGGCGCTGGCCGCGGCGCGTCCGCCTTTCTCGCCTCGCCAGGACATGACGATGGCGTTGGGAGCCAGGGCGGTCCGGCTGCCGGTTTTGCCAAGCTCCGCGCCGGCGAGGATTTCGTCCCAACCCACCAGGCGCCGCCCCTTCGCGGCGAGGTGGCGGCTCAGCTCGGCGGTGAACCAGGCCTGCAACCCGTCTTCATTGCGCACGCCGAGGGTGCGTATAAGGGTCTGCATTTCGGCGCTTTCCTTCCACTGATCGCGTGGCGCCTCGTCTCCGCCGATGTGGATCCAGGGTGAGGGGAACAGTTCGCAGACTTCGTCGAGCAGCCGGCGGCAGGCCTCAACCGTCTGTGGGCGCGGCGCGAGAACGTCCTTACTGACGCCCCAGACCGGCCAGAGAGCCATGCCGGCAGCGCGGTCGGGGAAGACGGCGTACTCGGGGTAAGCCGAGAGCCAGGCGCGCGCGTGGCCGGGCATCTCGATTTCGGGAACGACTACGATGTGGCGGTCCGCGGCATAGGCGACGATCTCGCGCACGTCTTCGCGGGAGTAGTAGCCGCCGTGCGGCACGGACGAGATGCGTTGGGGTTTGTCGCCGAGCTTACCGATGAGGGTGCCCTCACGCCAGGACGAGAGCGCTGTGAGTCGGGGAAACGTGCTGAGCTCGAGTCGCCAGCCTTGATCATCGGTGAGATGCAACTGGAGGCGGTTCAGCTTGTGCATCGCCATGGCGTCGAGCATGCGCAGCACTTCGGCTTTGGCGAGAAAGTGGCGGGCGGGGTCGAGGAGAAGTCCGCGCCATGAGAACCGCGGGTGATCGACGATGCGGACGCATTGCACCGGCCAGGTTGCGGCTTTAGAGGAAGCGGAGATGGGCACGGCGGGGGCCTTGCGCCAGGCATCCACCGGCAGGATCTGGCGGAGTGTGACGCCGCCGTAAAACAACCCGGCGGGCGCGGATGCGACGATGCGAACGCCCCCGGGCTGTACCCGCAGTTCGTAGCCTTCGGGACCGAGGTCGGAACGCGAGGGCTCGAGGGCAAGCGTGATCGCGCCGGGTTTCGCGGCGGGCGCGACGGCGAGATCCCAGCCGGTCGCTAACGAGAGGTTGCGGGCAAGCTTACGCGCCTCGGGCGCTGCACCGGGTGACGAGGCGACGATCGCGGTGGCGGGAGTTAGGGTCCATTGGCCGGCTGCAGGTTCGACAAGAGCGGGACGGGGGATAACGGAGACGTCCTGGCTCGGCGCCATGGCGAGGGCGAGGAGTAACACGGAGAGCATGGGAGTAGGGTAGCGCTTGTTGGAGGAGAGAGGAGTTCAGGTTGCCGGACCGCCCCTCGGCCGCGCCATCCGCCATTCCTGGAGTCACGTCCACCGGGTTCGCGAACTCCATCGCGCAGCCCGCCGCGCAACGGCGATTGATCCGGTAGACGCGCTGCGGGCTGAATAGGAAAACCTATGCGCAGCGAGAAAGTGCTTCGCGGTTACCAGTCCGAGTAGGCGGAGCCGTCGAAGGGGCTGGTTCGGTCGGAGCCGCTCTTTACGTCGAAGATGCCGGGCTCGGTCTGGTTGATGCTGGTCATGGCGTCTTCGATGACGACTTCCCAGGTCTGGTTGGAGCCCGTGATGGGATCGAGCGGGACCTGGCGGAGGTAGCCTTCCGTGACGAGGTCCTCTAGCGTCTGCGGCGCTTTCTGCTTGTCGTAGGTGTACTCGTCGATGACGGTCCGCATCGTAAAAAGATTGCTTCTGAGAAGGTTCTCTTTGGCGCGGATAATCGCCTTCTGGTACATCGGGACTGCGATCGCCACCAGGATCGAGATGATCGTCATGACGATCATCATTTCGATCAGGGTGAACCCGAAACGGCCCCGGGCACTCTTACCACTCTGAATATGGCGTTCCATCCGAGGCCTTCTCCGTACTCTTGGTGTACACGTCAAACACGTTCTGCCCGCCCCACGACATGGATGCAGGCTCATCGCGGGAACTGCGCAGCCCCCATTCGATGCTGTTCGTCATCGGGTCTTTGGGAATCTTGCGCAGGAACCGCATCTTCTTGTCCGCGCTGCCGCTGAGCCGGACGCCTTCGACGAGCTGTTCGAGGTTCTCAGGATAACCGTCGCTATCTACCTTGCCGGGCGGGATCAGCTTAAGGAAGGTGTGGTCCTTGTACTTGTCGATCGCGGTCCGGATCTCCCGGAGGGCGATGCGCAACTCGCGCTCGCGCTCCCGGCGCACTTTCCCGCGCGCGAGCGGCACGGCCATCGACGCCAGCAGGAAGATGATCGTGAAGGCCACGATCAGCTCCACCAACGTGAGGCCGCGCTGCCCTCGCCGCCTTGCGCTTACTCTCATCACCGCCGCACCGCCATCTTTACTGCTTCACCACCACGGCCGCGCGCGGCGGATCGGCCTTGATCTCGGCCAGTTGAGCGTTACGCGGGCCGAACTGCGAAAAGAGGATGTTCGCCGTTCCGGGCGCCACTGCCTGGAACGTGAATGTCGCCAGCACGCCGCTGCCGCTGACACCGCCCGCGTCCGGGCGCCGGTTCAGGTTCACCGTGACGTCACCCGTGTCATTCAGGATGTTGCGGGTGAAGACCACCTGCTGGCCGTCGGCCGAGAGCATCGGGCCGGGACGGACCTCCTGCAGGCGAACAAGTTGCGGATCGAACTTCAAATGGAACGGCGCGGCCGCGAGATCCTGGACGTTTTCAGCGAGGAGTTCCAGCGTGAACGTGTTGCCGGGCTGCACCGTAGCCGTAATCGGCCGGAATAAGAAACGGCCCACCGCTGATGTCTCCGGCGCGGCGGTCTGCGGAACCACCGGCGTCCCCTGGGACTGGGACGGCGGCGCGGCCGGTTGACCGGGGGCCGTGGCCGGCGGCTGAGCTTCCGGTGCCTGGGTGGCCGGAATCGGGAGGACTCCTGGAAGTGCCACCGGCGGCTGGGCCGTCGCAGGCGGGGCGCCCGCGGGCGACGCGGGCTCCGTCGTGACTGCAGGAACCACCGTTCCGTCCGGACGCGCCATCCAGTTCAGCTTCACGACTGTGTCACTGCCGGCCGCGATGGCGCGCATGTTGACGTCCGTCACGCCCGGCGTGCGCACGATATGCGGGATCAACGCAATCAGCAGTTCGCTCTCATTTTTCTCAATGCTCTCGCTCGAGAACAGGCGGCGAAGAATCGGGATGCTGGCCAGTCCCGGGATCCCTGAGATGGCCTTCGTGTCCTGGTCCTGCATGAGGCCGCCCAGCAGGCTGGCTTCACCCTCGTGGATGCGAATCTCGTGCTCCACCTTGCGCTGGCCGATGACCGGCTGCGAGATGCCGCCGATGTCCACGCGGTCGCGGACGTTCGAGATTTCGAACATCACTTTGAGTGTCACATCGCCGTCGCCGTGGACGGTGGGCGTGATGTCCACGTTCACACCGACGTCAATGAACTGGAACTGGGAGTAGAGCGAGTTGTACCCACCCACACCTCCCGCCCCGCCGCCGAACGGTTGGAAGCCGCCCTGCGCCACCGGGACCTTGTCACCGATGCGAAGGCTGGCCTTCTGCCCACTGGCCGCGCGGACCTGAGGGGACTGGAGCACCCTGGTACTGCGGTCCGACATGACGAAATTGAGCAGCGCGCCGGGAAGCGTCACGGAAAAGTCATTAGTCGAGATTCTGCCAATGCGGGCCAGGGAGATCAACTGCTGGGTCGGGGTGGTTGGAGTGGTGATTGGAGTGTTTGGGACGCCCGTAATGGGGTCCGTAGTGGGAGTGGTAGGCTTATCGGTTCCCCCCAGGAGCACGGGGTTCCGGGGCGTGAACTGAATCGCCGTGTTCAGGCCGGCCGTACCGGCGCTCGCGATCGTCGCCGCGAGACTGCGCGTCTTGGCGCGGTTCGCTTCCATTACGACAACGTCCACCACTACTTCCGCGCGCGGTTTGTCGAGATCGTTCATCAGCTTTGTCGCCAGCGCGATCTCATCCGGCGTGCCTTTAACGATAATTGCATTCAGCGAATTGACTTGAAACAGCTTCCGGATTTCGGCGACGGTCCGGAAGGTTGTCGCGATCTCAGTAAGTTCCTGGGGAGTGGTGACGTTACTCAGGTAGAATACTTTGACGGCGTAATCCTGGTACTCGCGGCGTTTCGCCTGGTTATCCGTCGTGACAAAGATGGCATTCGTGGAGAGCGGCTTCCAGAACGTCTTGGTCATTGTGGCGAGGTAGTTGAGCGCATCCTCGAGAGTCGAGTTATTCAGTTCCACAGAGAGCGTGCGGGACGCGTTCTGATCCTGCTTGAAATCCGCATCGAAGACGACGTTTACGCCGGCCAGCTTTCCAACGGTCTCATAAAGTACCCTGGGCGGCTGGTTCGACATGCGCAGGTTGATGGCCTGGCGGGAGAGCGGCTTCAGTTCCGGTGGTTCCTGGATGCGCGCGACACGCTCCAGTTCATTTTTGCGCGCCAGTTCGGAGGGTGTGAGCCGCTGGTCCTCCGGCTTTAACTGAGTCTTGCTGTTCCGCTCGATGGTCGCGAGTGTGCGCTTAAGCTCCTGCTCGGCGATCGCGGAGGACGGGTCGATCGCGTATGCCTTTTGGAACTCGGCCAGCGCCTCGTCCAGCTTGCCGTCTTTGCGAAGCTTCAATCCAAGATCGACATGGGCTTGGCCCGCCTGGAACCGGACTCGGCGCATCGGAATCTGATAGCTGGTATCGCGCGGGTCCTCGCTCATCGCCTGTTCATATAAATCCAGCGCCTTGTCCCATTCCTTGCGCTCCTCGGCGGCGCGGCCTGCCTTGATGAGTTTGTCTCCCTTGCGCGTTCGCGCATCCGCCGAACCGGCAACGGCGATAAGCAGGGCGATTGCCGCGAAGATCCTGAACAAGTGTTTAGAGTTGCGCATCTTATTGGTTTTGCAAGGGTTGTGTTAACATGGATCAGCGGACAAACCCTGCGCTACAAATCATTGACGCTGAAGTGTTTTCGCGCGTGTAGAACAATTTCGTGTCTGAAGAAAACGTAAAGAATCTGGCGGTGAACCGGCCCGCCGGTCACAACTATTTCCTTACGGACCGCTACGAGGCGGGCATGGTCCTGACCGGCACCGAGGTCAAAGCGGCGCGTGACGGCAAGGTCCAGCTCAAGGATGCGTACGCTGAAATTCGCGGCAACGCAGCCTGGCTGGTGAACTCGCACATCAGCCATTACTCGCACGGCAACCGCATGAATCATGACCCGGTGCGCGACCGGAAGCTGCTGTTGCACGCTAGCGAAATCGAGAAGCTGCACGCCAAAACGCGCGAGCGCGGTTTCACGCTGATCCCCACTCGCATTTACTTGAAAAAGGGCCGGGTGAAGTGTGAACTGGCCCTGGCGAAGGCGAAGAAGTTGCACGACAAGCGCGCGACCGAACGCAAGCGCGAAACCGAAGCCGAGGCGCGCGAAGCAGTCCGGCGCGGCCGCGGGTAAGACCGCACTACTCCCATGATCATCAACGTCGAAGCGGTTCCCATCGAGCAGGTGGAAGCGGATGCCCTGGTTGTCCTGGGCCTGGAGAAAGATGCCGGCCGCGGCGCGTACCTGAGCCGCGCGAATGAGTTGACCGGTGGATGGGTGGATGAGTTATACGCCTCCGGCGAGTTCAATGGCAAGGCGCTGGAGATTGCGCTGCTGCACCGCCCGGCGGGCTTGAAGGCGAAGCGGTTGGTGGTGGTGGGCGGCGGCAAGACTCCTGTGGATGCGCGGCGAGCGGCGGGTACCGCTGTGCGGGCAATGAAGTCGAAGGGTGTCCGGAGTATCGCGTTCGCGTTCGACAGCGAAGCCGCGGCGGTGGTCGAGGGCGCGCTGCTGGGCGAGTACGAGCCGGATCGACTGAAGAGCGAGCGCGCCAAGCCGGTGGATACCCTCACCGTGCTCGGTGCAAGTGAACAAGAGGTGCGGCGAGCACGCATCATCGCCGAGGCACAGAACTTCGCGCGCGACTTGGCGAACGAGCCAGCCAACCTGATGACGCCTTCCGTTCTGGCGCAGCGCGCGCGGGAGATGGCCGCAGCCGCGGGACTCGAATGCGAGATCCTGGACCGCGACCGCATGACCCAGATGGGCATGGGCGCCCTGCTCGGCGTCGCGCAGGGCAGCGAAGAAGCGCCCGCACTGATCGTTCTTCGATACAAGCCCGATTCGCCGGCCGGCGGCGGCCACCTCGGGCTGGTCGGCAAAGCGGTTACGTTCGACACCGGCGGCATCTCCATTAAGCCCTCAGACGGCATGGAGAAGATGAAGTACGACATGTGCGGCGGCGCGGCAGTGATTGCGGCGATGCGGGCCATCGCCGAATTGAAGCCGGCGGTGCCCGTGACGGCGTTCATCCCCGCTGTCGAGAATATGCCGGGAGGGCGGGCGCAGAGGCCGGGCGACATCGTGCGCACGCTTTCGGGCAAGACGGTGGAAGTTCTGAACACAGACGCGGAAGGCCGCCTGATCCTCGCGGATGCCCTGAGCTACGCGCGAACCCTTGGCTGCACGCACCTGGTCGATGCGGCGACGCTCACCGGAGCGATCGTGGTGGCGCTCGGACACGTCAATACGGGCGTGTTTGCGAGCGACGAAGCGCTGGCGGAGAAGGTGCTCGGGGCTGCGAAGAGCGCAGGCGAGAAGATGTGGCGGATGCCGCTCGACGAAGATTATCAGGAGCAGTTGAAAACGCCATTCGCGGACATGCCGAACATCGGTACGCGCTGGGGCGGGGCAATCACCGCGGCGGCGTTCCTAGAGGCGTTCGCCGACGATACCCCGTGGGCGCACCTGGACATCGCGGGAACGGCCTGGCTCGACGACGCGAAACCCTACCTGGCGAAGGGACCAACGGGCGTCGCGGTGCGGACATTTATCGAACTGGCGCTGGGGTGGTCGACGTAGGGCGAGTTGTCGGATGGCAATCGATGTTCCGGTTCAGTCCAGGATCGTCTCCAATGCCGCCGCGATCCTCAACAGCTTCTGATCCTGTCCGCCGCCGCTGAGGATCTGCAGGCCGATGGGCAGTCCCGCTGTTCCCAGGCCGCAGGGGAGCGAGACAGCAGGTATCCCCAATAGATTGATTCCGCGAACGAAACGTGTGCTGGCGATCCGGACGTCCTGCATGCGGTCGTCGATCTTCAAGTCGTGTTCGCCGATGCGGGGGGCGGTGGTCGGCGTCGTGGGTGTGAACAGGCAGTCCACCTGCTTCCAGATTCGGGCGAACTCGGCCCGGCATTGTCTCCGCATGCGCTGGGCGTTGATGTAATCGGTTGCGGGAATCAGCCGGCCCTGGTCGAGGAGCGTCACTACGTCGGCGCCGAAATCATCACGATGCGCACGCCACGGCTTCCATGCGGCAGCGGCTTCGGCCAACAGGATCACGCGTGCTATGGCGTTGGTGGCTTCGATGTCCGGCACCGTCACCGGGACCATCACGGCTCCGGCGGACTCGGCTTTCCGCGCAGCATTGCGCACAGCCTCGGCGACCTCAGGCCAGACGCACTCGAAATAGAAGTTCTCCGGCAGACCGATTCGTACGCCGCGGAGCGAAGCATCCTCCGGTGGTACAAAATCCGGCGGCAGGCCGGCGATTGCGGCGGTCACAACCGCGCAGTCGCGGACGGTGGAGGCGAGCGGGCCGACGTGATCGAGGGTCCAGCCGAGCGGCACGACACCTTCGCGGCTGACGAGGGTGTATGACGGCTTGTAGCCGACGACGCCGCAGAACGAGGCCGGAATTCGAATGGAGCCTCCGGTGTCCGTCCCGAGCGCGGCCAGCGCCATGCCATCGGCAACCGCGGCAGCGGAACCGCCACTCGAACCCCCGGCGATGCGGCGGGGATCGCGGGGATTCCGGACCGGGCCGTAATGCGGGTTGTTGGACGTGATGCCGTAGGCAATCTCGTGCATGTTGGTCTTGCCGACGATCACCGCGCCGGCGTGCTTGAGGCGCCGGACTACCTCGGCATCGCGATCCGGCACAGAGTCTCTTAGCACCTTCGAGCCGGCGGTGGTCGGGACGCCCGCGACGTGGATCAGATCCTTCAATGCGATGGGAATGCCGTGCAGCGGGCCGCGGTCGTGTCCGGCGGCGATTTCGGCATCGGCGTTTTCGGCAGCCAGCCGTGCGCTGGCCTCGGTGACCGCGATAAATGCGTTCAAGTCCAGATTGTGGGCGGTAATGCGCGCTAAGGCGTCCCGGACCAATTTCTGGGACGACACCTTGCGTGCCCGAAGCGCGGAGCCCGCGTCCAGGATATTCATTCGCCGGGCTCCAAGTCCGTAGCGGGCGCGAGATCGAGCGGCAGATCGGTGAGGAGTGGACGGAGCCTCGCCTCCAGTGCGTCGAGCACGGGCGCGATCCGCTCAACCTGCTCCTGCGGGATATCCGGCGCGAACGCCCGCGCAGCGGCTCGCCAATCGGGATGCACCAGCTTACTCATACCGCAACGCTACCATCGGACGGACGCGGGTGTGTGCGCCTGGAACTTTACCGCCGGAGCAGCGGTCGGCCCGCGGGGGTGGCATGCTATGATCGAACGTGCCCGGTCGGATATTGGGCGTCATTCCGGCGCGCTATCAATCCTCACGTTTCCCCGGTAAAGCCCTCGTCGCTATCGATGGTAAGCCTATGCTGGCTCACGTCTTTGAGCGGGCTAGCCGGGCGCGGTACCTGACGCAGGTCATCATCGCCACCGACGACGAGCGAATCCGCGAAGCCGCCCGACGTTTCGGCGCACCCGTCCGCATGACCCGCGCCGATCACGCTTCCGGCACCGATCGCGTAGCCGAGGTCGCCAGCGCGGAGAATGCCTCCCTCATCGTCAACATTCAAGGCGACGAGCCGCTTATCGACCCCGACGCCATCGACGCCGCCATCCTCGGGCTTCTCGACGAGCCGCACATCCCCATGGGGACTCTCAAGAAGCGCATTGAAGACCCGGCCGAACTTGCCAACCCGAATGTGGTCAAGGTGGTCACCGACTTCACGGGCAACGCAATCTATTTTTCCCGGTCTCCCATCCCGCACGTGAGGGACGCCGTGGGCACAACCGAGCACTATAAGCACATAGGTCTATACGTCTATCAGCGCGACTTCCTGCTCTCCTACTCGCAGCTACCCTCAGGCCCGTTGGAGCAGGCCGAGAAACTGGAGCAGTTGCGCGCGCTCGAGAACGGGCACCGCATCCGGGTGGTCGAAACCGACTATGAATCGATCGGCGTAGACACCCCCGCGGACCTGGAACGCGTCGTCCGGATGTTTCATGAAGCGGAACAACTCGCGTCCTGGTCCTCCCGCACCACTATCAATCACGATGGCTAAGTACATCTTCGTTACCGGCGGCGTCGTCTCCTCGTTAGGCAAGGGCATCGCCGCCTCTTCGATCGGCTGCCTGCTGGAGAGCCGCGGCCTCAGAGTCGCGCTACAGAAGTTCGATCCCTATTTGAACGTCGATCCGGGCACGATGAGCCCGTTCCAGCACGGAGAGGTCTTCGTGACGGACGACGGAGCCGAGACCGATCTCGACTTGGGCCACTACGAGCGCTTCACCCACTCGCCCCTCAGCCAGGCCAACAACCTGACGTCGGGCCGGATCTACGAGCGAATCATCACCAAAGAGCGCCGCGGCGACTATCTTGGCAAGACGGTCCAGGTGATTCCGCACGTCACCAACGAGATCAAGGCCGCCGTCCGCAAGGTCTCGGACGGAGTGGACGTGGTGATCGTCGAGATCGGCGGCACAGTCGGCGACATTGAGTCCCTGCCGTTTCTCGAAGCGATCCGCCAGATGCGCCACGAGGTGGGCCGCGAGAACGCGCTGTTCGTCCACGTGACGCTGGTCCCGTGGATTGCCGCCGCGCACGAAATGAAAACCAAGCCCACGCAGCACAGCGTCAAGGAGTTGCGTGCGATCGGTATTCAACCTGACCTGCTGGTGTGCCGCAGCGAGCGTCCGATCTCCCAGGAGATGAAGGAGAAGATCGCGCTCTTCTGCGACGTCGCGGTCGAGGATGTGATCAGCGCCCGCGACGTGTCCTCCGTTTACGAATTGCCCGTCGCCTTTGCCGAGCAGGGTGTGGACGAGCGGATCGTGCACCTGTTCAGACTTGAGTCAGGGCCGCGGGACCTTACGGCCTGGTCGGCGATGCTCGAGCGCCTGAAGAACCCCTCGGGGGAAGTCGCGATCGCCCTGGTCGGCAAGTACACCTCGTACGAGGACGCCTACAAGAGCTTGAAGGAGGCCCTGCTGCACGGCGGCCTGGCGCACGGCGTCCAGCCGCTGCTCACCTGGATCGACTCGGAAAGCCTCACCTCGCCGGCCGCGGCGGCGGAAGTGCTGCGGCCCTATGACGCCGTGCTGGTCCCCGGCGGTTTTGGTAAGCGCGGCACCGAAGGCATGATGCAGGCGATCCGCTACGCGAGAGAGAACCGGGTCCCGTACTTCGGCATCTGCCTCGGCATGCAGATGATGGTGGTGGAGTACGCCCGGAATGTGTGCGGAATGGAGCGCGCCAACTCCACCGAACTCGATCCCGGCGCGCCGGATCGCGTGATCGTCAAACTCCGCGAGTTGAAGGGCGTTGAGGATCTTGGCGGCACGATGCGGCTCGGTGCGTACAAGTGCTTGCTGACAGAGGGAAGCCTCGCGCACCGGGCCTACGGGGTTACCGAGATCAGCGAGCGGCACCGCCACCGTTACGAGTTCAACAACGAATACGAGGCGCAGCTCACGGCCGGCGGGTTGCGAATCTCCGGCCGCACGCCGGACCGCACCTATGTCGAGATCTGTGAGGTGCCCGGCCACCCGTGGTATCTGGGCTGCCAGTTCCACCCGGAGTTCAAGAGCAAGCCGTTGGAGCCGCACCCGCTTTTCCGCGCGTTCATTGGCGCCGCCAACGAAGCACGCCGCCGCCGCGCTAATCGGGAAGCCGCGGAAGAAGCCGTCGTCCGCGAATAACGTCGCTCGAATGGGTTTACGATACGCCGCGGCGTTTGCGCCGCGAGAGGCTGGCGAATACTGCCAGTCCGCCCAACGCCGCCGCCAGCAGCAGCGCTGTTTCCGGTTCGGGCGTTTCGGCTTGCGCGGCGGTTCGCATTGCGACCCTGCCGCTGCCTTCATCTGGTGATGCAAGAAGGATGGACTGCACGCGGCCCGAACGCTCCGTTCCGTCCGCCCCGGGCAGTCCCGGGATGCTGATCGCATTGCGGACCGTGTAGCCAGAACCCAAGCCGAATTCAACTGCCGGCCCGAGGTTCACGATCCGCAAGAGCGCCTGGTTTTCGCCGTCGTCGAAAAAGCCCTCCGGCACGCGGCTGAAACCGTCCAGAACCGCGACCGCCCTTTCAAACCCCGAGATGCTGGCTTGCCCGGGCGTCAGGACAAGCCGGCTCACCGGGACCGAAACTCGCCGGTCCAGCGATTCCAAACGCGCCTCGAACAGGTATCCGGAATAGTAGGGGAGCGTGCTGCCGTCCATGAGGGACACCGCTGCGCCGTCGAGTGCCGGGCCAAGGATCTGGAACCCGATGCCGGAGGGCCGGACGCCGGTCGAGATCGTGATTTCGAGTTGCGCGCCCGTGCGGAGGCTCACCAATGTGTCGTAGGTGATATCAATGCGCCCCGCCCAGGCGGGCAAAATCGCGAGGAGCGCGAGTAGAACCCGCTGCATGCTGCCATTGTGTCCCCCGCCACGGGCGGGCTGAATGGAACTACAGGGTTAGGCGGGTATAGGACCAGGGTGGTAGACGGGCCGCCCTCAGGCAGCCGCTGCCCGCCTCTGGATGGCCTCGCTGATACTCTGCACCGAAACCAGGTTTGGAATCTCGTCCGCCTCGAACGTCAGCCCGTAGTGATCCTCCAGGGCCATTACCAGGCTCAAGTGCCGCACCGAATCCCAATTGGGCACGGTCTCAGAGGAATCCTGCTCCGAGATCGCATCGACTTCAAGAACGTTGGTGAGGATTTCGCGAAGTTCGTTGGTCATTTCCGTTCGGCTCCCGCGGCTTCGGTCAATTCGCCCGTAAGTGCGATCCACTCAGGGCACTCTGTGCGCCCGCGTGAGACATCCTTCACCCACACGGTGGCTGCGTCGCTTTCTCCGGTACGGAGGTAACCGTGCCGCTCGTAGTAGTCCCGTGCCGGCCCGTTCTTGGGCGTCGGCCGATACTCGCCGCGTATCTCGCCGGCGCCTCGCGCGGCTGCACGCTCTTCAAGGAAACTCAGGATCGCCGTCTCGATGGTTCGGCCGATTACACGGCAACTCATCAGCAGCGTGTCCACCACGCACGCGGAGTCCGCGAAGTCGAGCAGCGCCACTGCGATGATCCCGTGGTCTCCGTGAAGATCGGACGCCCGGAACCCCCAGAGCTCCGAGCCGCGATCCATGCGCTCTTTGAGCGCAGCCGCATCGTGCCGCCGCGTGGTCAGGTTGAACTGGTTCGTTTTGTGGATGAGCTGAACCAGCCGATCGAAATTCGCCGGACTCGCCGGCTCGGGCGTCACCACGGTTCGCAGGGAACGGTAAAAGGATTCGAGATCCGTAGAGGTTGCTGCGATTTCGGCCGTCTTCTTGCGCGCTTCATACAGCTCCGCACGGCGCAGGTCCTCGGCGGATAGCCACAGTTGATCGAAGTCTTCGAGGCTCGCCAGAAACGGGGCGAACTCCTCGGGGCGTTTCGGCATTACGTAAGCCCGCACCTGCGGCAGCGTCATCCTGACCAGGTCCACCTCGGCGGGATTGTCGTCCAGGAAAACGAGGCTATCGAGGCCGATGTTCAGCCGCTCCGCGATTCGCTGGAGTGATTCGGGCTTCGGGCCCCAGTGTACTTCCCAATCGCTGATGTGCCCGGATTTCAGCGGCATTTCACGGCGACGGCCGAAGACATCGTCAACGCTCTCGCGGTCGTTCTTGCTCGCCACCGCCAGCAGCACGCCGCGGCTTCGCAGCGCGACGACGGCGCGCTGGAACCCGGCATACGCATTGGCGGGGTAATCGGTATCCGCGCACAAGACGCCGTCAGCGCCCGCATCGCCGAGAACTCCACCCCAAAGCGTATTGTCGAGATCGAGTACAAGGCATTTCGCGGCCGGCCGCGTGAGAGCGGCAAAGCTGCGGGCGATCCGCGCCGCGAGCAGCGGAAACTTCTTCGGATTGATGCCCGCCCGCGCCAGCAGCCACATCCGCGGGTCGCGCCATTCGGCCAGGGTCGTGGAACACGCCAGTTTGGCAGCGTCGATCACAAACACCGAAGGGAGGCCGGCCGCCACTGCCCGGAGCACTCCATTCAGTTCCATGGTCCAGCCGAACAGCCCGCCGCCACCGAAAACGCCGTCCATATCGTGCACCGGCGGGATGAAGTCGAGCACGAAGATTGGGACCGCGCTGCGTTCGCGGTACGAACCCAGCACGGCACGGAGCGATTCCGCCCACTCCCGCGCACTGGGCAGCCCCGTTGTGACAGCGCAGGTTGCGCCCGAAACTCCAGGGAAGGTGCTCTCGAGGTTCAGCGAGACCAGTACCGCGTCGGGACGGAACGCGTCCAAGCCTCCGCCGGCGTTCAGAAGCTCCTGCCGGTACTGATCGTACCCGGCCTGGTACAGCTCCAGCGCAAGGCCTCGCCGGGCGGCTTCGACGCCGAGCGCGGTTCCGATATCCAGCGTGTGGTTCGCCAGCAGCGCAACGCGGAACGGCTTCAGTCCGGCGGCCGACCGCAGCTTCCTCGCCGCTGCGGAGTATGCGGCCAGAGACGGGTTCCGGTCGAGTTCCGCAAGGATCTCAGCGACGCTCACGTCAGACGCCTCCTTCCAGCACCGATTCGTAAATGGCGCCCATAGCGCGTGCCGCCGCGCCTAGCGAGAAGTCGTTGTGGATGCGTTCCGCGCCCGCCTGCGCCAGACGGTGGCGGAGAGCATCGTTCTCGAGCACCAGGCGCAAGCACTCCGCAAGCGCGCCCGCGTCGCCGGGGGCGAAGAGCAGCCCCGTGCGGCCGCGCTCTACCAATTCAGGGTTGCCGCCGGTGTCCGACGCCACCGCGCAGCACCCGCTCGCCATCGCTTCCATCAGCGAGTTCGAGAACGCTTCGGAGCGCGACGGCAGCACGAAGATGTCAATACCCCGGAGCCATTCCGCTACGGAGCCGGTAGCAGGCTCGAAATGGCATTGCCCTGCGACGCCGAGTTCCCCTGCCAGTGCCGTGAGCCGCCCGCCCTCAGGCCCGCTCCCGACGATCGCGAGCTTCAGTCCGGGCCGGAACTCCCGCACGGCAGCGAAGGCTCGCAGCAGCACGTCGATGCTCTTTTCGGGGCGTAGCGCGCACACCACTCCGATCACCAGGCAGGCGTCGCTCAGAGCCTCCGGCCGCGGCCCGCGCTGGTGCCTGAAGACGGCCGTATCGAGGCCGTTATAACAGAGCCGTATACGGCTTGCGGGCACTTTTTCCTGCTCCACGAGCTGGCGCTGCACGGAGAGGCAATTGACGACGATCGCGTCCACCATCAGGTCGGTCAGACGCACCAGGTGGCGCCGCATTCCTCCTGCGAGTTCCCGATGGGCGCGTTGGCTCGAAACAACCCGCGGAGCACCGTAGGCCCGTGCGACCGGAACTGCAAACAGGTTCGACGGCTGGTCGAAGGAGTGCACCAACTCGATGCCGTGTTGCCGGACGTAGCGCCCGAAAGCCGCCGCCCCGGCGAGCACGGACGGCGCAACGAATGACCGCACCGGAAACTCGGCGACCGGAACACCGGCCTCGCGCAGGTCATCCGCCCGGAACCCGTTCGGGCGGAAACACCCGACGTGCGCCTCAAAACGGCTGCGATCGAGCGCGCGGGCGATCTCGGCGGCCTGGCGCTCGCTGCCGCCCAACCCGAGTTCCCGGACCATCAGCAGCACGGGCTGCGGTCTCATGCGGCTCGGGCTTTCTCGATCGTGACGCGTGTTTCCTTCCACAGGGTCTTGTGCGAGACGAATAGGATGGAAACCGCCATTGCCGCGGCCGCCATGAGGACGACAAACGTCCGGACGGGTGACGACAGGCGTTTCAGCCGCGATCGTTCCGGAATTACCATATCTGCCGCTGCCAAGCCGTAGAACAGAGCCTGCGAGGCGACGAACAGCGCGCGCCAAACGGGGGGCAGCGCGAAGCTCAAGAGCAGAATCGAGAGAAGCGCCCAAGGCAGCAACAGCCTCCCCAATTTGTGCGACATGAAGTGGAGCCACATGCGGTTCCGGGTCTGCGAAAGCAACTCCGGAAACTCGCGTATGGTCTGGTAAACACCCGCCTGCGTCCTGACCTTCCGGCGGAACTCCGTTTCGAGCGAGGTGGGGTAATCGTAAGCGAGGGCCGATTCTTCGATCAGCACGCGATAACCAGCGAAGAACGCGTTCAACGGCTGGTTCACGTCATCGAGGATGGTCTCCGGCGCCAGCGGCCGGGCGAGTGCGGCCCGGATCGCCCATACGGCGCCGGTCGCTCCCAGGACCGAATCCAGCCGGCTCTGCCGCTTGCGGAGCCACTTCTCATATTTCCAGTAGAGGCCAGTATTCGCCTCCTCGTGGGTCGCGCCGTCGCAGATCACCAGTTCGCCGCTGACCGCACCGACGCGCGAGTCGGCAAAGCACGCCACCAGATTCGCGAGACAATCGCGGTCAAGTTGCTGACGGACGTCAGTGAAGAACAGGATCTCGCCTGTTGCCCGCCGGAGCCCTTCGTTCAGCGCCACCGCCTTCCCACCGTGAGGGAGCGCGATGACCTCCAACCCAAACCGCGCGTAGCGACGGGCGATCTGCTCGGTACGATCCGTGCAGCCGTCGCAAATCACGATTGTCTGGACCAGCTTCCTGGGGTAGCTAAGGTTCAGGATGGACTCGAGCTTCGGCCCGATCCAGGCTTCGCCATCGTGGACCGGGAGGAGGATCGAAACGGTCCGGTGATCGAGTCGCTTCACGGTCGGCAGGGCGCGGCGGCGTGCCAGCCACGAAAGTGCAAGCGGGTATCCGGCGATCACCCAAAGCACAAATCCGACGGCAGTTCCCAGAAGTGTCCCAGTGAGCATGAAAAGGGCTTAATTGAATTGTATCGCACAAAGCCCAAATGGCTCGCGCTCCGGCGCCGTTCCGTATCCGATACTCTGTTCGAGTGCGGATCGCGTTGGACGCCACATACAGCGTGGGACGAAGCCTGAGCGGGGTAGGCGTGTACTCGTGCGAATTGATGCGGGAATTGGCGCGCCTCCATCCTGAGGCCGAGTTCCTGTGGTGTTACAGGCCGCATCGGTTTTTGAAGTCGCTTCGCGAGCGCCTGCCCGGCAACTGCAGCAGGCGGCTGCTTCAAGAGCCGCTCGTCCCCGGCTCGGCGGCGCTCTTCCATGGCCTGAATCAGCGGCTCCCGCGAGCCGAGTTTCGCGCGGCGGTCGCCACTTTCCACGATCTCTTCGTACTCACGGAGGAGTACTCTTCCCCGGACTTCCGGCGCCGCTTTGAGGCGTTCGCGCGCGATGCGGCGCAACGCGCGGATCGCATCATTGCCGTTTCCGAGTTCACGGCCGGGCAGGTTAAGGAATTGCTTGGTGTCACGCGGGAGCGCATCCAGGTGATCCCGCACGGCGTGCGAGTTCCGGAGCAGGCGCCGGACGAAACAGTGCGCGAACGCATCGTCCTGCACGTGGGCGCGGTCCAGAAACGAAAGAACGTTGCGCGTCTAGTGCGCGCGTTTCGCGCCGCTCAGCCGGGCTGGAGGCTCGTGCTGGTGGGTTCGTCCGGTTATGGCGCGGACGCGGTCGTCGATGAGATCGAACGGAGCCCCCGGCGGGGAGACATTGAGTTGCGCGGGTATGTGCCGGCCGAAGCGCTCAACGACCTCTACCGCCGCGCTTCCCTGTTCGCTTTCCCATCCCTGGGTGAGGGCTTCGGGATTCCAGTGCTCGAGGCGATGGCGTGGGGGTTGCCGGTGTTGACTTCGAGCACCTCCGCGCTGGCCGAAGTGTCAGGCACGGCTGCAATCAACGTGAATCCGACCGATGAGGAGGAAATCGCCAGCGCTTTAGAGCGGCTTACGCGAGAACCAGACCTGCGGCGTGCCCTAGCGGCCCGGGGACGCCTGCGTGCGGCAGAATACACATGGGAAGCCGCCGCGCGGAAAACGTGGTCGGTTTATAAAGAACTGACCGAGGCTATTGAGCTTCCTCGTCAATGGCGATCTTGAGCGCTTTCAGGAATTTTTGGTCCTGAGAAGTCCATTTGAACCTGGTTTTGTGCTCATGTTCGCGTCCGGAAGCGCGCTTGGACCGGGATTGCGGCTCCTGAGCGGGCGCGTCGTCCCGCCGGTTGAACCCGATCGTTGCTTCCAATACGAGAAACACATCATAACCGGCCCGGCGAATCTCGCCGATCGCTGTCGCAATGCGGTCCGAGTCGGACAGCGATTCGTTGATCGCGTTACCCAACTCTTGCATGAGGCCTTTCAGTTTCTCGTCCACCCGTTCGCCCCTTCCTCGGGCCATCTTCAGGATAACACCCGCTATTGAAGAAGATGCCTAAACGACGCCCATCGTTTCACAGAACCGGCTGTGCCGAGCGCGGCGGCTCGCAGCCACCCGGGAACCCGATTCTACGGGAGCGGCCAGGCCTTTACAAGCACATATCGACACGCGGTTCAGCGGCGAGCATATCAGGCGGCGCGCGTGTACAATAGCCGTACTGATGCCGCCTGAATCGCTCTCCCGCCGCAGCGCCATCTGCGGACGCTAATCAACCTGGGCATGAGTTCTCATCCGCGCGACTACCTTGGCGTCCTGGCGGGAACCGCGCTCGGGGCGACCCTTCTCGTTCGGACCGCCTCGAACAATGTCGATGGCGACCTATGGCACGAGATGGCGCTCGCACGGGAAATTGTCACCTCCGGGCACGTCCCCTGGGTGGACCAGTTCGCTTACACGCCCACGCTGCCCGTTGTCGTGCACCACGAGTGGGGCGCCGGAGTCGTCGCATATCTGCTGGCCGTCAGCTTTGGGGCCCCGGGCATCCTGATGTTGAAGTACCTGCTGGCTGCGGCTGCCGCCGTGATCGCGATCATGTGCGGACGTCGCCGGGGCGGTTCGGTAGCTGTCTGGGGCTGGCTGGCTCTACCCGCGATTTGGCTGCTCGCGACCGGACTCATGCCGGTTCGCGCGCAGGCATACACGTACGTTTTCGTTGCCGTCCTGCTCTGGCGCCTCCAGGCGGACGAGGAAGGCGGGCGGCGGTGGATGCTACCGTGGCTGGCCGCATTCCCGCTCTGGGCGAATCTCCACGGCGGTTGCGCAATCGGGTTTGTGCTCATCGGCGGCGCCTGGATCGAGCGGCTAATACAGCGGAGGCCGCATCGTCACCTTGTGGCCGTTGCCGCGGGAATGGCGGCCCTGCTCATCGTCAACCCCTACGGCCTGGCCTATTACAGCTATCTGTGGCGAGCGCTCACCATGGCCAGGCCGAGCATCAGCGAGTGGATCCCGATGTGGCGCGATCCGACGCCCGTCTGGATTCCGTTTGGTTTGTGTGCGGCGGTAGCGGTTTACGGCCTTGTCGAAGCCCTCTTCAGGCGACGTGAGATCCCCTCCGGAGCGGCAGCCGTTCTGTTGATGGCCTATGCGGGCGCAACGCACGTCAAGATGATGCCGTTATTCGCGATCGCCGTAGTTTGCGTTGTGCCGGGATGGCTTGCCAAGACGCCACTGGGACACCGCCTGGCAAACGTGACGCGCCAAAACTGGGATTTAGCCGCAGCAGCGTGGCTCATCTGCGTCGCCGTGATGGGCGCTTCCGTCATCACCCGTCCGGCCAGTGATTGGAAACTCATAGTTCCCTCCACCGCTGCGCCGTCCGACCCCACCGCTAAACCGTACCCGGTTGGGGCGGTAGAGTATCTGCGGTCACAGCGGTTCACCGGAAACGTCCTGACGGCCTTCGAGCAGGGTGGTTACGTGATGTGGAAGCTTTACCCCGCGGCCCGCGTCTCTATGGACGGGCGGTACGAGGTGGCCTACCCGGACAAAACCTTCGACGAACTGACGAGCTTTCACTCGGCAGGCCCGCGCTGGAAGGAGGTCCTCACGAGCTACGGTACCGACGTCGCTCTCATCCACCGCTCAGACCGGGTGGAGAAACGCATGTCCTCCACGGACTGGCGAAAGGTTTACTCCGACCCTGAATACCGCATCTGGGCGCGTCCAGGACTCAGCCTGCCGGTGACCGAGGATCCCGGACCGATCGCGGCCGGGATCCTGCCCTGACCGGCCGTTACTGCGGCTTGTAATCCGGCGGCAGCGCCGCGCCCTCGCCAAAGAAGTACTCTTCCATCTGCTTGATCAGGAATTCCTGCGCTTCCCGAGTCCCCAGGTTAAGGCGGTACTCGTTCATGATCATCTTCATGTGGTCAACCCACATGCGCCACGCCTCCGCCGAGACGTTGTCATAGATGCGCTGCCCGAGAGGATGGCCCTCGAACGGCACTTCCTTGAGACCAGGCAATTCACGCTGCAGTTTGACGCAGAATACCTTCCGCTCGGGCATATCGACAGCCATGCTGTGTGGAACCCTCCTGAGATGCCGGAAGCCGCGCGTCCGGGAGCGAGTCGCCCCGTCGCGGTCCGAAGTCTCAGGATACCCGAGACGTACGCCGGTCGGCGCAGTCGCGCAGGTATTCCGAAAGCTTCAGCGGCTCCGCACCGCGTTCCAGCCGCCTCCCCGCCGCCCGGCGGTATCGCGACAACACCTTCCGCCGGTCGATTGTGGGCACCTCACACGCATCAAGGTCCAGCAGCAGTTCCACCTCCCACGGCAGGAAGCAGTTGCGTGTCGGCTTACCCGTTTCGACATCTCGCATCAGGCGGTTGAATCGAAGCAGAATCTGGCTCGTGTCTGGCATAGTGGCCTGTCAAACCACATATCGGCAGACACGCCGGAAACCTTCAGGGTCGTCCAGGCCTCCCGGACCCGGATTGCTTCAGGAGGGCCGCCACTTCCTTCGCTGTCAACTCCCGATGAGCCCCCACCTGCAATCCGGCAATTTCGAGCGGCCCGATCGCCGTCCGCACCAGTTTCGATACCTTGCTCCCTATCGCCTCCAGCATCCGCCGCACCTGCCGGTTGCGCCCCTCGGTAATGGTGATCTCGAAGAACGTGTGATTTCCCGCATCCCGTAGCCGCACTACATCGGCCGGGCGCGTCGGTCCGTCGTTCAACGCCACGCCGGTCCGCAACTGCTCCAGTTGCTCCTCCGTCAAGCGCCCGGAACTCTTGACCAGGTACGTCTTGGGCACCTTGAAGTCAGGGTTGGTCATCCGCTCCGCGAACTGGCTGTCGTTCGTCAGGAGCAGCAGACCGCTCGTATCCAGGTCCAGTCGTCCCACCGGGAAGACCTTTTCGTCCACGCCCTCGAGCACGTCGTAAATCGTCGGTCGGCCCTCCGGATCTTTGTACGTGGTCAGGTAGCCCTTTGGCTTGTAAAACAGCAGGTAGACCTTTTCCGCCGGGCGCAGCGGCTTTCCGTCGAAGCTCACGCGATCCCGCTCGAGGTCCACCCACTGGTCCGGGTCCCGCACTTCCTTGCCGTTGACCCGCACTCTGCCCGCCGCGATCCATGACCGCGCCTCCGTGCGCGACCCCAAGCCCGCCTTCGACAGCACCCGTTCCAGCGTTTTCAGCGGACGCTTTGCCCCGCCTTGGGGTCCTTTTGCTTTTACCTGACGCATCTCTGTCTACTGTATGGGAACAATAGAACTGTGGCACGGCGCGACGACGATCTTCGCAAATTCGGGCGACGCCTCCTGAGGCTGCCGGCCAATGAACAGCGCGAGGCGGCGATGCGCAAAGTGATCCGCCAGATCCCGAAGGGAAAGGTGGCCACTTACGCCCAGGTCGCCGCCGCCGCGGGCTACCCGCTGTATCACCGGCAGGTGGTCCAGGTGCTTCGGAAAACAGGCGATGCACTTCCATGGCAGCGCGTCGTGGGCGCGGGCGGGTACATCCGCCTGAAGCTCGAGCAGGCTTACGAGCAACGCACTCGCCTCGAACTCGAGGGTGTGCGCTTCCGCGGCAAACGGATCGTTATGGAAGAGCACCAGCACGTCTTTCGAACCTGGGAGTTTGAGCCGGCTGACGATGGCTGACGCCTCCGGGAATTGACAGTTTCAGACCCGTTACCCTACAATCGAATAGAGAAACATTTCTCGATTGGAAGACTGATGCTCTCCGATTGAGAAGTCCAAACGGTTTCTCAGACACAGGATGGCAGCCGGAGTAGTACATCCGGTTCTCCGGCGGCAACGGATAGTTTCCGCTGTTTTCGGGTATTACGCCACACTGTGGCTTGCACCCCTCCTGCGATTTGCGCCTGCGTGGATTCCGCGGCACGGGATTCGCGCAGGTGCTATCGCTTCGAGGATATCGAGAAAGATTTCTCTGAATGGAGGTTAATGTGGATCCGGACAAGCCCAGGGTCATAGCGGAACCCACCCTCCGCCGCTTGCCCAGGTATCACCATTACCTCACCGAGTTGGCCGAAAAAGGGATCAAGTCGATTTCCTGCAGTCAGATCGGCGCCGAGCTCTCGCTCGATCCCACGCAAATCCGCAAGGACCTCGAATGCACTGAGGTCGGCGGGAAGCCAAAAGTCGGCTACGTCATCGCCGATCTCATGCGCGCCATCGAGGACCTGCTGGGGTGGAACAATGCGCGCGACGCCTTCCTAGCCGGCGCCGGCCACCTCGGCTCCGCACTGCTCGGCTACAACGAAGGCTTCCGCCGCATCGGGCTGAACATCGTGGCGGCATTCGACATCGATCCAGGAAAGGTCGGCAAGCAAGTCCACGGCACGCACGTTTTGCCACTTTCAAAGCTCGCCAATCTCTCCGAGCGGATGCACATCCACCTCGGCATCATCACCACGCCCGCCTCCGTCGCCCAGAGCGTTGCCCATCTGATGGTCGAGGGCGGCATTCGGGCGATCTGGAACTTTGCGCCGGTCTCCCTGCACGTGCCTTCGCACGTGATCGTGCAGAACGAGAGTCTGTATGCGTCGCTCTCCGCGCTCTCGTTCAAACTCAACCGGCAACTGCAGTCCGAGATTCACAAAGAAGAAAAAGAAAATGACAGTATCACAAACTCCAGCTCCGACGACGCCGGCTGACCGCTTTGCGAAGGTCTGCGCCGTCCTGGACCGCCAGGGACGCCAGCCTTCCCGGCTCATCCCCATCCTGCAAGCCGTGCAGGAGGAGTACCGTTATCTCCCCGAAGAGGTGCTCACGTACATCGCGACCAGTCTCGACGTGCCGCCGTCACGCGTATTCGGCGTAGCGACTTTCTACGCTCACTTCGCGCTCGTGCCAAAGGGAAAGTACGTCATCCGGCTCTGCGACGGCACGGCATGCCACGTGAAGCGCTCCATGCCCATCCTGGATGCGTTGCGGAAGCGCCTCGGCCTTGATGAGAAACACACGACGACGCCGGACATGATGTTTACGGTTGAAACGGTGGCGTGCCTGGGCGCGTGCGGACTGGCCCCCGTCGTAGTGGTGGATGACGAAGTACACGGCCTCATGACGCCTGATCGCGCCGTCGCGCTGGTGGACGAGATCACGGAACGGGAAGCGGCGACCGCGAAGGAAGCCCAATGAGCGCGCCTGTATCGGAACTGCCGGAGCCGCTCGCGTCGCGGGGAATCACCGGCCGCAAGGTCACCATCTGCGCGGGAACGGGCTGCGCGGCTAACGGCGCATGGAAGGTTTACCACGCATTCAAGGAAGCCCTCGGCTCAGGGGCCGTGGAGGCTTCCGCGTGCCTGCACGCTGAGGTCGGTAAGAGCGGATGTCAGGGCTTCTGCCAAATGGGTCCGCTGGTCACCGTTCTCCCGGAGAACATCCTTTACACACGAGTCAAGGCCGAGGATGTTCCCGAGATCGTCGAAACCACCATCGACAACGGCCAGCCTGTCGAGCGTCTGCTCTATGTCGATCCCGGCACGAAGCGCCGCTGCACAGGCACGGACGACATCCCGTTCTACACGCGCCAGACGCGTTTCGTCCTCAAGGGCTGCGGCCACCTCGATCCCGAAAGCCTTCCCGATTACCTCGCCGACGGCGGCTATGCAGCGGCGCGGTGCGCGTTCCTTGAAATGCAGCCGGACGAGGTCTGCAAACTCGTGTTGGATTCCGGACTGCGCGGGCGCGGGGGCGGCGGCTTTCCGACCGGCCGCAAGTGGGACCTCGCGCGCGTTCAGAACTCCGCGAAGAAGTACGTGATCTGCAACGGCGACGAGGGCGATCCCGGCGCCTTCATGGATCGCAGCGTGATGGAGGGCAACCCCCACGCGGTCATCGAAGGCCTCATGATTGCGGGCCGCGCAATAGGAGCCGACAAGGGATACATCTACGTCCGCGCCGAGTATCCTCTCGCGGTGAACCGAATGCGTAAGGCCGTTGAGGACGCCGCTGCAGAGGGAATCCTCGGCGACAACGTTTTCGAGACCGGAAAGCGGTTCCGCTGTGAAGTGATGGAAGGCGCGGGCGCATTCGTGTGCGGCGAAGAAACCGCCATGATCGCGAGCATCGAAGGCTTTCGCGGCATGCCTTCGCCCAAGCCGCCATTTCCGGCGCAATCCGGCTTACGCGGGCGCCCCACCATCATCAACAACGTCGAGACGCTCGCCCAGGTCCCACGCATCCTCAACGAAGGTCCGGCCGAGTACCGCAAGCTCGGAACCGGCACATCGCCCGGCACCAAGACGTTTGCGCTCACCGGCCACGTCGCCAACACGGGTCTCATCGAAGTGCCGTTCGGCACCACGCTAGGCGAGATCGTGATGAACATCGGCGGCGGCATCACGGACGATAACGGAAAGATCACCAAGAACGGCTTCAAGGCCGTTCAAATCGGCGGACCTTCCGGCGGCTGCCTCACGCAGCAGCATCTCGATCTCCCGCTCGACTTCGACTCGCTCCGCAGCGTCGGCGCGATGGTGGGTTCCGGCGGCCTCGTGGCGATGAACCACAAGACCTGCATGGTTTCGATCGCGCGCTTCTTCATGGAGTTCACGCAGCGTGAGAGCTGCGGCAAGTGCGTGCTGTGCCGCGAGGGCACGCGCCAGTTGCTCGCCTTGCTCGACGACATCATCGAAGGCCGTGGCACCGCTGAGACGCTGCAACTGCTCCAGACGCTGGGCCATGCCGTTCAGAAGGGCTCGTTGTGCGGCCTCGGCAAGACGGCGCCGAACCCGGTGCTGTCAACACTGAGGTATTTCCGCGAGGAATACGAAGAGCACGTCTTCAACAAGGTGTGCCGCACGGGCCGTTGCAAGGCCCTGCTGAAGCCCACCATCGACCAGCAGAAGTGCAAAGGCTGCGGCCTGTGCGTGAAGGTGTGCGCCGTCGGCGCCATCAAGGGAGAGAAGAAGAAACCGCATACGATTGACGCCACGCTCTGCATCAAGTGCGGCGCGTGCGCTCAGGCCTGCAATCTCGGCGCGGTGGAGGGCATCTAACCATGAAACAGACCGCGACCGTGACCATCGACGGCCGGCCCGTACCGGTCTCCGGAGAGCGCAACCTGCTCGAGCTCATCCGCAAGGCCGGCGTTGACCTGCCCACGTTCTGCTACCACTCCGAACTGAGCGTCTACGGCGCCTGCCGCCTCTGCATCGTTGACATTGAGGGCCGCGGCATACAGGGCGCGTGCTCTACTCCGCCCGAGGCCGGCATGAAGATCCGGACCATGACGGAGGAGATCCGCGAGATCCGCAAGATTTCGATCGAGCTGCTCCTCGCCAATCACGAGCAGGCCTGCCCCACCTGTATCCGCAGCCGTAACTGCCAGCTCCAGACACTCGCGCGCCAGCTCGGCATCCAACGCGTTCGGTTCAAGAGCGTACATGCGCCCGAGCCGATTGACGACAGCTCTCCCTCACTGATCCGCGACCCCAACAAGTGCGTGCTGTGCGGCGATTGTGTGCGCGTCTGCTCCGAGATCCAGTCTGTCGGCGCGATCGATTTCGCCCACCGCGGGCATGATGCCGCAGTGCTCCCCGCGTTCGGCAAAGGCCTTGGGGAAGTGGAGTGCGTGAACTGCGGCCAGTGCGCCGCAGTCTGTCCCACAGGCGCCCTGACGCCCAAGCCCGAAATTGACGACGTCTGGAAGGCGCTGCACGATCCCGAGCGGGTCGTCATAGCCCAAGTGGCTCCAGCGGTGCGCGTGGCGATCGGCGAGGTATTCGGGCTCGCGCCCGGCGAGATCAGTTCCGGCCAACTGGTGGCCGCGCTCAAGCGGCTGGGCTTCAATCAGGTTTACGACACCTCCTTCGCGGCCGACCTGACGGTGATCGAAGAGGGCACCGAGTTCCTCAACCGCACCATGTGCGGCGAGCGGCTGCCGCAGTTCACTTCCTGTTGCCCGGCTTGGGTCAAATTCGCAGAACAGTATCACCCGGAGCTGCTGCCCAACCTGTCTACATGTCGCTCACCGCAGCAGATGTTCGGGTCGCTGCTCAAGGACGTGCTGCCGCAGCGCACCGGAGTTCACCGCTCCGCGCTCAGCGTCGTCTCGATCATGCCGTGTACCGCCAAGAAATTCGAGGCGCGGCGCGAGGAGTTCGCGGGAGACGTGGATCACGTCCTCACCACTGTGGAACTCGCCCGCATGATCGCCTCCACGGGCATGCGCTTCACGGATCTGGAGCCCGAGAATTTTGACATGCCGTTCGGCTTCACCACAGGGGCCGGCGTTCTGTTCGGCAACTCGGGCGGCGTCACGGAAGCCGTCCTCCGGTTCGCAGCGGACAAGATCGCCCCAGGGCAGCCGATCCGCGTCGATTCAGAACAGGTTCACGGCGCATCCGGATTGCGCGAGGCCACAGTGGAAGCGGGCGGCAAGAAGCTGCGTATCGCCATCGTGCACGGATTGCGGAATGCGCGCACGATCGCAGACCAGGTAAAGGCGGGTACGTGCGAGTACGACTTGATCGAAGTGATGGCGTGCCCCGGCGGTTGCATCGGCGGCGCCGGACAGCCCATTTCATCACTTAACGGACGCAGCCGCGCAATGCGCGCCAGCGGCATTTACCAGATCGATAGCGGCCTTCAGTTGCGCCGCAGCCAGGACAACATGTTCGTCAGCGAATGCTACGCGAAATTCCTGGGCGAGGTGGGCAAGGGCCAGGCGCACAAGCTGCTGCACACGACCTATCACTCACGCCGCCGCACGCGCGACGAGGAAATCTCTGTCATGAACGGATCTGCGCAAGACAAGATCCTCGTCGAAGTCTGCCTCGGCACAAGCTGCTTCCTGAGGGGCAGCGAAGCCCTTCTGCGCGGCCTGGTTCGTGAGGCCGAGGAGCACGGGATCGAGAAATTGGTGGACATCCGCGGCTCGTTCTGCTTCGAGCGCTGCGATCGCGGGCCTACGGTGACGGTGGCCGGCGCGAGCTTCCAACAGTGCACGCTCGAGCAGGCGCGGGAAGCGATGTTCACCGCCGTTGAAACGGTTCGCGACGATCACGGAGCGGTCGTCCGCAGCGGCAACAGCAGGGATGGAGTCAGTAATGAAAACGGTAACGGACTCGTTCATTGACGAACGGACCATCGAAGATACTCTGAACGCGGCTGTGGCGCCCGACCGGCGCCGCGTCCGTGAGATCCTCGCGAAGGCGAGCACGCTGGCAGGTCTCGACCAAGCTGAAGTTGCGGCCCTGATGAATGTCGTCGATCAGGAGCTGCTGGGCGAGGTTTACAGCGCGGCGCGCTCCGTGAAGGAGACCATCTACGGGTCGCGCCTGGTCCTTTTCGCGCCGCTCTACATTTCCAGCTTCTGCCGCAACGACTGTGTGTACTGTTCATTCCGCGCCCGCAACCGCGAGTTAAAGCGCCGTGCGCTCACGCAGGAAGAGATCGCAGCCGAGACCCTGGCGCTCGTCACCCAGGGCCACAAGCGCGTGCTTGTCGTGGCAGGCGAGTCCTACCCGGAAGGCACGGGCCTCCAGTACATCCTCGATTCGATCGCCACCGTCTACAATACGCGCTCCGGGAACGGCGAGATTCGCCGTGTCAACGTCAACATCGCCCCTCTCACGGTTGATGATTTCGGCCGCCTCAAGGCCGCGAACATCGGCACCTATCAGCTCTTTCAGGAAACGTACCACCGTGACACGTACGCGAAAGTTCACCTCGCCGGCGTGAAGCGCGATTACAACTGGCGTGTGACTGGCATGCACCGGGCCATGCAGGCCGGCATCGACGACGTTGGGATCGGGGTTCTTCTGGGCCTCTACAACTGGAAGTTCGAAATGCTCGCGATGATGCAACACATTGCGTCCCTGGAACAGGAGTTCGGCTGCGGACCGCATACCGTTTCCGTACCGCGCCTGGAGCCGGCCGAGGGTGCGCCCTTCGCAACCAGTTCCGAATGGCTCACGTCCGACGAAGACTTCCTGAAAGCAATAGCGATTCTGCGGCTCGCCGTTCCGTACACCGGGCTCATCCTATCCACGCGCGAATCCGCCGAAACGCGCCGGCGCTGCTTCGAACTCGGCATCTCTCAAATCTCGGCGGGCAGCCGCACCGATCCGGGCGGCTACACGGCTGCCGAAACGAATGGGGACTTGAAGGGCCAATTCCACCTCGGAGACCACCGTTCGCTCAATGAGGTGATCCGCGACATCTCCGAACTCGGCTTCATGCCCTCGTTCTGCACCGCTTGCTACCGCCTGGGCCGCACGGGCCGCGACTTCATGGACATGGCCAAGCCGGGAGAGATCAAGTACCACTGCGAGCCGAACGCCCTCTCGACCTTCCAGGAGTACCTGGACGATTACGCCAGCCCGGACAGCCGCACGGCTGGTGAGCAGTTCGTGAATATCAAGCTCGCCCAAATGGAGCCGCCGCAGCGCCGTATCTCCGAAGCCCTGCTGGGCGAGGTCAAGACCGGCAAACGGGACGTATTCGTGTAATGCAACCGAGTCCCAAAGGGTTTCGGCTCCACATCGGCATCTTCGGACGCCGCAACGTCGGAAAATCGACGCTGCTCAACGCCATCGTCCGGCAGCAGGCGTCGATCGTGTCCGACATCGCCGGCACCACGACAGATCCCGTTGAGAAGCCGATGGAGCTGCAACCGCTCGGGCCGGTTCTATTCATCGACACCGCGGGCATCGACGACCCGGGCGTGCTGGGCGGCCTGCGCGTCGAGAAGACGCGTGCGGTGCTCGCGCGCACCGACATCGCCCTCATCGTTTCGGACGGCGCATGGGGACCTTTCGAGGAAGGGCTTGTCTCCCAAATCCAGAAGCTCGGCCTGCCCGCGATCGTCGTGTTCAACAAGGCCGACATCGCCGCTCCCGACTTTGCGGCGATGGATCGCCTCCGCCTCCCGGTCGTCAGGACTGTCGCCAGTCTCGGCGAAGGCATCGCCGACCTCCGCACCGCGCTGGCCAAGGCGGTTCCCGACGAAGCCGCTCGCTCACTGACGATCGTGAGCGACCTCGTCGGCCCCGGTGAACTGGCCGTCCTCGTCGTACCGATCGACCAGGAAGCGCCCAAGGGCCGCCTCATCCTCCCGCAAGTCCAGACGATCCGCGACCTGCTTGACCACAACTCGATGTGCCTCGCCGTGCAAGAGCGCGAACTGACCGCCGCGCTCGAGAACCTGCGCCGGCCGCCCAAACTCGTCGTCACCGACTCCCAAGCATTTCGCACAGTCGCAGCCGACACCCCGGCGGACGTGGCGCTGACGAGCTTCTCGATTCTGTTTGCCCGCTTGAAGGGCGATCTGGCGGAGATGGCCTGCGGCGCGCTTGCCGTGGACCGGCTGGACTCTGGCGACCGCGTGCTGATCTGCGAGGCATGCACGCATCACCCCATCGAGGAGGACATCGGCCGCGTCAAGATTCCGCACTGGATCGGCCAGTACACCGGTGCGAATGTGAAGTTCACGCATCGGCAGGGCCACGACTTTCCGGACGACCTCGCAGAGTACAGCCTGGTCATCCACTGCGGCGGGTGCATGTGGAATCGCCGAGCCATGCTCAACCGAATCCAGCAGTGCCGTGAAGCAGGCGTGCCGATAACAAACTACGGCATCGTGATCGCGCACAGCCTCGGCATTCTGGAGCGGGCGCTGGGGCCGTTCCCCGCCGTTCTTGACGCCTTCCGCAGCGCGCGCCCGAGTGCCGCGCTGGCGCCCTGATGCTTCGGAGCTGTATGCATTACGACGAAATCATCTCCTGGTTGCGCGAAACCGATTCCGGCCGGCTCGACGCCCTCTACGCCAAGGCGGATGAAACGCGATCCCGGTTTGTCGGGGATGAAGTGCACCTCCGCGGGCTCATCGAGGTTTCTAATTACTGCTGCCGCAGTTGCGCCTACTGCGGCCTGCGTGGCGGGAACCGTGACCTTCAGCGCTACCGCCTGACGCCCGAAGAGATCCTCGAAGCCGCTCGCGCAGCTGTGTCGAACGGCTACGGTACCGTCGTGATGCAGGCCGGCGAGGACCACGGGATCACCGCTGGCTGGCTGGCGGACGTCATTCACCGAATCAAGAAGGAGACGGGTCTGGCCGTCACGCTCAGCATGGGCGAGCGCGCCGAGTCCGATCTCGCGGAGTGGCGGCATGCCGGGGCGGACCGCTACCTGCTCCGCTTCGAAACCACTGACCCCGAACTCTACAGGAAGATCCACCCGGCGCCGCCCGGCGCGCCAAGCCGCATCGCTCTGCTCCAGAAGCTTCGTCAGATGGGGTATGAAACCGGCAGCGGCGTGATGATCGGCATCCCCGGCCAAAGCTACGAGACCCTCACCCGGGACATCCTCGCGTTCCGCGAACTCGATCTCGACATGATCGGTGTGGGTCCATACATTCCGCACCCGGCAACGCCGCTCGGCCGAGGGCTGCTCCACTCCGATCTCCGCGAAGGCGAACAGGCGCCTGCGACCGAAGACATGTGCTACCGCGTCCTCGCGCTCACTCGCATCGTGTGCCCGCAGGCGAACATCCCGGCCACGACGGCCCTCGCCACCATCAACGGCAGGAGCGGCCGCGAACTGGGGCTTCAGCGCGGGGCGAACGTCATCATGCCGAACGTAACTCCGCTCGAGTACCGCCGCCTTTACGAGATCTATCCGGGCAAGGCGTGCATCACTGAATCGCCCCAGCACTGCGGCACCTGCATCCGGAGCCGTATCCACGCTATCGGCCGCACGGTGGGAACCGGTCCCGGTGGGCGCGTCCGCGAAGCCGTGCCGGCATAACGGATCGCTATGACCATCCAGATTTGCATGGGCAGCTCATGTTTCTCGAGGGGCAACGGCGAGAATCTGCGGGTGCTCAACCAACTTCTCGACAAGCACCGCCTGGGGGTCCTCGTCCGGCCCATGGGCCACCTCTGCGAAGGCAAGTGCAGTGAAGGCCCGAATATCATGATTGATGGCCGGATGTTCCACTGTGTGACGCCCGACATGCTGCGCGCTCTCATGGAGGACCGGTTGGGAGCCGCTGAATGAACGCCCTCTGCCCCGTCTATACCGAGCGTACCGAGTGTCAGGATTGCTACAAGTGCATCCGCGAGTGCCCGGTCAAGGCCATCAAAGTCGAATCCGGCTACGCTTCAGTGGTCGCTGAGCTCTGCATCTCATGCGGCCGGTGCGTAGCATCGTGCCCGAACGGCGCGAAGAAGGTTCGCTATGACCGCGGCCGGGTCGAGCGTCTGCTCGCCTCGGGCGCTGAGGTCGTCGTTTCGCTTGCGCCCTCCTGGGCGAGCGACTTCCCCGAGTTACGTCCGGGCCAGATGATTGCCGCCCTGCGCCTCCTCGGCTTCCACGCCGCCTCCGAGACCGCCCTCGGCGCTCAGGAAGTCTCCGCGCACCTGGCACAACTGCTCTCCGAGCAGTCCGGCCGCACCGTCTTTTCCGCCGCCTGCCCCGTCGTCGTGGAGTTCGTCCGCAAGTACCGGCCTGAGCTCACTCCTAACCTCTCCGGGCTACTTTCGCCTGCGCTCGCGCACGCGCGGCTGCTCAGAACTTCGCTCGGTGATCACATCAGCGTCGTGTTCATCGGCCCCTGCATCGCCAAGAAGAAGGAGGCCGATCAGCACCCCGGCCTCCTCTCGGCGGCCCTAACCTTCGCTGAGCTGCGTAACTGGCTCCGCGATCGCGAAATCATCCCAGCGCAACTCACGGAGATGCCCGGCGACCGCTTCGTTCCCGAAACTGCCCGCGAGGGCGGCCTGTACCCTATCGAAGGCGGCATGATCACCGGGATCAAGGCACAGTGCCAGGCAGTAGACGCTGCGTTCATGTCGTTCTCCGGACTCTCCAACGTCCTCAGCGCGATCGACGGCATTGCGGAGCTGCGGACCGATCATCCAGTCTTCCTCGAACTGCTCGCCTGCGGAGGTGGGTGCGTGAACGGTCCCAAGGTGGCCCGCACCGGCGGCACCGCAGCGAAACGGCTCAAGGTGATTCGCAGCACACCATCCGCAGAAAGGCCGCAGCCTCCCTCGGAACCGATCGAAAGCGATTACCCGCCCGATCCACCACCCAACGGTGTCGCCATTTCCGAGCAGCAGATTCGCGACGTGTTGCGCTCCGTCGGCAAATTCACCGTCGAGGACGAACTGAACTGCAACGGCTGCGGCTACGACTCCTGCCGCGAGTTTGCCAAAGCGTTCACGATGGGCCGCGCCGAGCGCAACATGTGTGTCGGCTACATGCGCCAGCTCGCGCAGAAGAAGACGCACGTGCTGATGCAGAAGATGCCGTCGGCAATAGTCATCGCAGATGAGAACCTCAGGATTGTCGAGTACAACCCGAGCTTCTCGCGGTTCTTCGCGGGCGATGACCCCGACAGCTCCCTGGAAGGCACCGAGCTTTCCGCCCTGGTCCCCTTCTTCAACCTCTTCCGCATGGTCCTGAACAGCGGCGACGAATTACCCGACCGGGAAATCCGCTTCCGTGGGCGGGTGTTCAACTGCTCCATCTTCACCATCGAGAAGGACGCGCTCGTCTGCGGCATTTTCCGGGACGCCACCAAGCCCACGCTCGAGAAAGAGCAAATCATCCAGCGCGCCCGCCAAGTCATCCAAAAGAACCTGCTCACGGTCCAGCAGATCGCCTATCTCATCGGCGAAAACGCGGCCGAAAGCGAGATCACGCTGAATTCGATCGTCGAGTCCTTCCTGCCCAAGGGCGGGAGCGGCGATGAAGGATGAAAGCTGATGCAATGACGCAACACGCCCGCCGCTACTACGTCGATGTGGATTCCTGGCAGATCGCCAAGCGCGGCCAGTTCGTCGCCGGCGACGTGTTCCTGTGCCAGAAGATCAAGGAGGAGGACCGCACTCTCGCCGTTCTTTCCGACGGCCTCGGCAGCGGCATCAAGGCCAGCGTGCTCGCCACCCTTACCGCAACCATGGCTCTCAAGTACACCGCGGGGTTCATGGACATCAAGAAGTCGGCCGAGACCATCATGGACACGCTGCCCATCTGCAGCGTGCGCAAGATCAGTTACTCCACCTTCACCATCCTCGACATGGAAGGGTCCGGCCACGCGCGCCTGATCGAGTACGACAACCCGCCTTGCCTGCTCATCCGCAACGGCGCCGTTACAGCGCTCGACCGTACGCCGATCGCTCTCGCGAAGTGGCATGACCGCACGCTGAGCTACTCCGAGCTCCAGGCCTGCCCCGGTGACCGCATCGTCTTCTTCACCGATGGCGTCAGCCAGGCCGGCATGGGTGAATACCACACCCCGCTCGGATGGGGCATCGCCAAGGCCGGCGATTACGTGGCCCAGACTATCCAAGCCGATCCCGGCATTTCCGCGCACTCGCTCGCAAAGGAACTCGCCACGCGCGCGCAGGCTCTCGATGGGGGTGAGGCGAAGGACGACATTACCTGCGGCGTGATTCACTTCCGCGAGCCCCGCCGCATGCTGATCGCCACAGGCCCGCCCTTTTTCCAGTCCCGCGACCGCGACCTCGCCCGCATCGTCGAGTCCTTTCGAGGCACCATTGCGATCTGCGGCGGCACCACTGCGAATATCATTTCCCGCATTCTGGAGCGGCACGTTCGGATGCGCCTCGACGATGTCGATCCGGAGATCCCCCCGCCTGCCTACATGGATGGAGTGAATCTGGTGACCGAAGGCACTCTGACTCTAGGGCGTGTGGCGAGCCTGCTCGAATCCGGCGCAGCTCCCGAAACGGCGCGCCAGAATGCGGCCACCGAACTCGTCACGTATCTGCTCGAAAGCGACATCATCCAGATCGTCGTCGGCACGCGCATCAATCAAGCCCACCAGGACCCCAATGTGCCGATGGAGCTCGACATTCGCCGCAACATCGTCAAGAAAATCGTGGGACTGCTCGAAAGCAAGTACATGAAAGAGGTCCAAGTCCAGCACATGTAGGCGCGTTCCGTCGGAGAATAGCAGGGTGACTCCGGAAGCGGAACAGCAACGGCGGAAGCTCTGGCGGCTCCTGCTTGCCGCGTTCACGCTGCTCATCATCCACGCCTCCCTGTATCCGTGGGACCTTGGCTCCCGACCTATACCGGCAAAGGCGTTTTCCATCTCGTCCGGCCTGAACCGCTTTATCCTTCGCGACGCGGTCTCGAATCTCCTCTTCTACGCACCCTTCGGCGTCGCGTTCGTTCTGGCCGCAGGGCGCAGGACTCTCGGGATCGTTTTCGCCGCAGTGGCTGCTTCGGCGCTCCTCTCGGGAGCACTCGAGACGATTCAGACTACGCAACTCACCCGAAGTTCCAACGCGCTCGACTTCGTCTGCAACGTGGCGGGCGCGGGTGTCGCGGCCTGGGGCACGCGCCTTTACCGGGACCGGCTCGGCCGCGCCGCGCTGGGGGCACGCCCGCATGGCATCCCGGCGGCTTGGGCGGTGCTCGCCTTGTGGCTCTGCTTCAAGTTCTATCCGGGCCTGCCCGTGCTCAGCCGCACACGCCTGCTCGAACGGGTCACGGCGGCGGCGCTGGTACCACTTTCGCCCTGGGATGTGGCCGCGTTCGCAGCCGAATGGATCGCCGTTGCGCGCCTGCTCGAGCTGGGCGTAGGCCCTGCCATGGGGTGCGCCACGGTCGTCGCCGCCGTACTCATCGTCCCAATGCGCCTGCTGTTTGACGGGCCTGTGC
>DATMXS010000248.1:0-4485 GCA_035561355.1 Bryobacteraceae bacterium | reverse complement strand
GGCGTTCACCGTGCGAACAGGGTGAATGCCAATCCAACCGGTTCCCCGTCTTCCCTCTGCGGCGTATTACCGCGTAACTTTTCGCCCGAGCCGCTTGACCGCCGTTGTTACGGCCGGCGATCAGTATTCGCGGTACCCCTGACGTCCTCGGCCAGCGCTTCAAGTCGGTCGTGCACGTTTTCCTCGCGGAGCTTGCATTCGGCCGAACGAACGTAGGTCCCGTTGATTCGCGTGATGATGCGGTTCTCCAACTCCGCGAGTTCGCGCCGCACCTCAGCGAGCAGCGCCCGGTTCTGCAGCCCGACATAGGTTCCGATCAAGCCAGAGATGAGCGCCGTGGCCGGGATCAGCATGTGCATGATTTGCTCGTTCATTCGCGCCCCTCACAACTGAGACTTGTTCGATGCCGGCGTGCACCGGGCCACCCGAACCCGCAAAGTTCACCAAAGGTTGACACGATCCTCGCAAGTCTGAGCGTGTCCTGCTGGTACAGTTCCGTTGTGGCCGTCAGCAACTGAACAGGCCAGATCCACAAGGAGGGGCACAACACATGATGAATCAGCTCGTATTCGGAGCCATTGCCGCAGTTCTGGTAAGCCAGGCGGTTGCGCGCGAGCCGGACGTTCCAAAGATCCTCGAATTCCAGACCATGATCGGGGTGCCGAGACCGTACACGCTTCCCGAGAATGCAATCCGCGGAGTCGCGGGCGGGGGACTGCCATGGGTGATTTCCGCAGCCAAAGGCGAATTGAAGATCGACGGTCGCCTCGAGGTGGAAGTCACAGGACTGGTATTCGATCCCAACGATCCGGCTGTCATTGAGAGGGGGCTGGCCGGCACGAACACGGTCACGGCGTTCAGGGCTGTCGTCAGCTGTCTGACGAAGGATGCAGGCGGCGCGCCGGCAACGGTGAATGTAACGACTGCTCCGTTCCCGGCTACCACTGGGCCGGCGAGCACCGGCGGCGGGAACGCGAAAATCGAAGCCTGGCTCAACCTTCCGAGCCCGTGCATCGCACCTATCGTGTTCGTCACCAGCCCCGGAGGCAACTGGTTTGCCGCGACGGGCAATTGAGAATTCGCGCGCCGCTGTAACGGCCCTGACATCGGCGGCGCGCAAAACCCCAAGACACCCCGTGCGGCACTCTCGTTTCAATACCGTGAGGCTCGTCCTCCGCATGATGCGCTCGTCATTCACGGCCTTGAAGCAGTCGCAATTCCAGCGACCAGTCCATCAGCCCCAAGCACAACCCGGGCACTTCCGGGTTGCCGTTCAAAATCTCCTGCCTGATTGCCGCAATTTCCCGGCGGCATCGGTCAATTCAACGAGCGTCCGGCTTGCGCTCCTCGCCGACTTCCGCGAAGGTGCGCCCGTCCGCCTCGAGCGTGGCCTGCTTGCCTGAAAACTGTATAAACCTGTGGATGATCACATCGCAGTACTTCGGCTCAAGCTCAACCAGCCGCGCGTGGCGCCCGAGCTTCTCGCAGGCGATCAGTGTCGAGCCAGACCCGCCGAACGGATCGAGGACCGTATCGCGGGTCTTGCTTGAATTCCGAAGCGCACGCTCGATGAGCTCAACCGGCTTCATCGTCGGGTGCAGATCGTTTGACACCGGCTTCTTCACGAACCAGACGTCGCCCTGGTCGCGCGCCCCACACCAGAAGTGATTCGTGCCCTCCTTCCAGCCGTAGAGCATCGGTTCGTACTGTCGCTGGTAATCGGAGCGGCCCATCGTGAAGGTGTTCTTGGCCCAGATAACGAACGTGGACCAATGACCACCGGCATCCCGGAACGCCTTCTGCAGCGTATGAAGCTCCGACGAGGACATGCACACGTATACGGCACCCTTCGTCACCGCGAGCATGTTCACGCAGGAATCGTAGAGGAATCTGGCAAAGTCCTCGCCGAGATTGTCGTTCGCGATCCGACGGTTGTTGCCACGAAGCTTATCCTTCATGGTGGCGCCGTAGTTCACATTGTAGGGAGGGTCTGTCCAGACCATGTCGGCCAGGCCGCCCGCGAGCACCTTCCCGATCGCGTCCATCTGAGTCGAGTCGCCACATAGCAGCCGGTGGTTGCCGAGGAGCCAAACATCGCCGGGCACCGTGACGGCACGAACCGGCTCTTCCGGGACGGCATCCTCGTCCGTCAGACCGACCGCGGGCTCCGCATCCGGATCCGCGAGGAACTCCTCCAATTCCTCCTCGCTGAAACCAAGGAGTTCGAGGTTGAAGCCGTCCTCTTCGAGGGCAGCCAACTCGATCCGGAGCATGTCCTCGTTCCATCCACTCCCCAGGGCCAACTGATTGTCCGCCAGGACCAACGCACGCCGCTTCGACTCCGTCAGGTGATCGAGCACGATCACCGGAACCTCGGTCATGCCCAGCTTGCGAGCGGCAAGCAGGCGCGCATGGCCGGCGATGACGATGCCATCGGCACCCGTGAGGATCGGGTTCGTCCACCCGAACTCGGCGATCGAAGCCGCAATCTGGGCGACCTGCTCGTCCGTGTGCGTACGCGCATTGCGGGCGTACGGCACCAGACGCTCGACTGGCCAGGCTTCGATTCTGAGTTCAGGCGTTCGCACGGTACTCGCTCACTTCTCCTTGCGATAGGCCAAGATGGCCGGCGTGCCGTCGGGATTCGCGAAGTGCGCGATCACGGCCGTGGTGCCCTGAATGGCAGAAAGCGCCACCATCGCCCAGAACCTCCCGCGCGGCGGCAAGAGATCCTGCGCCTGGTTGATGCCCTGCGCGGCGAGCGCGAGCATCTGGACCGCAACGTTCACCGTGAACTTCATCTTCGAAAGCTCCTTGAATTGGTTGAGAATCGGCCGAAGCCGCCAGTACAGCTTGAGTTCGCGAATCATCGAGACATGTGCTCTTTCGAGTGGGCACGAGGGCGGTGACGACCGACGACCCGAGCGTCTGACGACCTCTTTTGCACCCGGTCGCTAGCGAAATTGTGCCGTAGGGCCACGGAGGGCTCCTATGTTGTTGTAGGACCCAGAGTTGCTAGCGTGTTTGCCTTTTCACCGCCACTTTTTGAAACCGTTTGCCTCGATCGCCATGTCGGTTTTCGAACGCGCCGCGTTGATACGCCATCCAACGCCCGCCGACGTTCGCTTCGAGCGAACGCCTCACACGACTCAGCGTCCGCATGGCTCACACGCTCCTGTTGCACACCCAGCTACAACGGCGAGGAACACCGGCCGGAGCTCATTTCCCTTGCCAATGCGCTTGAGGGTCCAGTTGCGATGGCCGTTGTCTAGGCGCTCGCGAAAGCTGTACTGGGTGCCAGCGTGTGGCGTTCGATCCACGGCCGAGTCTCCGTCTCGCTTTGGGTGGTAAATCGCCTTGATGTGCCCCTTGCGCCCATAAACGGCGGTCACGCGATTCTCGGCCAGCCATCGCTCGACGCACTCGATCGTGCGATACCCGAGCGGCTTGCCGTCACACGTGTAGTAAGGAATCTGTTTCATCGCCGTTTGGAGACCCCTCCGGCCCGAAGACCGGAGGGAAGGAGTTTCACGAGAGTCCCATCTCTCGTATTCGGATTGGCAGATCGGATCGGCCCCGCCTCAGTGCGGGCTCGATCGAAACTTACGCTCTCAATAACTAATACTCAGCGTCCGTCCGAAGTGTCCGGTGTCTCACAAAGTTTTTTGCCGCCGGCGGATCCACGGCTGATCCACGTCCGGGTTGAAGAACTGGAGCCGCACATTGTCGGGAGGCCGGATGATCTCGATGGATTGCCGTGTGACCTTGCCGAGGCGGTCCCCAGGCCTGAGGAGCCAGACGAGGCCGCGGTCGGCGAACGGTCTGCCGCGTTCGGGTTCTTCGTAAAGGCGTTCCGGGCGCCAGCCGAGCGCGAGCGCACGCTCCGCGATCGCATCGACCAGGGCGCGGGCTTGTTCCAGCGCCTCCGCGGCGGGTGAACGCCTCACAACTGGCAGGGGATCCGCTGACGGCGGTTCGTAGTCCCGGGTATTCAGGGTGTTTACGGCCGCGAGCAGTGCCGCCTCTCCGATGTGCTCCAACGCCCAGGCGTGCATCGCATTGAACCGCTCGCGGAGTCCGTCGAACGACTCCTGGCGCAGCCGGCCTGCACCGGCGGCGAGCTTTGCCAGATGCATCCGCGAGCGCAACCATGCGTAGTAGTTCGGATCGAGGCGGCGGTACGCCGTATCGCCAAGCTGCACGTCGCCCGCGAAGAGGGCCGGCTGATCGGTGCGCCACGCGCTGAGGTTGGTCGCAACGAAGAGCGCCTCGGCCGAGGCCGGTCGATTGCACGAACGCCTCGGAATCCAGCCGAACGGGTACGTGTGGGTCGTGAACGGTGCGCCCCGGTTCGTGGAACCACTATCTGGGGCTCTGTAAATGTTTGATGTTTCGGTACTTACCCTCTCCTGACCCAGTGTCCAGCCGCGTCCACCGTGCCCCTTACTACCTATACACAAATACTCTCTCTCTACATCACTATAC
>DATMXS010000247.1:0-2384 GCA_035561355.1 Bryobacteraceae bacterium | reverse complement strand
ACTTATTGTAAGGATGGCGTTTCCACCGGTTCCACATCCAGAACGTGTCGAATGGCGTCACCAGCAACCGCAGGCCGTGCGTCTCGCATTTCGCGAACAGGTCGTCCCAAAGCTGGACTATTGCCGGGTTGAATCGGCCCGGCGGGCGCTCCAGCCAGCGGTTATCAGCCTCGCTGTATTCGAGCATCACGCGAAGGCAGGTTACTCCCCGGCGCGCCAGCGTGCCCAGATACCTGTCTACCGACTCCACGTCCCGGCGGAGATAGAGCCCGTCCAACGCCGGCCAGGTGATCGAGTCGTTGTGGCCCAGGGGTGTCCAGGCCTCGCCGCTGCCGGTGATGAAATAAGGAGTCCCTTCGGAAACTGAAACCCAGGGGAGCGACATCGTTCCCAACTGCTTCCATTGTACAGTATCGCGCGTAAAGTCCTTTTAATCATTAATTTGGGCACGTTTAGCGGAGTTGGCACGTCGATATAATGGTTGTGTCCTACCTTTGTCGTATGAAATCACTTGAGCCAGCAACGGGATTAGAATCCCACGGTTATCCGCGTCCTCAACTGGAGCGAGCGGAATGGTTTGTACTGAACGGTCTTTGGGATTTTTCCATAGACCGGGAGGCGCGTTGGACGGCCCCCGAACAAGTCGAGTGGACCGCGAAAATCCAGGTGCCGTTCGCACCGGAATCTCCGGCCAGCGGCATCGGGGATACGGGGTTTTACCGGGCGTGCTGGTATCGCTGTACGTTTGTGATGCCGGATAAGGACAGTAAACGGCTTATCCTGCACTTCGGAGCCGTCGATTACCACGCCACGGTGTGGGTGAACGGCAGCGTCGCCGGGCATCATGAGGGCGGCTACACGCCTTTCGAGATCGACATCACCGACCTCGTGTTCGGGCCGGGCGTCCAGACCATCGTGGTGCGCGCCGAGGACGATCCCGCCGACCTGTGCAAACCCCGGGGCAAACAGGACTGGCAGTTACAGCCGCACGGCATCTGGTACTACCGCACAACGGGCATCTGGCAGACCGTCTGGCTCGAGCGCGTACCCGAATCCCACATTGCGTACCTGCGGCTGACGCCCAACACCGAGAGGTGGGAAATCGGCCTGGAAACGCGGATCGGCGGCGAGCCCCGGGACGGCCTGCGCCTGGCGGTCGTATTGCGGGCCGGCGAGCGCCTCATCGCCGAGGACGTCTACACCGTGCTGGCCGGAGAGGTGAGCCGCCGCGTCGTTCTCTCCGACCCCGGGATTGACGACTCGCGCAACGAGCTGTTGTGGAGCCCGCACAGCCCCACCATCATCGAGGTCGAACTGACGCTGCGCGACGCGGCGGGCGAAGCCATCGACCGCGTCCGCAGCTATACCGCCCTGCGCTCCATCTCGGTGCAGGGGGACCGCTTCGTTCTGAACGGGCGTCCCTACCCGTTGCGCATGGTGCTCGACCAGGGCTACTGGCCCGAGACTGGCCTGACCCCGCCGAACGATGCCGCGCTTCAGCGCGATATCGAGCTCGCCAAGGCCATGGGCTTCAACGGCGTGCGAAAGCATCAGAAAATTGAGGATCCCCGCTACCTCTATTGGGCCGACCGCTACGGCCTGCTTATCTGGGAAGAGATGCCCAGCGCCTACCGCTACAACAGGCAGTCCATCCAGCGCCTCACCCAGGAGTGGCTGAAAGTCGTGGAGCGCGACGTGAGCCATCCCTGCATCGTGGCCTGGGTGCCTTTCAACGAGTCATGGGGCGTGCCCGACCTGCCCGACAGCCCCTCCCAACGGCACTACGTGCGCGCGCTGTATCACATGACCAAGACGCTCGATCCCACCCGCCCCGTCATCGGCAACGACGGCTGGGAGAGCGTGGCCACGGACATCATCGGGATCCACGATTACGACGACAACCCGGCCCGCATCGGCAGCCGTTACGGCACCGAGGAGTTGGCCCCGCGCCTGTTCAAGCGTGAGCGTCCCGGCGGCCGCCTGCTCGTGCTCGAGGGCGGCGATCACGATAGCCAGCCCGTCGTGCTCAGTGAATGCGGCGGCATCGCATTCTGCCATTCTCCCGAGAACGCCTGGGGTTATACCTGGTGCGATACGCCGGAGGAATTCGGCGAAAAGTTCATGGACCTGCTGAGCGTCGTGCGATCGCTGAACGTGCTCGCCGGGTTCTGCTATACGCAGTTCACCGATACCTACCAGGAAGTCAATGGACTCCTCTTTGCCGACCGCACGCCGAAGATCCCGATCGACGACATCAGGCTGGCCATGGAAGGCCCGCAGAGCGAACGCGACCGGGAAGTGGAATGGGCGTGGCGTGAGAGGTTGATGGAGCACCAGAGGCAGCACATCCTCGTGCCGCACGACTACACGAGGTAGGACCGTGG
>DATMXS010000246.1:0-3280 GCA_035561355.1 Bryobacteraceae bacterium | reverse complement strand
GTCACGCGAACCCGTAATCTCAGCCGGCGTATAGAATTTGCGGCAGATGTCCTCCGTTTCGGGCCACGCGCACTGGTGTTGGCGGGAGTGCGAACCCGCCTCGTGCCCATTCGCGATGGCCAGATTGATGCGGGGCCACAGGGCCGTCATCGACTTTCTCCCCGTATCGATGAACGCGGTCGATTTGACGCCGTATCTGTCGAGTGCGTCCAGGGCGTCTGCGACCTGGGGAACCGAATCGTCGAACGTGTGCGTCACGACGGCGCGTGCGTTGTTGAGGTACTTCGTCTTGCCGGTGAAGTGGGCGGCTGAACTGGACTTGACCTCGAACGCTCCGCGGAGGCGTATGTCCTCGGCGGAGCCGCCGACCTGCACTTCGAAGCGGCCGGGCTCGACGACGCGGCGCATGGAGCGGTCGTAGAAAGCCAGTTCTGAGACGGGAATCCTTACTGTGATCCGCTTCTGCTCGCCGGGCTCGAGAACGACCTTCTCGAATCCCTTCAGCTCCTTCACAGGCCGGACGACACTGGACACGGCGTCGCGGATATAGACCTGCGCCACTTCCCTGCCCTCACGCTGCCCGGTGTTCTTCACTGTGAACGCAATCTCGACCGCGCCCGATTCAGAAACGGCTATGGGCGAAACCTCCAGCCCCGAGTACTCAAACGTTGTGTACGTGAGCCCGTGGCCGAACGGGTAGAGCGGCGTCGCGGGCAGGCCGACGTAGGGCGCGTTCTTCGCCCAGGAGTGCTTCATCCAGTGTTCCCTGCCGCGATCGTGATTGTAATAAGCGGGCAGCTGGCCCACGTGACGCGGCACGGTGACAGGAAGGCGGCCGGAGGGGTTCACATCTCCGAAGAGGACATCGGCAACCGCGGCACCTCCCATCTCACCGGGGAACCAGGCTTCGACGATTGCGGGCACGTGCTCGGCGGCCCAGCGGGTTGAAAGCGGGCGGCCGTTGATGAGCACAACGATGGTCGGCGTGCCGGTAGCGTGTACGGCTTTGATGAGGTTCTCCTGCATGCCCGTGAGATCGAGGCTCACGGCGTCGTAGCCTTCGCCGCTGGTACCTTGCGGCCCCTGCCACTCGTTCTCGCCCACGACGACGATGGCGACGTCGGCTTCGCGAGCGCCACGCTCGGCATCGGCGATCTGGTTCACCCTCGTGCCGATCACATCGCAGCCCTGCACATAAGTGACCTTTGCCCCAGGCGCCTTCGCCCGGATGCCTTCGAGCACGGTGACGACGTCCTGAAGCACCGTTCGCGATGTGTAGTCGCCGAGCTGGTTGCGAGCATGGTCGGCATTGGGCCCGATCACGGCGATGCGTTTAATCGACTTCGCGAGCGGCAGGACATTCTGCGCATTCTTGAGAAGCACGATTCCTTCCCGCGCGGCCTCCAGCGAGAGTTGCCTGTGCCCGGCGCGATCGACGCCCTTCTCGGCGAATTCGGGATCGACGTACGGCTTCTCGAACAGCCCGAGGCGGAACTTCTGGGTGAGGATACGCCGCACCGCGCGGTCGACCAACTCGGTGGCGACTTTGCCCTCCTTCACGCTCTCGATCAGAGGGACCATATAGCCCTCTTCATAGGAGATCCCGACGTCCAGCCCCGCGTGGAGCGCAAGCTGCCCCGCCTCCTTCATGTCTGCGGCGACCCCCTCATACACGAGCGTGCCGATCCCGCCGCCCTCACTGAGCACGAGGCCCTGGAAGTTCATCTCGTCACGGAGAATCTTCGTGAGGATCCAGTCCGAACTGTGCGCGGGAACGCCGTCGATCGCCGGGTAGGTCGCCATCACGCCGAGCGCGCCGGCGCCCTTGATGCCGGCAAACCACGGCGGCAGGAAGGATTCGCGCAGTTTGCGTTCGGAAACGTTCATGGCGCCACGCTCCATGCCGCCGAGCGGCTCGCTCTGCCCAGGGTAATGGCACAGCCCGGCCACCACCTTGTCGGGCGCTGCTACATCGCGGCCCTGCGCAGCACGCACGATGGTCTCGGCGATCCGGCTTACCAACCAGGGGTCCTCGCTGTAGCCCTCCTGGCTGCGGCCGAGGCGAGGGTCGCGGTACGGCTCGACGACCAGCGTGAACAGTTGGTGGATGCCGACCGCGCGCGCCTCCGCTGCGGCTGCGGTGTATACACGATCGATCAGCCCGAGATTCCACGCGCTTCCGAGCGCCAACCCCTCCGGAAAAACGGTCCCGCCCGAACACATCAGCCCGTGCGTGCCCTCTTCGGTCTGAAGTAGCGGAATGCCAAGCCGCGTCTTCTCTATCGCAATGCGCTGCAACTCGTTGAAGTACTCCGCCTGCTTGCGCGGCCCCTCGTGCAGGATGGTGTTGGCAAGCGTGAAGAAACCTCCGCCGGGACCCAGGCCGCTAACGTGCGAACCGGCCGTAAACGCGCGGCAGCCTTGGAGCTTCGCGGCGACGTCCTTGCCGAGTCCGCCTTCATAGACGCACGGCATGTTCATCTGGCCAACCTTCTCTGCAAGCGTCATGCGCGAGAGCAGGTCCTGCACGCGCTTTTCGGCCGGCTGCGAGGGATCCAGATAGAGAGGGCGCTCCGCGGCGAGCGCGACGAAGGAAACCAGCACCAGCATGAGAGGCTTCATAGCGTCATACAGCGTACCAGCGGAGCAGCCCGGACATGAGCGCACCACATCCCGACACACACCAGCCCGCACACACCAGCCCGCACCCTTGACACCGATTTCCAGGCTACATAGACTGGGCGGCGAGATGGCTGCTCCCAAACTCGCACGCGACCGCGTTGCCGCACTCGCTTCCGAAATCCAGGCGTACTGTGCCGCCCATGCAGATGCCGACAAGGCCCTCAAGTGGACTCGTTATTTCAAAGAAGGCTACGAGGCCTGGGGGATCATCGACAAGGACGATCCCTTCTTCAACGAGCGCCAGGCGGAGTGGCTGGAAAAAAACGGATCCCTCGGTCTGCGCGGGTTTCTGCGTCTGGGAACGCTGCTGTTCGCGAGCGGCAAGTATGAGGAAGGCGCCATCGCGATCCGCTTCGTAAAGGAACTTCGTGATCAGTTCGACTCGGCGACGTTCGCCCTGCTCGGGCAGTGGTTCGAGGGCGTGCGGAACTGGGCGCACACCGACGTGCTCTGTGGCGAAGTGATCTCGCCGTTGCTTCAGGGCGGAGTGATCCCGCTCGAGGCGGTCGCGTCCTGGCGCGCGTCGCCGCATAAGTTCCAACGGCGCGCCGTGCCGGTCGCAATGCTCGGGCTCCTGAAGACGGACACGGCCATCATG
>DATMXS010000245.1:0-21503 GCA_035561355.1 Bryobacteraceae bacterium | reverse complement strand
TTGATTCTAGGCTGGCGGTGAGGGTGGGATTCGAACCCACGGAACCCGTAAAGGTTCAACGGTTTTCGAGACCGCCCGATTCAACCACTCTCGCACCTCACCGGCTTTTGATCGGGGTCTACACTCAATATTACCGAATTCTGATTGCCTGCGCCGCAGTGCTGCGCCTTCGGCTAGAATGTTCCTTTCAGGGGAACCGGTATGAAACGTCTTAAATTCATTGCTTGCCTGCCCGTCCTCGCATTGCTGACGGGCTGCTCCGAAGAGCCGAAGAAAGCCGCGGAAGCCGCCAAGGAAGCTGCGGCGCCGCTTGAGCCGGTCTCGGCCCAAAGCGCCGTGCACCAGATGTTCATGAAGGCACGTGCCTGGGCGCCCGACGTCAAGCTGTTCCGGGTCACCGCCATGAACCTTCAGGAGGTGAAGAGCGAGGGCGGCAAGGCGGGCGCGTGGGATGCCACATTCATCTCGGAATCCCGCGGGCGCTCCCGCCGGTATACTTATTCCGTCATCGAACTGCCCGCTTCGAACATCCACAAGGGGCCGTTCGCTGGTCCCGAGGACGCTTGGTCGGCAGGCGGGCAGAATGCTCCGTTCGTCATCCAGGCGCTCAAGACGGATTCCACCGCGGCATATGACGTCGCGGTGAAGAAGAGCCAAGAGTACATGAAGAAGAATCCCACCATGCAGATCCAGATCCTGCTCGAGAAGACGAAGCGCTTCCCGAACCCGGCATACCGGATCATATGGGGCGATTCGGTTGCTACCAGCAACTACTCGATCTTCGTGGATGCCTCCACGGGCGAGTATTTGCAGACGGCCCGCTAGCCAAGCGTGAAACGGGGGCTCTATCGGAGAGCCCCCGCATGATTCTTCTCCGGTCAACCGCGCCGCTCTACAGCCGCACGATCTTTTCCGACTTCCTACCCTTCAGCGCGTTCCGCGTATCCACCACCAGGGCGGCACGCTCGATCACAACCGAATAGTCAACATTGCTGTGGTCGGTGAGAATCACGACACAGTCCGAAGCCCCTGCGGCCTGGTCCGCCGGAACGCTTTCGAGGTCGATACCGTCCAGTTTGATCGAGCGAATGAACGGGTCGCTGTAGGTGACCAGGGCGCCGCGCTTCATCAGGAGATGAATCACGTCCAGGGCGGGCGATTCCCGAAGGTCGTCGATGTCCCGCTTATAGGCCACGCCCATGATATGAACGCGCGAGCCCTTGAGCGGCTTTGTCGCGTCGTTCAGCGCGTTCTGGACCTTATCGACGACGAAGTGCGGCATCTGGCCGTTGATGTAGCCGGCGAGTTCGATGAAGCGTGCCTCGATGCCGGCCTGTTTCGTCTTCCAGGACAGGTAGAACGGATCGATCGGGATGCAATGGCCGCCCAGTCCTGGGCCGGGGTAGAACGGCATGAAGCCGAAGGGCTTGGTGGCGGCGGCGTCGATCACCTCCCAGACATTGATTCCCATGCGGTCGCACATGAGAGCCATCTCATTCGCGAGGCCGATGTTGATCATCCTGAACGTGTTCTCGAGCAGCTTGACCATCTCCGCCACCCTGGTCGAACTGACCGGCACCACATGCTCGAGTGCCTGCTGATAGAACAGCGAGCCCAGCTCGGTGCAGGCCGGAGTAATGCCGCCGACGACCTTGGGGATGTTGACGGTCTGGAACTTCGGGTTACCGGGATCAACGCGTTCCGGTGAGAAGCAGAGGAAGAAATCCTCCCCCACCTTCAGGCCGGATTTCTCCAGCATCGGGAGGACGAACTCGTCCGTGGTGCCAGGGTAGGTGGTGGATTCGAGGATGACGAGCAGCCCCGGGTGGAGATACTTGGCGATCTCGCGGCAGGCCGCGTCGATGTAACTCATGTCCGGATCCTTAGTCTTCCGGAGCGGCGTGGGCACGCAAATGTTGATGGTGTCCAGCTCGGAGATCACTGAGAAATCCGTCGTCGCGCACAGCTTGTTGCCAGCCACCAGGGGCGCCAGCACCGAGGTGGGTACGTCCAGCACGTAGCTGTCGCCGGCATTAATACGATCGACCTTCGACTCGCCGATGTCGATGCCGGTTACGTTGAAGCCGGCCTTGGCGAACTCGACGCCGAGCGGCAAGCCGACATATCCCAGGCCGACGATGCCCACGCGGGCGGTTTTAGCCCGGATCTTACTTGACAACAACTGCGCGCTCGTCTTGGCTTCCGTTCCAATAGCGTCCATATTTTCCTTTGCCGATCTGAGTTTCAGAAATAAAATTCCCCGCCGGCTACGATCTCAGCCGGAGCGGTCAAGTATAAATCGGTGTCGCACCGCAGTTCCAGCGGCCCTGCGGGAGTGATGACGCGAACCGGACTTTCTGCGACTCCCCGGGCGATAGCGGCGGCGACGGCGCCCGTCGATCCTGTTCCGGAACTCATCGTCTCGCCCGCGCCGCGCTCGAAGAAGCGCACGTCGAGGGTATTGCGGTCCACCACCCGCACGAACGAGACGTTGGTTCGGTTCGGGAACATGGAATGCCGCTCGATCTCCGCGCCGACGCCGCGCCAATCGAACTCGAAAGATTCAACGAACACGGCACACTGTGGATTGCCGACCGAGACAATCGTCGCCTCACGCTCTCCGGAGACCAGGGGCACCGAGGCCCTCAGGTTCTCGGGTGTCACTTCGGGGCAGCCCATGTTCATTTCCAGCATGAACCAAAGTCCGGAGCGCCTGAGCAGACGCAGCGCCTTCACGCCCGCGCCGGTGGCGATGCGAACTTCAGGACCGGAGACGACGCCGGCATCGAGGAGGAACGCGGCTGCGCAACGGGTGCCGTTGCCGGAGATCTCGGCTTCGCTGCCATCCGCATTGAAGAGCCGGATGGCGCCGTCATGCTGCGACTTGTCGGGCGCGCCTTCGACGAGCATCCAGCCGTCCGCGCCGACGCCTGTGTGGCGGTCGCAGATGGCGCGCGCGGCTTCAGGTAGCGCCTGGCGGGGAGCATCAGTCGCCCATGTGAGCAAAAAGTCGTTCTTGGCGCCGTGCGCCTTCGTGAAGGGGATTCTCATCCATTCCGCCGGTAGATCTTGATGACCGGCGCTCCCTTAACTGCTATGGTCTCGACTAGATCATATCGCGGCCCGGACTGTCTCATACGGGCGAGTGCGGTGTCGGCGGGGTCGCCGGAGATTGCTACTACCCACTCTTCCCAGAGGAAAAGGTCGGGACGCTTCACCGCCGCGTCCCAGTGTGGGACGTTGCCATCGTGCAGGCATTCCTTCAGTGGGATGCCCGCTTCGAGGTAAATGCCGGCGAGGTCGCCGAAGGCGGTGAAAATGCCATCGTGCTGCGCGTAACGTGGGGCAAGATACTTCGCGGCAGTGCTGGTCCAGGCTCGGCGGGCCACTGAGTTCACTTGGGATTCCTTCCAGCAGACCCAGGAATCCGGACGCGGATAGAAAGCCCACGGCGCGATGCCGATGGCTACGATGAGAGCGGCAACGAACCCGCGGAATCGCTGTGGAGCGAGTGCCACGAGACCGGCTCCGCCGAGCGCGAGCAGTGGCAGCGCGCCGATGGCATACCGGGTGTTGTAATAGCTGTTCGGCCACAAGTGCGGCACGAAGATCGGCGTGCCGGAGGAGTACAGGCTGAACACATAGAACGCCGGCACGAGTGCCGCGAAGAGCACGGGCCAGAACGCTTTGCGGATGAAGGCGGCGATGACGCCGATGGCGCCGATCCAGACCAGCGTTGCGCCAGCGGCAAGGGATACGGCAGCGCTGAAGTACTGTGTTGCCTTGAGCCAGTCATGATCGCCGGGATAGCGTGCCATACCGCCGTCGAGCGCGCGTTGATAAATCGCCTTGGCCGAATACGGGCCGTTGTAGAACTCCAGGAAGTGGCCGTAATACCACCAGTTGTGCGCGAACCACCAGAGCGGTCCGGCGCCCGCGATGATTGAGAAGATCAAAGCCGGGAGCCAGCGCTGCCGCTGTGCCGCGATGAACAGGTAGGCAGCAACGAACGGCAGCAGGAACCAGCCTTCGTAGCGCGTGAGGGTCGCCGCGAGTGCGAAGACGCCCGCGGCGGCGGCCCACGCGGAAGACTGCGACTCGCGGAACCGCACTGTCGTGTACAGGACGCCTGCGAAGCACATGAGGAACAGCGATTCCGTCATCGGGATCGCCTGGAGATAAAGCAGGTTAGGGTTCAGTGCGAACAGCAGGCAAGCGGCCATACCTGCCGCACCGCTCGCAAACATCCGCCGGGCGGCCAGGAACATCAAAACGCCGCCCAGAACGTAACACACAGCGGATGGAATACTGCCGGCGAGGCCCGAGCGCCAGAGTTCGTCGGAACGGACGAGCGGAAGCATCAGCAGGTGCGGCAGCGGCAGCCAGACGGTTCCGATCTGAAGCCAGTTCGGAGTACGAGTGTCGATGATGCGGCGGGCGATGTTCAGGTGAGCCATCGCGTCGCCGTAGTACAGTATCGAGCCCTGGGAATAGAAAAAGCGCACCGCAGCGGCGCTCAGCAGAGCGAGCACGGCGGTGATGGCAGCCACGGGCCAGAGCGGGAAGGCGGGGCCGGGGCGCTGCTTGCGCTCAGAACTCCGTAAAGGTTTTAAACTCCGCGTAACGGGCATCGATTTCCGCGCGCGTCAGATTCCGGAAGCGGTCCACTCCGAAGCGCTCACAGCAGTAGCTCCCCATCACGGAGCCGTAAATGCTAGCGCGTCGCAACTCGGCAGTGGCTGCAGGATCGGCTAGATCAACGCCCTGGGACGCCAGATAACCGAAGAACCCTCCCGCAAAGGAGTCGCCCGCGCCGGTCGGATCGAACACGTCCTCCAGGAGGTATCCGGGAACCATGAAATGGCCCTCGCGCCGAAACAGGATGGCGCCGTACTCCCCGCGCTTCACGACGAGTGTTTTCGGACCCATGTCAAAGATGGCGTGCGCTGCCTGGCGAAGGTTGTATTTGCCGGAGAGCTGGCGCGCCTCACTGTCGTTGATGAGCAGGAAGTCCCACTCGTTGATGGTCTGGATGAGCTCGGCGCGAGCGCTCTCGATCCAGTAATTCATGGTGTCGCCGCCGGTCATCCTCGGGGCGGTCATCTGCGCGCGCACGCTCTTCTGAAGGGCCGGCTGGATGTTGCCGAGGAAGAGGTACGGCTCACAGCGATAGGCCTCGGGCAGCTTGGGATCGAAGGCGGCGAACACGTTCAGGTCGGTGCGCAGGGTGGTGCGGTCATTCATGTCGGGCGAGTAAACGCCGGACCAGAAAAACGTTTTTCCTTCAGCCCTCTCGAGCCCGGCGAGATCGATGCCGCGGCTGGCCAGCAGATCCGCATCAGATGAGCAGAAGTCCTCGCCGACCACGGCGACGATTCCAACCCTCGTGAAGAAGCTGCCAGAGAGCGCGATGTACGTACAGGCTCCGCCGAGCATGCGCTCAACCTTCCCATGAGGCGTCTCCACGCCGTCATAGGCGACCGACCCGACCACCACAAGCGACATGGTTCGATTGTAGCGTGCCACCCGCCGCAAGCCGCACGGTATCATGGAAGTAGTTGATGGGGACTTATGGCCGATACCTGTTCCGGCACCTCCCGGAACTGGCTGGCTTGGCTTTTGCAGTCTGGATCCAGTTCCACTTTGCGTACTGGGGGACGCGCACCGGCTTTGGCCGCCGATCACTGAAACTGCGGCTGGCATCATGGGCTGCGGCGCTGCTGCTCGCCGGGTGGTGTGTATTCGGCGTTCTGGCGCACTTTCCTTCAGGGTACCGGTCGCTGCCGGCCTCGATGCCTGTTTACTGGCTGAGGGGCGGAGCACTGGCGTGGGCGTTCGCGTCGGTATGCGCGTATTTCGTACTGCTGCTGTGGCGCAGGATGCCGGAGTTCGATCCCGCCCGCCGGGGCTTCATTCAAACCGCTGGCACGCTGGCCGTGGCGGCGCCCTTCGGCGTGCTCGGCTTCGGCATGTTCATCCAGCGAAGCGCGTTCCGGGTTACAGAAGTTGAAGTGCCGGTCGCCAATCTGGCGCCGGAACTGAACGGGCTTCGGATCGCGCACCTGAGCGACATCCATATGAGCCCGTTCCTGAGCGAGGCTGAACTCGCGCGCGCGGTGGGACTCGCGAACGAACTGAAGCCGCACCTGGGAGTGATCACGGGCGACTTCATCACCTCCGAGGGCGATCCGCTGGAGGCCTGCCTACGGCAACTCGCGCGCCTGAAGGCTGAAGCGGGGCTGGTGGGCTGCATGGGCAATCATGAGGTCTACGCCAGGTGCCAGGATGCGGCTGAACAAATCGGACGGCGGGTCGGGATCGATTTGCTGCGGAAGCGGAGACGCGAATTCCGGTTCGGAAACGCCGTGCTGAACGTGGCGGGAGTAGACTGGCAACGTCCCCCACGAATGCTCTCCGGCACTGCGCGCTTACTGGTCCCGTCGGCGACAAACATCATGCTCTCCCACAACCCGAACGCCTTTGACGCCGCGGCGGAGCAGGGTTGGGACTTGACACTGGCCGGACATACGCATGGCGGTCAAATCAACGTGGAGATTCTCGAGAAGGGCCTCAACCCGGCCCGCTTTTTCACGGATTACGTTTACGGGCCCTACCGGAAAGGGTCGAGCTCGCTTTACGTTACGCGGGGGATCGGCACGGTCGGATTGCCCGCGCGCATCGGCGCGCCGCCGGAAGTGGCTCTCATACGCCTGTGCGCTATCTGATCGTCAGCGATATTCACGGCAATTGGGAAGCCTTGGAGTCGGTCCTCGCGTCCGCGCGCGGCGGCTACGACGAGGTTTGCTGCCTCGGCGACGTCGTGGGCTATTGCGCCGACCCGAACCGTGTGACGGACTGGATTCGGACGAACGTCAAGGCGGTGGTTCGCGGGAACCACGACAAGGCGTGCGCGGGGTTGGAGAACCTGGAGTGGTTCAACCCGATCGCACGCCAAGCCGCCCTGTGGACCATGCAGCACCTGACGACGGAGAATCTGGAGTGGCTCCGGGCGCTGCCGAAGGGGCCGTTGGTCACCGAGGAATTCGAGATGTTCCACGGCTCTCCCCTCGATGAGGATGACTACATCGTCTCGGCGCAGGACGCGGCGCAACTCATGGGCTACCTCCAGTCGCCAGTCTCGTTTTTCGGGCACACGCACCTGCAAGGTGGGTTCACTTGCGAGCGGTGCGGGGTTCGGAAAATCGAGCGGCCGCGCAGGGACGCGAACGGCAGGGTACTGGAGTTGCAGCGGGACTCCTTGTACATGATCAACCCAGGGTCGGTCGGTCAGCCCAGGGACGGCGACCCGCGGACGGCCTGGGCTGTCTACGATTCAGTGGAGCGTTTGGTTGAGTATCGCCGGGCGGAGTACGATGTTCGCGCCTGCCAGAACAAGATCCTGCGTTGCGGCCTGCCGGAGTTGCTGGCGCATAGGCTGGAAGCAGGAGCGTAGGAAACGGCAGCCTTCAGCTCTCACCCGCAGACGGCGCTCCTCCACCAACTGACCGCTGATTGCTGACCGCTGAAGCCTCCTCCTTACAAATCGATATCGCGCTTCGGGGGCGCTTCGTCCGGGTTCTCGAGGGCTTTCTTGAACAGCTCATCGAACTTGCGGGCGCGGATTTGAGGCCCCATCTTCTCTGCTTCGAAGGACTTGCGGAACGCTTCCTCCCTCTTGGCAGCCTCGCCCTTTAGCCGTTCGAGGCCCGCACCGATGTCCTCAATGGTGCGTGGTTTTTCAGGCGCGTGGTGGGCGATGACGGCCTTGGTGCCGGGGTCGATCTTGAGGGTTGCCTGGCAGCAAGGGCAGAGTACCTCGAACATTCTGTCATCGTCTTTCGCCATAGGGGCTATCTTAACCCAGGTCGTCGCGTGCCCGGCCGTGGGGGCCGCTGTAACCGATGTAAACGTCCAACATGGCTGAATCATTAGGCGTATCAACTTCATCAGATCAGCACAAAGAGAGGCCAATGCGAATTCTCCTGGCGGATGACCACACCATCGTCCGGCAAGGTGTGCGGGCCCTTCTCGAGAAAGAGGGGTTCGAGGTAGTCGCTGAAGCCGAAGATGGCCGTGAGGCGGTGCGCCTCGCCGCCGAAGTTCGTCCCGACATGCTGGTTCTGGATGTTGTGATGCCCCTGCTCAACGGAGTGGACGCGGCTCGCCAGATTTTGCGCGATCTGCCTGGCACCAGAGCCGTTCTGCTCTCGATGCACAGTGAGGACAGATATGTGCTCGAGGCGCTCCGCGCCGGAGTTTCCGGCTTCGTTCTGAAGACACGCGCTGTAAGCGCGCTCGTCGAAGCGATCAACGAAGTTGCGAAAGGTAACACGTACCTAAGTCCCGGTGTTTCGCGCGCGGTGATCGCTGGTTTCCTGAACCCGAACGGTGGGCAGGCGATGCCGCTTTCCGCCAGGGAAAGGCAGGTGCTTCAACTGATCGCCGAGGGCAAGGCCACAAAAGAAGTGGCAGGACTGCTTGGGCTGAGCGTGAAGACAGCGGAATCCCACCGGGCGCGCATAATGGAGAAGCTCGACATCCACGACACGGCCGGCCTGGTGCGCTACGCGATCCGGCAGGGCATGATCGAGCCCTGAGCAACCGCGGTTGCGCCGGCTCTCCCCTAAGACACAGGCCAGGAAGCCAGGATCTGCGCGAGCACGATCTTCGCGACCGTAGCGGCAGGATACACGCCGGCATAGGCGATGTTGACGGCTTCCGAACGGATCTTGCCATTCGCAAATGCGAGGGCGGCGGGCTGGGTCTGGATGCCGGACATCATGCCCATCAGGGCGTCGAAGGGGATCCGGAATATGCGGTGGCCTGCGATCATCGTCACGAGCGTAACGGTGAACGTAATGATCGCGCCGGCGAGAATCAGACGCGCGCCGGAGGTTTGGAGCGTTCTGACCAAGTCGTAACCCGCGCGTGTCCCGACTCCGGCAAGGAAGAGCAGCAGGCCGATTTGCCGTAGCGTGAGATTCGCGCTGATCGGCATGACCCATGTGATGCGCCCTGTGCGCTCCCGTGTGCCGAGGAAGAGCGCGACCAGCAGTGGACCGCCGGCGAGGCCGAGCCGCAGCGTGCCGCCACCCGGGAGCGGGATAGGCAACATGCCGACGAGGACACCCAGCACCATGCCGAGCGCAACGGAACCGAAGTCGGTTTCCGCAGTCCCGCGGATGGAATCGCCGAAGAACTTCGAGATCTCGGGGAAGCGGTCGCGATACGTGAGGACGCGGATGATGTCGCCGTTTTCGAGGCGCGTGTTGGGTGCGGGGACGATATCGACGTCGCCGCGGCGAACTCGCGTGATCGTGGCGTGCAGCCGGTTCTGGAGGTCGAGATCGCGGATGCGCTTGCCGACCACCTCCTTGGCGGACACGATGACGCGGCGGAAGTCCAGGTGGGAGCGATCCTCCTCGATGTGGGCGGTGCTCCGCTCACCGAAAATCTGTTCCGCGAGCGAGAGCGCTTCCTCGTCGCCGACCACGGCGAGAGTGTCGCCGGCCTCCAGCGTGGTGTCCGAAGTTGCTATATCGGTCGCGCCATCGTGCTGCGCCCGGCTGATAACGAAGCCGTGATCCTTGTGGACGCGTATGACATCGCCAATGGTCCGGCCGACCACGGCAGGGTTGCGGACCACGAAATTCTGAACGCGGATCTCCGGCGCCTCTTCTTCGGAACTTTGCGAACTCCCACGCCAGAACCGGCCGAGGATCTGGAAGCAGAGCAGCACCCCGATGACGCCCACGGGATACGCGAGGGAGTAAGCGATGGTCGGCTGGTCGGCAAGAATCCGAAGTTGCTCTGGCGAGACGTTTCCGCTTCTGCCCGCGATCTCCCGAATGGTCTCGCGGGCGGCGGCGAGCGCCGGGGTATTCGTGACCGCGCCGCAGAACAGGCCGGCCACCTGGCCGCCGCGTATGCCCATCAGGAACGAGACGGCAACGGTGGTCACGGCGCCGATCGCAAGCATCCCGATCGCAAAAATACTATCGCGGTACCCACGCTCCCTGAGACTCCGCGCCAGCGCCGGTCCTGAATGGATGCCGATGGTGTACACGAAGATGATCAGGCCGAGCGTCGGGACCACCTCGGGCACGCCCATATTCGGGTGGAGCGCGCCAATGGCGAGCCCGACGAACAGCACGCCTGCGACGCCGAAGCGAAAGCCGAAAATGCTGAATTCCCCGACCACGTAGCCGAGCCCGATCACGACGAACAGTGTCAAGATCGGCTGTTGCAGCAGCGTCTGTATGATGCTCTCGAGCATGTAGGCAAGCCGGGCGCGGGGGCCCGGCGCATCTCAGAAAACGATGCCGAGGCCGGCGCTGACTTCGAGCAGCTTAAGCATGCCCGATGTAGGGGCGCCGAAATCGGGTTTACCCTGCCAGTAGTCGCGAATGTCCGCGCGAACCGAGAACATCTGCGAAACACGCGCCTTCACTCCGGCTCCGTAGTTGAAACCGAACTTCGTAATGCTATTGCCGCTGTATACGCTCGCTCCGGGCGGATAGAAGCTGGTGAAGTGCACGCCGCCGGTTGCGAACGGCCGGATGCGAGTGCCTTCGCGCGTCCCGTAAAGCAGGAAGTTGTACATGCCCTGGTGCATGGACATGCCGAACTGCTCGGCGCCGGTGGAGGCCTCCTCCACCTTTCCGCGATTGTACGCGTAGCCGAACTCGTGGCCGAAGTAGCCTTCATTGTTAATTGCGAACCGGACGCCAAAGCGGAACCCGCCCTTCTGTTCCAAGGTCAGCGGCGTGCCTACGTCAGACGAGAAGTCGCCCAGCGACTTATCGCGGGTAGTGCCCTGGCCAAAACTGAGGAAAAGCTCCCCGATTTGAGCGAACGCCGTGGAGGACGTCCCGAGAACGAACAACAGCGCGAGCAGCGAGCGTTTCATTTTGTCTCCATAGGAACGATTGCGTTGCTACACCAGAACTACGTGAATCTCCCCGGGGCCGTGAACACCACGCACGAGAATCTGTTCGATATCAGCGGTGCGGCTGGGTCCGGTAATGAGGACCATGGAACTGGTCAGGTCGGCCGGATGCGGAACGAGTGTAAACAACTCATCCAGCGACGTCAGGAGCCGCGTGACTGGCAACACCGCGATGTGGACGGGCGGCAGGAGTGACACCATGCGCGCCTCTTCAAGCGAGGAGATCATGACGAGCGAGCCTGTATCTGCGAGCGCGTAATCCGCACTCGTAATCCCGACGTCCGCGGAGGCGGCTAAGTTCCTGAGTTCCTCACGATTGCTGATCCCGGTGCGCACGCCAGCGATGCCGGGAATGCCGCATTCGGCGAGAAACGGAGCGTTGGAAGCGACAGCGGTGCGGCCGGCGACAACCCCGGCGACATACTCGCAAGCGTCTTCAGCCGAGGCGGCAGAGTGAACCTGTCCCGCGAGCTTCACCAACGCCGAGGTGAACGCCGCCAGCCGCTGCGTGAGGTCGGACTCCGGGACAACGATTCGGGCCGGGGGCACGGGTGTGGGCGGCTGACCCACGCTCCGGCCGAGCCCCGTGCGCGTCTTGTGAAGTATGTAATCCCGCATCGCCAGTCTGGTGGTCAACGCCGCGCCCGCCACATCTGGCGGAAGCTGCGCGGCGGCTTGGGCGGCAGGTCGCGCTGGCTCAACCACGCTCGCAGAGGACCTTGCCGGAACGGCGCGGGCACGTTTCCATCATCGAGCACGGCCGAACCCAGTAATCCCAGGATTTCATAAATCCGCGGGTGACGCATCACCCAAGCCCACATTTGGAAGCCGAAACGCTCCAGGCGGCCCTCTGAATCGTGCGCTTTGCTCTTTACCACGTCGTGCCGGAGTTCGAGCAGCAGCTTGGGGAGTTCAATTTTCACCGGACAGACTTCCCCGCACGCTCCGCAAAGGCTGGACGCGAACGGGAGCCATGGGTCCTGTGTGACGCCCCTGAACTGGGGCGTGATGACAGAGCCGATCGGTCCCGAGTACACCCAGGGGTAGTTGTGCCCGCCGATTTTGCGGTACACCGGGCAGTGATTCAGGCACGCGCCGCAGCGGATGCAGTACAGCGATTGCCGTTTCGCGCGATCCGCCAGCAGCTTGGTGCGGCCGTTATCGACGAGAACCACGTAAAATTCGTCCGGGCCGTCGATCTCGTTTTCGCGTTTCGGCCCCGCGAGGAATGAGGTGTATACGGTGAGCGGCTGCCCGGTCGCGCTGCGGCCGAGCACCTTCAGGAAAGTGGCGAGGTCCTGCGCACGCGGGATCAGCTTCTCTATGCCCGCGATGGCGACGTGGATGCGTGGCATCGTGGTGGTGAGGCGCGCATTGCCTTCATTTGTCACGAGCACGATGGCGCCGCTGTCGGCGATGAGAAAATTCGCGCCGCTGATGCCGATGTCCGCTTTCAGGAACTTCTGCCGCAGTACCGAGCGTGCAATCTTGGTCTGCTTCTCGATCTCCACCTCGCGGTCCACGCCGAGCTTTTGGGTGAACAGGTCCGCCACTTCGTAGCGCGTCATGTGAAGCGCAGGCGCGACGATGTGATACGGCCGCTGGTGCGCGAGCTGGATAATGTACTCGCCGAGGTCGGTCTCGACCACCTCGAGATTGTCGTGCTCCAGCCTCTCGTTAAGGTCAATCTCCTCGGTGGTCATGGACTTCGATTTGACGATCCGGTGAGCATTCTTGCGCTTCGCCAGATCGGTGAGGAACTGGACCACATCGTCGCCGTCGCGGGCCCAGATCACGTGACCGCCGTGCGCCTCGACATTGGCTTCGAACTGTTCGAGGTAGTAATCCAGGTTTTCGACGGTGTGCTTTTTAATGAGGTTGGCCTGCGTCCGCAGTTCCTGATAGTCAGGCAGGACGTCCTCGCTCACCACCGCTGCGCGATGGCTCATCAGCCGGCCGGTGGAGGTATAGATGGCGGACTGAAGCCTTGGATCCGACAGCGTCTTTTCGATGCCTTGCTGCTGCGCCTGATGCATGGTTAACGCTGTGCCAGTACTTCGGCGATGTGCATGGTCCCCACGGACATCCCGGCTCGCGTCATCGCACCCTGAATCTGCATGAGGCAGCTCGCGTCGCCGCCAATCACATACTCGGCGCCGGATGCCGCGATTGCAACCAGTTTCTCCCGGGCCATGCCGCCGGAGACTTCCGGGAACTTCACGGAGAAGGTGCCGCCGAAACCGCAGCACTCTTCGGCAGGAACCATTTCAGCGAGAGTCAGGCCGCGAACGTTTGCAAGCAGGCGCCTCGGGCCGTCCTTGATTCCCAATTCACGCAGTCCGTGACAGCTATCGTGATACGTCACAGTGTGTTCGAAGCGCGCACCCACGTCGTCAACTTGCGCAACCTCGGTAAGGAACTTCGTAAACTCCCAGATACGCGGCTCGATGCGCCGGACCTCTGCGAGCCACTCCGGATCCTTCGCGAACAACTCGGCGTAATGGTGCTGGATCATCGAGGCGCACGATCCGGAAGGAATCACGATGTACTCCGCGTCGCGGAATCCGCGGAGAAAGTGCTTCGCGACGTCGCTGGCTTCTCGGCGGTATCCGGTGTTAAACGCCGGCTGCCCGCAGCACGTCTGATCCTCGGGGAAATCGACTTCGCAACCAGCGCGTTCGAGGACGTCAGCCATCGCCAGTCCCACCTCTGGGTAGAACTGATCGACAATGCAAGTAACGAACATCGAAACGCGATGCATGGAATTCCAGATTGTATCACCCGCTGTAACGCTATGAAAATGCGAAGACGTACGCTTCTCTGGCTCCCCTTGATGATACCAGCCGCCGCATTAGCGGCACGCGCGGCGAATGACGGACCGGACACCGTAAGGGGCAAGCTGGTGCGGAGGCCGGGAAAGCCGCCGGCGCTCGACACTTCGGCAGGGTTGGTCGCGCTCGAAGGAGACTCCGAGACGGTTGCCGTGCTTGGTGACGACCGCCTGGCCGGAGCGGACATGGAATTTCGCGGCCAGCGGCTCGCGCCGGACCGGTTCCGCATCGGGCCGTTCTTCGAATCAAAATCGATGTTCGTACACCGCGGTGGCAAACAGTATACGATTTCGTACTGGTGCGATATATGCTCCATCCGAACATACACACCCGGCAAATGCATGTGCTGCCAGGAAGAAACACACATCACATTTCAGGAGTATCCGCCGCAATAGCGCTGCTCCTCATTCTGCTTACGCCTCTTATGTCTCACGCGCAATACTCCTCTCGGAATACGGTTGTCGAAGGCATCGAAGTCGTACGGTTGACCGATGCGGCCCGAAATGTGGAGGTGTCCGTGGTTCCCTCGATCGGGAACATCGCTTATGAAATGAAGGTGAACGGCAAGAACGTTTTCTGGCTGCCGTATCCCACGTTGACGGAGTTCAAGAAACGTCCGTCGCTCGCGGGCAACCCGTTCCTCGCCCCTTGGGCGAATCGCATCGAGGGATGGGCGTTTTTCGCGAACGGCAAGAAGTACGTGTTCGACCGCGAGATGGGCAACGTCCGCAGCGATCAGAACGGCAATCCGATTCACGGGCTCCTCACGTTCTCTCCGCTCTGGCAGGTGAAAGAGGTGAAGTCGGACGGGGCCGCGGCGCAAGTAACGAGCAGGCTGGAGTTCTGGCGGTACCCCGACCTGATGGCGCAATTTCCGTTTGCCCATACGATCGAGATGACCTACCGGCTCGCCGGTGGCACGCTCGAAGTAGAGACGAGGATCCAGAACCACGCGGCCGAGCCGATGCCCGTAGCCATCGGATATCACCCCTATTTCCGCGTCCACGACGCGCCGCGCGACGACTGGAAGGTTCATCTTTCGGCGCGCGATCATCTGGTGCTTTCGGACAAGCTGATTCCCACCGGGGAACGCAAACCGGTGGCGTTTGCCTATCCGCTGCCGCTTAAGGGTGTCGTCCTCGACGACGTGTTTACGAGTCTCGCCACCAATGGGCAAGGCGCGGAATTCTGGGTGGAGGGTGCGAAGGAGCGCGTCACGGTAACGTACGGGCAGAAGTACCGCATTGCTGTGGTGTACGCCCCGGCAGGCCGCAACTTCATCTGTTTCGAACCGATGAGTGCGCCTACCAACGCGTTCAACCTTTCGCATGCCGGCACATACAAGGGGATGGACAGCATCCCGCCAGGCGGCGAGTGGAAGGAAAGCTACTGGATCAAAGCCTCCGGCTTCTGACGATCGACGGAAGGCTGGTGCCCGGGGCGGGACTCGAACCCGCACTCCCCTGGGGGAAGCAGATTTTAAGTCTGCTGCGTATACCAGTTTCGCCACCCGGGCGGTGCGCCTTCCATTATAGGGATTACGGCGAGACGGCGACCTGCGTCGCGCCTGTGGCGATCACCGTGCCGCCCGCTGCACGGTATTTAACGCGATAGTAGAGCACTCGCTGCGGCAGTTGCGGGATCGTGATGGTGCAACCGGAAGTGCACGGGGCGCCTGCCGGATTCTCGCTTTCGAATGCGAACGGCGCGGCCTCGCCCACCGTTGCTGCGGTCGCGAGGCAGACCTCGCGTGAGGAGGTACAGCGGAATTCCGGCTCGTACCCGAACTCCACCACAGCAGTGTCCGTTCCCGCCGGCGCTGAGCCCAGCTTGAGGGGGAGCGGGATGAACGTGGTGCGGTTCACGCCGTCTTCGGCCGGTGGAGGCGGCAACTTCACGGCAAGCAGTTCTGTCCGTACGCCGTCCAGCCAGAAGCCACGGCCGAACAGCCATTTTTCGTTCTGCATGATCCGAACGCGCGCAAAGACATCCTGGATCTTGTATCGCCCGAACATCGAGCCGAGCCTGCGGGCGCGCAAGCCGAACAGGTCCTGGGAACCGGTGAAAACCTGCACTGCGTTGTGCGCGGCAGCCGAAACATCGTGCACGCACAGATCCTTCACGGGCCCCTGGCCGGCTTCATACATATCGCTGCTGCACACCGTGTGCGTGACTCGAGGGCAGTTCGCGACGATGGTGTCCGCCGCGGCGCCCGCCACGCAGGAAGCGCCGGCGCAGAACGTGTACAAGCCCGCCTGCCCGTCCGCAATCGGCCCGGGGCTCGCATCCCGCAATGGGTACGTGCCGCAGTGTCCCTCTGTCGCGAGGTGTTTCCGGTTCAGCGCAAAGCTGGTCGAGTAAAGCTGGGAGCTGCCGGTGATCCTGGTCCAGTTCTGTGTAACACCGGAAGAGAGTTCGGGGCGCTGATCCGTAAACCACTTCCCGCCCGGAGCGAGGTTCAGGTGCGCATCCGTCGATGCCGGCGCACCGACCTTACCGGCAAACGGGGGCACGTGCCTGAGCACGTGGTCCGGTTTGCGGCCCAGGAATTTCGATTCGAACTCAGCCATATTGCCGGTGCGAACCTTGTAGCAACTGGCCAGCTTGCATTCACCATCCCAGGCCCAGTGTACGTACACGCCCGAAGACGGACTGAAGGCTCCGTGGCGAATGTCGTTGAAGCGGACGGTGTCGAGCCGGGCGTTTTCGCCGTACGGGTCATTCAAGAAATCCCACTGAACGGAGGCCGTATAATCCGTTCCGGAAGAAACCGGCGTGAAGCATCCGGCAGTGATGGCCGCGCCCGCGGCTTGAGGCGCGGCTTGGCTGTCGTCGAGGCCGCGGAGCACCGTCCAGGTGCACGCGGCGTTCGGATCGGCGCAGGCCGCATCCTTGGAGAGAAGCTGCACCTTTTCGCTCCCGACAAGGAACAGGTCGCCGGGCTTCGCGGACATCGCAGCGCCCAGAAAGCTCCCGGCGCCGCGCACGTCATTCTCACAAGGCTTGCCGTTGCACAGCGTCGCGCACGGATTCGGGTCATGCAGGTCGCCGGCCACTCGGATTGTCGAGCAACCTTTCCCGGATCTCCCCCAGGCCGACGTATTACTGCCGTCGGGGCAGGCCCCGGGCGTACCGCTGACAGCCTCGGCAAGCTCGGTCTGTATGGGGCCTGTTCCACATGCTCCGCCGGCGAGCCGGACACCGCCGAGGGATACTCCATCCAGCGAACCGGCGCCGTGGGAGGCACACATCCGAAGCGGATATGCACCATAGCTCGCCATCGCGCCCGCCACCCGCTTAGTTGCAACGTCGAGCACCGCCACCCAGCCCAGCGTGTCCTGCCCGCCCCGCGCATAGCACTTCACGATCTGGTGAGTAGATCGCCAAAGGCCAGCGCTGTCGCATGCGAAATAGTAGGGATCGAACGCAGGTGTACGGCCCGCGGTGAACGCGGCGAGTTTCTGCTCGATCGCCTGATCCGCGGTCAGATCCTCGCCCGACAACTCGGACGTCTGGCCGAGCAGGGTGGGCCGGTCCGTGTTTGCCGTACGGTCGAGCGCCGCGCCGGAGTATGTGAGCTTCAGAAGCGATGTGCCTCCGCCGGTGTGGCTGCCAGGCGCGGAGCCGTATAAGATGCCCGGCTGCGCGGCCGGAAAATACGGAGTCGAATAATCGAGCCGGTAGAAGATATTCCCCCATGTCGGCCCGTTGCCGTGCGCCGTCGCGATCTGCGTCGCATCGGCCGTGTCACGATCGATCCAGTAGAGCCGGAAGCCGTTTACGACAAATAGGTACCCGTCGCGAACCCGGCCGTTCCACGTTTGAGGATAGGAAGCGATCGAGCCAGAGCCGAGGTTCGCGGCGCCTGCCGATCCAGCTATCGAGATGCCGGCATTGAAACCGACCAGGTCGAGATTGACCGTGTTCGCGGTCGCGGTGGTCTTCCGGATAAGGATGCCCGCGTGATTGAGCGCGTCAAAGGCTCCGGACGCGGCACAACCGCTGCACTCCTCCAACTGGAGTTGTTTGCCATTGAGCACGGCGGCGATGACCCTCTCAGCGCCGCTGTAGCGGATCCGGCTTCCCGCGGCCCAGTTCTCTGAAAAATAATCACCGCTGGTTCGGGTAAGCGTCATCGTGAAGGCATTCCACGAGCCTTGCCCGGAGCGGGGGGCGACCTCCATCCGCGAGAACAGGTTGCCGATCGGATCGCTCTCTCCCTGCCAGGCGGCAAGGACAGGCTCGGAGTTGCCCGCATAGCAGTTCTTGGAAGCGCATGCGCTCAGATCCACCGTGATGGAGCGGGTCCGGCAAGTGGTTCGATCTAACGTCACACAGACGTCCACGGAGTTATCGGCAGCGTTCGATCCGTTGCCGCTGCCGCGAAGCACCGGGGTGAAGAAATCAAGCGCGTGCGAGTCCTCCGCCGTTGATGAAGTAAATTTCGACGGAAACGAAGCGGCCACGAACAGGGCAGGCTGGGGACCGGCGCCGGTTCCGGTGAACGAGGTTTGTCCACCTCCGGCCGCCGCGAGATTCGTGAGAGTGCTTCCGGTCCAACCCGGAGCGGGGCACGTACCGTTCTCATCGCATGCGGGCGCGAGCGAGACCGGGATCGAAGTCACATTCTGCCCGGGGGCGGTGACCGGGCGCACATAGAGTCCGGTCTGAGGATCGATTACGCCCGGCGGGTTGCCCTTCTCAGGAGTGCGCTGCGCCCACCCTGTTCCGGATACCTGATCGGCGGTGAAGGCCCGGTTCAGGGTCAAATTGGAGCCTGATACCGCGTCCACGCGGACTTCCTCGCCTTTCTGCGGACCCGTCGTGAGGCGGATGAAATCACCCACGGAAAGGCCGTGCGCTGAATTTGTAAGGGTGATGGCGGTTGCGGTGTTGGATTGAATGAGGCCGCCCGTGGAAGTGACTGCGGGACGCCATTGGACGATGGTCGGCCAGGCGTACCGGCCCGGGATCCCCGGGTCGAGGGGAAGCGGTTCGTTGTAGTTGTAGCCGAGGGGAATGTTTGAGGTCGTGAAGCTGCCGGAACCCGTTTCAGTGCCGCAAGCGATCTGAAAGTAGTGAGTCGTGAAGGCCTGGAGTGCGCGGCTGTAATACCGGCCATCGGCGGCGCGTTCGGCTGCACGTTTGCCCGCTACGAAGGTCCGGGAGCGGCCGTGGACGACGCTGCCGGTGCGAGCATCGGAATCGGCGCCCGGGAACAACGCGGAGTTGACGTCGTGGACGGGGCTGTAATCGGCGCCGAAGGAATTCCGCTCGCTGATCTGAAGCGAGCACGCCGCCGCGCTTGGCGCGGAGTACGCGAGGACGGCCTGAGTGGCCGTGGTTCCGAGGACGCGGATGTTGTCAATCGCCGGATACGCCGGCAGCGTGATGAGAAAGACTGTGATGTGACGCCACATAGAACGCCCCGATGCTGACGTACAGACGCACGGTTCCGCCACCCTTCCCCGCGCAGGTTGTTGAAACAAGGCGATTTATTTTATCTGCTCCAGTGTGACTGCGTGCGTGTGCCTCAACTCCCGCCCAGCAGGCGCGCCCGGATTCGTCGGAGACGGGTGATCGCGAGTCGACGATCCTCCGCCATGAGTCCGAGCGAAAATCCGAGCCCAGCCGTGGCCAGCACGACGGCGGCAGCTTGGGCGAAGAACGCGCCCCATGAGTCTGGATACCAAGTCCGGATGATAGTCTGCCCAAACCCGAAGACCAGCAATGCCACAATGATCGACCGCCCGGCGCCGTCGCGCAGATACTGGCGGACGCTGATGGTGCACCGCCGGAGCGTGTGCAGGGGCACCGCGATGCCATTCATCAGAAGCGCGGGGACCATGCTGCCGGCTGCCACACCTGCAGCGCCGTAGAACCGGACAAGAATCAGGCTGAGCCCAACGGTCAGAGCGGCCTGCACGGCTGTCAACGATGTGAGCACGCCGTACCTGCCGGTCGCGAACAGCGCCTGGTAGGACATGCTCTGCTGCCAGCGGAGCGTAGCGCCCAGAAGCAGAACCGTGAGGATAACGTCCGTGCGCTGCCCAACAGGCCCGGAAACGTATTTTGGGCCTACCCAGAGCGATATGAAAGCAGGTCCAAAGGTGAACATGCAGGCGGCGAGCGGGAATGAGATGAGACCGGAGATTCGGGATCCGAACAAGTACATTCGCCGCATCCCCGGCATGTCGCCCTCCGAATGAAGATGCGTTAGGTGGGGCCGGAAGGCCATCGTCAGATTGGAAGTGACCTGTGCGGCGTAGTCCACGAGGAGACGTGCAATGTTGTAGAAAGCGACAGCCCTCAGCCCTACGAAAGCCCCGACGATGATGAGGTCCGTGCGTGCCATGACGGCTTGAGAAAGGGTTATGGCGATGTTCAGGCTTCCGATGCTGCCGAGAGCTCGCAGTTCCTCCCACTGGAAACGCGAAGGGTGAAGCGAAAAGCCACCAGAAACGCGTTGGGCCTGGCGGTAATTGATTGACCACGTCAGTACGCGGCCACCGGCCTGCACCAGGCTGATTGCGATCAGCCCTCCCCCGGCCGTGAGCGCAACGTACATCCCGATGGCCAACACGACGCGGTGCATCACCTCAGTGAGGTTGACGAGGTCCAGCCTCCGGCAGCCGGTCAGTACTGCACTGAACAGCTCCATTGCCAGTCCTAAACCCACCATCACGGAGGTGATCATGATGGCGACCACCACCTCCCGAGGGTCGGTCTGCCCGCGCACGAACAGGCGCGGAAACAGGAGCGCCAGCCCCGAGCCGCCAACACCGACCATGACACCGATGCCCAGCAGCAGCCAGAACGCCGAGCAGACGGAGGCGTTCAGCCGGTCGTGCTCACGCCGGGCCGTGTAATGGGCGATGAAATAGCTCACGGCGCTGCGCAGGCCCAAGTCGAGCAGCGAATAGTACCCGACCAATTCCGCGGCGAGCGACCACACGCCGTAGCGCGCATCCCCGAGGCTCCTCAGCACGAAGGGCGCAAGGAAAAACGCGATGGTGAGGTGCACGGAGAAGCCGGCGACATTGGCGATCGCGTTGCGTCCGAGGGAGACTCCGGGCTCACGGACCCTGCGGGGCGGGGCGGCTTGCGGCGGAGCGCCGGGCGTCATCGGCGCACTACCCCGGCCGGCCCGAAAAGCCGGTTTATGACGGAGGGCACGCGAACGTGAGGCGCCCGAATATAGCGGTCCGGCATTGGATTCCACAGTCTACCACCGGGTTCCGCGCGCGCCGGGCGGCATTGATCGGCTGTTGAGTTTGAGTGCGGGCAGATCGGAGCCAACCGCGACGGGCGCTACACGGCAGCGATAGAATGCACCCATGGCGTTTCGCGTGGCCCTCTGCCTGCTTGCTCTCACCCCATTGCCGCTCGACACGCTTGTCGTGTTCGTGCGCGCGGTTGCGACGGGGGGCCGGTGACGCCGGACCAGATCAAGGCGCGGCTCGAGTGGCTTGCGCGGGAGCAGCGCAACCAGGACAGGAGGCTGGCGCGGGTCGAGGACAGCATTCTGTTCCGCGCGGCACGGTGGACCGGCACACGTGCGCGATCGTGGGCGGTGCGCCTGGGCTACACGGAGCGCTTCGATTACCCCGCCTGGATCGAACAGCACGAGCGTGTACGGCCGGGCGCCGGCCTCACGCGGGAACCGCTGATCAGTATTCTGATGCCGGTGCGCGGCGCACGGAGCGAATGGCTCGACGCGGCAG
>DATMXS010000244.1:0-4868 GCA_035561355.1 Bryobacteraceae bacterium | reverse complement strand
CTCCTACCCCCTCCGCCCGCGAAAGAACTCCTGCAGCACCTCCAGGCACTCCGGGGCGAGGACGCCTTCTGCGATTTCCACCCGGTGGTTGAGAATGTCGGAATCGGCGATCTGGAACTTGCTGCGGATGCCGCCGAACCGGAGATCACGCGCGCCGAACACGAGTCGCCGAATCCGGGCCGCAACCAGCGCGCCGGCGCACATTACACACGGTTCGAGCGTCACGTACAGGGTGGCTTCTTCGAGCCGGTAGTTGCGGGCGGCGGCGGCGGCTTCCCGCAACGCCAACATCTCAGCGTGTGCGGTGGGATCGTGCGACGTGATTGGGGCATTACGGCCGCGGCCGGCCACCTTGCCGTCGATGACAAGGACTGCGCCGACCGGCACCTCGCCGGCCGCGCCGGCCTCGTTGGCCAGCGCGAGGGCTTCGCGCATCCACATGTCGTCGCTGTCGTGCAAAGCGGTATCAGTGTACCGCGCCCGGTCGCTCGCGAGGCTCGATTTGGTGCATACTCGTGGCCAGGAGGGCGGGGCGATGGCCATCATCCGGGATGCGGACCGCAAGGCGCTAACCACCCTATTTTCCGGGAAACTCACAGGTCCGGTGAAGCTGGTGGTGTATTCCCAGCGGAAGTCGCCGTTGGCGCTGCCGGCCGGTCCGGCCTGCGAATGGTGCGAACAGACCGAGGGGCTCGTAAAGGAACTCGCGGAATTATCCGAGCGGTTATCCGTTGAGGTTTATGACTTCGTCGAGCAGGCCGGCGACGCCCGGCGGCACGGCGTAGACAAGATCCCGGCCATCGCGGTGCTGGGCGCTGAGGACTACGGCATCCGTTTCTTCGGAATCCCGGCAGGGTACACGTTCGGGACGCTGGTGGAGACCATAGTGGACGTGTCACGCGGCGCGACTGATCTTCCGGCAGCGATCAAGAGCGAATTGGGCAAGCTCGACAAGGACGTTCACATTCAGGTGCTGACGACGCCTACTTGACCATACTGCCCGCGGGCCGTGCGCACCGCGCAGCAGATGGCAATCGAAAGCGAAAAAGTGCGGGCCGACATCGTCGAGGTTTCTGAGTTCCCGCAGGTAGCCAATCGGTACAACGTTATGGGCGTGCCCAAGGTAGTGATCAACGAAACCCGAGGCTTCGAGGGCGCGCTGCCTCCAGCGGCGTTCCTCGATCACGTGCTGGCTGCAGGCGGCCCGGCCGATCAGGAGCGCCTGGAAGGGGATTAGCGCCTGGCGCAGAGCGTTCACCGCCGATTGACTTGGCCCGGGCGGTTCCGGTACGCTGGCGCGGCATGAACATCCGGCTGGATCCCAATGCAACAGTGCGCATCCCGTGCCCGGCGTGCGGCGAAAAGACCGAGCAGACTGTGGCAACTCTTGAACAGGCGCCGAGGCTGCGGTGTCCGAAGTGCGGCACGTTGATGAAGGTGGACGCGCGGAAGATTCTGGACCGCGTGAAGGAAGCGGAGGCGAAAGCTCGCGAGCAAAAGAGGTGGTAGAGCCGCGCACGCAAGTAAGCGGGTTCAAGCAGTCCGCTTTGCACGTTCTTAAGCGTGTGCACAGCGCCGAAGTCGACCGGTTGTTCAGTACCCCGTCCTCTTGTCGACGATGTTCTTCAGCGGCTCGCCAGCCCTAAACCGTCTGAAGTTATCGAGGAACACTCTCATGGCGTCCGCGCGCCATCCGGCAATATGATCCGCGCAGTGCGGCGAGAGTAGCACATCTTCCATCTTCCAAAACGGATGGCCGGCGGGAAGCGGCTCGGTTTCAAAGACGTCAAGCGCCGCGCCTCGGATGTCTCCTCCTTCGAGAGCACGGATCAATGCGGGCTCGTCGATAACAGCCCCGCGCCCGACGTTGATCAGCACGGCCTCGCGCTTCATGGCGCTGAACGCTGCAGGGCCGATGAGACCATGGGTTGAAGGCGTGAGTGGCGCGGTTGCCGCGACGTAATCGCAGTGGGTCAGCATTTCGAGCAGGCCGTCGGATCCGTACGCGCGATCGACCAGCGGATCCTCCCCGGACAACTCGGGCCGACGGCGAAGCGCCAGGATCCGCATGCCGAAGGGTCGCGCGAGCTGTGCAATGGCGCGGCCTATATCGCCGTATCCGACAACCCCCAGGGTGCGGCCGGCAAGCATCTCCACATCGAAGGGTTCCCACGAGGCGGCGGCCTGCTGCCGCAGCATGCGGCGCACGTCCTTCGCGAAGGACAGCATCGCCAACACTGTGAACTCCGCGAGTGAGGCGCTGAAGGCGCCGCGGGCGTTCGTGAGAGGGACAGGACTTTCGATGAGGGCAGGGAAGAGGACGGTGTCTACTCCCGTCGAGGCCGAATGGACCCACTTTAGGTTGCGGGTCTGGGCGAACGCGGCCTCGAGCAGCGGGCGCGGCGCCCACCACGCGAGAATGATATCGGCGTCGAGCGCGGCGCCGGAGAGCGCTTCCACTCTGTCAACCGTCACGACACGGACATCGGACGGCAGTTCCTTCAGCAGCGGGAGTTCGGGATCGTCGGCATGGGCAAGTACGAGCAGCGTGGTCACAATCCTATGAAAGCGCAACCGAGGCTGCTGTTGGGCGGCGCTGGCGCGCTTGCCGTAATCGCGGCGGCGGTCGCGCCGGTGATGCCGGGCGTGTGGTTGGCGTTGGGCTCCGTGTGTCACCAGGAGCCGGGGATGGCGCTGTGCGCGCGCTGCCTGGGGATCTATACCGGTTTGGTGCTGGCGGGTGTGGCGCCCGTATGGCGAAGTGGCTTCTGGGTAATGGCCGCACTCGTAATCAGCGCGTCCTGGTGGGTTCTGGGAGGAGCCACCGGAGCAGCGCGATTCGGGCTAGGAATAGCGCTTGGGTGGACCGCAGCCTCCTGGGTGATTACACTGATGCTGTGCCCGACTATTGTACTTGCGGGGCGGAACTCCCGCCCGATGCGCGCTTCTGCCACAAGTGCGGGAAGCCGCAACGGGACGAGTGGCTGAACGACGCGGACGAACCCGAGCCCCCTCCGCCTGCCCCCCCGCCTCAGCCTTCTCCTGCGGTAGTGAAATTCACACCTGTGAACTTCAGCAATCCACTTGCGGTCCGGCTGGGGTTTCTTGCCGCCCTCATGGGGAACCTGTTTACGTTCCTGCTGTACTTCGGCTGCCCGTTGTGGCTGTTCGGAGCGGGACTGCTGGCTGCGATGTGGTACGAGCGGCGCGCGCAGGAACCACTCACCGTGGAACGCGGCGTCAGGATGGGTTGGATGACGGGGCTGTTCAGCTTCATGATCTTCACCGTCCTTTTCACCTTCAGCTTCGTCGCCGCCGTGCGGAGTGGCGAGTTCGAGCGGACCACGCGGGCGCAAATTGAGAATCTGCCGTTTGGCCAGGGTAACGTCGAAGCCTTCCTTGAGCTTCTGCGCAGCCCGATGGGGATGGCGATCAATCTCCTGGTCTCGTTGTTCGTGATGTTCCTTGTGTTTACGGCATTCGCGGCAATGGGCGGAGCGCTCGCTGCGAAACTGGCTCAGCGGCGCGACAGCCGCAGAGCTTGAGCCGGGTATATCTTCAATGAACAGACAGCAGCGCAGATTTCGTTTCGCCTGCCCGCTCGCGTTGGCCCTTTGCATACTAGCCGCAGCCCCGGTGGTTGCCGCCCCGGATCTAGAGCAAGTGGAAGTGTTTCAAGCGGGCGAGGATGGCTATCATACGTTCCGCATTCCCGCGATCGTAGCGACGAAACAGGGGACGCTGCTGGCGTTCTGTGAGGGCAGGCGAGGCTCCGGCTCCGACAGCGGAGACATCGACCTGCTGGTGAAGCGCAGCTTCGACAAAGGACGGACCTGGAGCAAGACGGCGATCGTCGCCGACTTGGGCACGGATACCGTCGGAAATCCCGCGCCGGTCGTCGATCGCAAGACAGGAGCTATCCTTCTGCTGCTCACGAGAAATGCCGGGCACGTTACCGAAAACCAAATAGTCTCGGCTGCGGTCGAGGAGAGCCGCACGGTCTGGATAACGGCCAGCCGCGATGATGGGGCTACCTGGAGCGTGCCGATCGACATCACAGCATCCGTAAAACGCCCGGACTGGACGTGGTATGCCACCGGGCCCGGCAACGGGATCCAACTCCGGACCGGGCGCCTTGTCATCCCTTGCGATCACATCGTCAAAGAAACGAAGGCGATGCACTCGCATGTCATCTATAGCGATGATCGCGGCGCAACGTGGAACATCGGCGGAATCGCCGGCGAAAAAACAAACGAGTCCGCCGTGGCCGAACTCCGCGACGGGTCCCTGCTACTCAACATGCGTTCGTATCACGGCGTCAACCGCCGGGCGATTGCCTTGAGCCGTGATGGCGGCCTGACGTGGGGGCAGACCACTTTGGACGACGCGCTCATCGACCCCATTTGTCAGGCCAGTCTGGTCCGTGCGGTCCCGGCTGCCCGCGAGAAGGGCGACGGCCGCTTGTTGTTCTCGAATGCCGCGAGCACAAAACGCGAGCGCATGACCGTCCGGCTCAGCAACGACGACGGCAGGACCTGGCCCGTTGCGAAGGAGATTCACGACGGCCCTGCCGCATACTCATGCCTCGTCGTGCTGCCGGACCGGAGCTTTGGGTTGCTGTACGAGCGCGGAGACGGCCGTCCCTACGAACGCATTACTTTCGCGCGTTTCTCGCTGGACTGGTTAAAGGGTAAGAACTCCCGCTAAATTCCGGCGGGTGGCGGCGGGGGCAACACGTTCGGGATGCAGACCTCGCGAAGTTGAAGCCGCGGAATGCGCGGCGCCGCGGGTGGGCGCTCCATCATGCGGCGGATGCTGAGATCGGGTGTCACGCCGGGGATGGCAAAGCGCGGGGCGGAGTTTCCGGC
>DATMXS010000243.1:0-26451 GCA_035561355.1 Bryobacteraceae bacterium | reverse complement strand
CGTTCCAGCCCCGTGAGAGGCGAGAAGGGCGGCGGCGCGGCGGCGGGAATGCGCTTGTTGAGGACCACACTCGCCCGCTTCTCCGCTTCCAGCCAGTTTTGCCGCGCACGCGTCCCCACCACGAACACCAGCACCGCGAGCACGACGTTCAGCAGGAGCAGCTTGCGGCTCACAGCGCGCCTCGCTTGTTCGGCACCAGACTCCTCGGGACGATTCCCGAGATGGTCAGCCGCACGCCGATCGTCTTTTGCTTATCTGGGCGATGCGTCACTCGCATCTCCCGCGTCGCAATCGCCTCCGGCTGTGCGGTCAACTCCGCCAGAAAGTTCACCAGGTCCTCGATCGGACAGACGAAATTCACGCTGACGAACACCTCGCCGTAATCCTGTCCCAGCGGCGACGGGGGCTGCCCGAGCTCAATGGACGTGAAGTCGATCGACTGCGGCAGCGCGCGCGCCGTCCGGCGCACAACATCGAGCAACTGCGCCTGTGCCAGCGCCGGAGTGTCCGCACGGATCAGTCCCTTTTCCCGCGCCTCCAACTCCGCCGTCACCTGCTTCCGCAACTGCTCCTTGCCGGGAACGGTGGCCGCGGTCCGCCGCAAGCGCTCCAGCCTCAATTCAGCAACCGGGATTGAATCCACCGGCGCGGCGGCCGGCGCGGCTGACTCCGGCTGCCATGCAACCGAGAGCACCGCTACGACGAGTGCCGCGCCGCCGAGGAGCGCCAAAGCCCGTTTGTCGCGCGTGCCCAGCGTCATTCCGCGCCTTCCCGCGCCGCTCGCACGCGGAACACGTCGCCGTTATTAGCGCGCGCGATCGGGACCGTGAACTCGGAGCCGCGGAAGCTCGGCGAATCGTCCAGCACCTTCAGCAGAGTTGCCGATTGCGGGGTCTGCCCGCCGATCGTGACGGTGGTCCGCGTCAGCTCCAATTGCTCGAGGAAGGCGGGCGGCTCGAGCATCTTCGTGAGTTCCTGCAGAGTGTCGAGGTCGTGGTGCGAGCGCCTTCGGAACGAGTCGATCAACTGCGAGCGGGCGCGGGTGGCGCCGATGGCCCGGTCGAGTGCGTCGGCTTTACGCGCCTCCGGCTCGAGCCGCGCGATCTCACGCACCAGCGCATCCACGTACTTCCTGTCCTCCACCGGCTTCACGGCCAGCAGCGCGACTGCGGCCGCGACCAGCATCACGCCGAGCACGGCGGTTGGCACATACCGTATGCGCGACGTTGAGGACCGCATCGCCGCGGGCATCAGGTTCACCGGGTGCGCCAGCAGCGGGCACGCTCCAGCGATTGCGGCCGCGTATGGCAATGGGTTCGCTTCCACGCTGAAGTCCGCCGGCGTCTCTTTCGGACGCGGCAATAGCGTCGCGAGGCCAACCGGCTCCGTTTCGGCAGGCAGCCGCAGTTCCGAAGCGGCGAGCGCGCACGCCCGGGCGGCCGGCATGTCGAACGCCGCCGAGAACACAGGCCGCGCATCGCTCTCGCCATATGCTTCGAGTGAGCCGCCCACTTCGGAAAACGCCACGAACCCGCCCGCGGGCGGGGCTGCGAATATCCTCACGGCGGGGTTGAGCACCGCGGCAGAAAGCGTCAGCGCCGCAAGCCGCACGCCCGCTTCGTTGAACAGCCGCAGACAATCCTCGACCAGCGCGCTGCGTGCAATCGCGACCAGCACCGAGCCCGGTCCCAGCCGCGACCACGCCCATGCCGCCTCATCTTCTCCATGCGGGTGCATCGAATCGATCTGGAATGCGACAGCCGATTCGAGGTCACGGTCGGCAACCCCCGGCAGGTTCAGCACGCGCAGAATCACTTCGCGCCGCGGCAGGAGCGCCGTCGCGGGCAGGTGCGCCACTCCGTGCTTCCGCAGAAGGGTCGCGTACTCGGCGCCCCAATCCGCAGCGGGACGCTCGCGGAAGCGCTCTATGACCGCCTCCGCCATCACCGACACGCCAGAGGGCCGCACCCGCACAACCACGACGCTCAGGTCATTGGGGCCGATTTCGATGCCGACACCCGTCCCAAAGGCCAGCCAGCGCCGCAGTTCGATGTTGGTATTTATTGCACCCATACGTTGTCATACCACCGGAGCACGTGATACCACTGCTCCGAAGTCTGCGGCATTAGCTTCACCACCGCCGCCGCGCTTCTCCGGTCTTCGGAGAGCGCTCCGTTCGAGCGGCGCAAGCGCGCCGTCGCCCGCAGAGTAAAGATCGATCCGCCGCCGATTCCGATCCGCGCCGAACCCGGCGCATCACCCACAATAGCCTTCAACTGCTCCGTCGTCCGAATCGGCGCCAGCCGGCGCGTCTCCACGATTGCTGTGATGTACTCCGGCGGGAGCCCGACGGCCGCGAGCACCTGTGGTTGCGCCGTGTTGGCGTCCACCGCGCGCGCGCCGTACACGGTGACGCAATCGCGCACACCTGGGCGCGGCCTCAGTTTGCCGTTCGCGTCGTGCTCGTAACCGCCATGGAACAATTCGGGCGTCATGCCTCTCACCAGCAGCAATTCCTCGATCTCTTCGAAAGACGCATGCCGGCCCAGAAAAGACGGATTTTGCGAAAGGTACAGTGAATCGAACTCCGTAGGGCCGGCCCCGGGCGGCAGCGGCGTCCGCCAGTCCACGATCGCCAGCGCCACCTCGCGCGCCTGGTCCGCCCCGGCTCCGAGCGCGGTCAGCAAGCCATAGAGCTCCTCCGGGGGCGCGCTGTTCAGGTTTATTTTCGATCCCTCCGGGATTACCTCGACGTGCGCCACGCCTGTCGGGAACGGCAAGTCCAGGTACGGCATGCCCCAGGTGAAATACTTCGACTTGCCCTCGGCATCGGTCGCCATCGGCGCCCATTCGATATAGAGCAGCGCGCGTTCGATAGCGGCCGTCGCAAGGTATTGCGCGCTCAATCCGTCCTTCGCCGCCGCCGTGCGTTCCGTCTCTCCCCGCACGGTGGTCGCCAGCGAGAACGCAATCGCCGCCAGTGCAGCGGAGAGCCATAGAACCGTCAGCAGCGCGCTGCCGCTCCTCCCGCCGCGCGGCTTCTTCCGGACTGTCACCCTAATCGACATACGTCCAGTCCATCCGCCGGACGATATGAATCGGCGCCGTCACGCTCATCAGCGGCACGCGCGAGCGGTCCACCTCGAGTTGCGCCAGTTCCACCCGTACGGCAGCCGGCCAGCCCGGCTGAGTCCACACCGGCACCCATTGAGCCGGCTGATTGGGGCGCGCGTCCAGGTAAGAGAAACGGCAGAACGCCAGCTTGTCGGCCAGCACGAACGACCGCGGGCCCGCCTGCACCGGAGCGAACTGCGGCCGTTGCGCTCCCGTCGCCGGGTCCGGCGCCACACCGAGGCACGCCGCGCCCGCGCTCGCCGGCCCCGTGTACAGCGATTCGTTCACGATCAGGCGCACGCCGCGCCCGCTCTCTCCCGGGATCACCTGCATCTCCAGCACCTGAGGGTATCCGCGCGCCGCGTCGTTCAGAGAGTACGAAGACACGATCCGCAGTGTCTCCGGCTCGCCCTGAAAAAGCGGCACCTGCATTGGCTGCTGCCCCTGGCCGACGGGACAAAGCGCCTTCGCCGGGATCAAGCCTTCAAGCTCGTCCCGGAGAATGCGCTGGACGCTGATGGAGCGCCGGTTCGCCAGAATCTTCGCGTTAGCCGTCTCGGTCGCACTCAGGCCAACGCGCAATGCAATCAGCACGCCGGTGCTCAGCAGGCTCAGCAGCGAGACCGCGATCAGAAGTTCGATGAGTGTGACGCCGCGACGTCTCATTGCGGCGCCGCCTGCACGGGGATCTGCCCGCGCCTGTATCCGTCCAGCTTGTAACTGCGCTGCGAGCCGCCATCCCGCCACCAGATCTCGAGCGCCACGCGTTCCAGCACCGACATGCCCGGATGCGCGTTGGGAGGCGCTTCGAAGAGCGAGACACTCGCGCGCCAGCCGGCTTCCACACCGCCCGCCACTTCAGGCGCGAAGCGACCCTGCACTTCCGCCCCCGCAGGAAGCGTGCGGTCCAGCAGCAGTTCGTCCATCTTGGCGCGCGCGAGCACCGAGGCGCGGTCGTGCTCCGTCAACCGGGCTGCATTGCGTAGCGACACCGACATATTCGACAGCAAGCCTGCCACCGCGATGCCCATGATGAGAGTCGCGACGAGCAACTCGAGTAACGTGAAACCGCGCCTCATTCCACCTTCTCGATTCTCGGGACGCCGGTCATGGAATCGATCCGCACAATCCTCCGTGTGCTCCGGGAGCCCGCGATCTCGATACCGAAGCGCGGCGCGGCGCCGCCGGGGAACAGTGCGAACGTGCGGGGCGCGTCCGCATCTCCTGACACGGCCGGCAGCACGGAACGGATCGTGATTCCTTCCGGCAGTTGCAGCCGGCGCTCAAAACCGGCACGGCTCGAATGCATGGTCAGCCGCCGCTCGGCCTTCAGAACGGTGACCTCCACCACTTCCTGCCGCCGCTCTGCCCGGCTCAGGGCCTCATTGAAGAACGCGACCAGCGAGTCGCACGCGGAGTTCAACCGTAGAGTTTCGAGGCCAGCCGTGACCGTCGGGAAGCTGATCCCCGCGAGCAAGGCGATGATCCCTACGACGATCAACATTTCGAGCAGCGTGACCCCGCGCCGCCGAGCCTTGCCGCGCATACTCCGCATTCCCTGGACCCCAACGCACACTCGTTACTGGCCTTTCCAGCTCACGATGTCCGCGTTGATGCCCTCGCCGCCGGGCTGCCCATCGGCGCCGTAGGAAATGATCTCCGGATCTTCACCGTGCTCGCCGGGGAAGCGGTAGATATACGGGTGCCCCCACGGGTCGTTCGGAATATCCTTGCCCATGTACTTGCGCACGGATGCCAGTCCCTCCTCGGTGGTCGGGAAGATGCCCGTCTCGAGCTTCGCAAGCTGTACCGCGTTCAGCAGCGCCTCGATCTGCGTCCGTGCCGCCGTCACGCGCGCTTTATCCGCCTGCGGCCAGAGCTTGATCGTCGCCACTGCCGCGAACAGCGCGATGATCGTCACGACGACGAGCATCTCAATGAGCGTGACGCCCCGCCGCCTCCTCGCGCCGCCGCGCTTTCTGTTTCTTGACTCGTTCATAGCGCCACCTCGTTAATGCTCGTGATTGCCAGCAAAATGCTCAGGATCAGGGCGCCCACTACGACGCCCATCACCAATATGATCATCGGCTCCAGTAGTGCCGTAAAGCGCCTGATTGCCGCCCGGGTGTCGGATTCGTAAATCTCGGCCATGCGCGCGAACATGTGGTCCAGCCGACCCGTTTCCTCGCCTACGAGCAGCAGGTGGCTCGCGAGCGGCGGGAATTGGCCGGTCCGCTTCAGCGGCACGGCAATACCCTCGCCGCGCTTCACGCCCTGCGCCACGCTGTCGAGCGACTGCGCGATCTTGCGGTTCATCAGCGTCGCACCCGCGATGCCGATCGATTGCACCAGGCCTACGCCGTTCGATACCAACGTCTCCATCGCGCGCGCAAACCGCGCCGTCTCCGCCTTCCTCAGCGCGTCGCCGAGCACCGGGATTTTCAGCCGGAACCCGTCCCACCACAACCGGCCCGCGGCGGTTTGGATGTAGGCGCGCATCCCGAGCGCGGATGCAATCGCCGCCCCGATCACGATCCAGCCGTAGGTCTTCACGATACGGCTCGTCTCGATCAGCATGAGCGTCGGCAGCGGCATTCGCATTCGCGAATCTGCGAAGACTTGAGCGAAGCGCGGCACTACGAAGTTCATCAGCACCAGCACCGAGGCCAGGCCCACCAGAACCAGCAGCGCGGGGTACACCATCGATGAAATGATGAAGCTCCGCAGGTCGTCCCGCGTCTTCTCGAACTCCGTCAACCGCAAAAACACCGCGCCGAGCGCGCCCGAAGCCTCGCCTGCACGCACAATGTTGACGTATAGCGAATTGAACGACTCCGGATGCGTCGCGAGAGAATCCGCCAGCGACTTGCCGCCCTTGAGCACGCGGAGGATGTCGAGCACGACGAAGCGGAATCCCGCGCCCTCGGTCAGCTCACTGGTGATCTGGAGCGCGCGGTCGAGCGGCACGCCCGCGTTCAGCAGCGTAGAAAGTTCCTGCGTGAAGAAGAGCACTTCGCGGCGGCGCCCGCGCTTGAAAGATGGCAGCTTCAGTTCGAAACGTTTCGAGGGCTGAAGCCCGACGTACACAGGCACGAGTCCCTGCTGCCGCAACTCGCGCGCAACCACCTTGTCCGTCTCGGCGTTGAGCGTCCCGGTTCGGAGCTTCCCGTCGGGCGCCACGGCCCGGAAAAAGTACGTCGCGGCCATTAGCGGGCGCCTCTCATCCGGCTAGAACTCCTGCGTCACGCGCAGCACTTCGTCGGCGGTGGTGAGGCCCATTGGAGCCTTCATCCATCCGTCCTCGCGCAGCGTGCGCATCCCGTTCCGGCGTGCGGCGGCAGTCAACTGCGCGGCATCAGCCTTCGCCAGAATCATCGTCCGCAACTCGTCGTTGAGCTCCATCAACTCGAAAATACCTACGCGGCCATGGAATCCTGTCCCGAAACAACGGTCGCATCCGGCCCCGCGATAGCACTCGACACGCTGTCCGTCCGGCGTCATGCGCGTTCCAGCCGGCGCCTTGCAGTGCGGGCAGATCAACCGCACCAGGCGTTGCGCCAGCACCGCGACGACTGTCGAACTGATCAGGTACTCCTCGACGCCCATATCTACCAAACGAGTGATCGCACTCGGTGCGTCGTTCGTGTGCAGTGTCGAGAATACGAGGTGGCCCGTCAGGGCGGCCCGGATCGCAATGTCGGCGGTTTCGCGATCGCGAATCTCGCCGACCATGATGACATCGGGGTCCTGGCGGACGATGTGCCGCAAACCCGCGGCGAACGTCAGCCCGATCTGCGGGTTCACGTGGATCTGGTTGATCCCGTCCATCTGATACTCCACCGGATCCTCGATGGTGATGATCTTCTTGTCGGGCAGGTTGATGCGTTTCAGCGCCGAATAGAGCGTCGTCGATTTGCCGCTTCCCGTCGGTCCCGTCACCAGGAAGATGCCGTGCGGCAGCGACGTGAAGTGCTCCATCCGGTCGAGCATTCCCTGATCGAAGCCGAGCGACTGGAGATCGTAGAACCCGCCGGCTGAACGATCGAGCAAACGCATCACGACGCTTTCGCCGTATAACGTCGGGAGCGTCGAAACGCGAAGATCCACCTCGTGCCCCGCCACTTTGATCTTGATGCGGCCGTCCTGCGGCAGGCGGCGCTCGGCGATGTTCAGCTTTGCCATCAGCTTCACGCGCGAGATCACCGCGGCCTTCAGTTCGCGCGGAGGTGCATCCTGGCTGTGCAGCACGCCGTCAATGCGGTACCTTATGCGGAATTCCTTTTCGAACGGCTCGATGTGGATGTCCGATGCGCGCTTCTCGAGGGCCTGCGCGATCATCGCATTTACCAGCCGGATGACGGGCGCCTCGCTCGCCATGTCCCGCAGGTGCTCCAGGTCCTCGTCCGCGTGCCCCTCGCGGCCTTCGTCGGACCCCTGCTTCTCCGCCTCGCCGTACGCCCTGTCGATGGCGTCCAGGATCTCCTGCTCACCCGCCAGCGCCGGCTCGATCTTCAGGCCCGTGAAGCCCGACACCGCCGCGATCGTCTCGAAGTCGAGCGGGTCCGCCATCGCGATGCGCAGCGTCGAATCGTACGCCGCCAGCGGCACGAAACGGCACTGCCGCATGAACCGTGGCGCAAGCCCTTCGGTCTCCGGCACCGCCACCGGCTCGCCTTCGAGCGTCACCAGCGGCACATCGAGTTGCTCAGAGAGCGCGGCCAGGATATCCCGCACGGCCACGAAACCGAGGTCCACCAGGATTTTCCCGATCTTCTCGCCCCGCTCCTTCTGGATTTCGAGCGCGCGGTCTAGGTCCTCCTGTTCGATGAGACTCCGGGAGATGAGGATTTCGCCCAGCCGCACGTTCTACTGCTCCTGCACCCGGATTGCGGTTTCTTCGGCGCGGCCGTTTTTGATATCCATAAGTGTCTGCCGCGGAGCCTGCATGATGATCTGATCGGGCAACCCGTCCCTCTGTTCAAAGGCCCTGTAGAACAAGGTCACGGCCACCACCACCTGCTCGTTCAGCGGAACCGATTGGAGTGTCGTACCGGCTGCCAGCAATTGCTGGCGCATCAAGCCCCTGAGTATCTCGAGCCGGGACGCTTTCTTCAGACGGAGCTTAGTGATGTCGTCCTTGTTCGGGGTCCTCGCAAACGGCGAAATCGACGAGATAACGAGGTTCGTCTCGGTCGTGAACACGACGCCAAAGCCTTCCAAGTACAGACCACGCGTCAACCCAATGATGTCGAACGGGTCGTTTACATCCACGCCGGACAAAACCTTGTCGAACCCGCGCTCCACGGGTTCCAGCGAATGGCGCGTAATGGGAGCAGCCGCAAACAGTGTCGAGGCAAACAGCGCCACGCTCAGAAGACGCCTCACGGCCTGCCTCCCTGCTCGAAGTTCGAACTGATCCGGTACAGCACGTTGTACTTCTTCTGGAGATACACCAGCGCCTCTTCTACACTCACCCGATCCGCGCGCCGCTGAAATTCAAACTCCCGGCGAGCGGTCTCGATCAGGTCGGTCGTCTTCCGCGCCTGCCGGGCTTCGGACTCCGCCACGGCCGCCACGACCGCCGGCTTCAGCCGCCGCTCTACTTCCGCGCTCACGCGAGCCTCGATCACCTTCTCGTCCATCACCGCCACCGGAGCGGGCGCAGGCTGCCATACGGCGTGGAATACGATCGCGAGCGCAAGCACCCCCGCAGAAGCGAACCCGAGACGCGCACCCGACGACCACAACCGCTGCCACCAGTTCGGCTCGAATACCTTATCCGAAACAAATGCGGTACGGCGAGGGGGCTCTTCGTCCGGAACAGATCGCAGAGCTGCCTGAGTAAGCCGCATGCGCTCAAATTCCTCGCGGCACGCCAGGCACTCGCTCATGTGGTCCCCGACCGCGCTGCGTTCTCCCTCGCTCAATTCTCCGAAGAAGTAATCCTTGATCCTGTCACGCGAACAGCTCATTCGACACTCCGCGTTTGAATTGGAGCCAGAGTGCCTTTCAGGAGGTCGAGGGCCGCGTATAAGCGTGACTTCACCGTGGAGACCGGGCAGCCGAGTATCTCGGCCATTTCCTCGAACTTGAATCCTTCGTAGATCTTCAGCACCACCGCTTCGCGCTGGTCGGCCGACAACGTAGCGAGCGCCCCGTTAACTGCGAGCGCCAGTTCTACCGGAAACATCCGATAGCTCCGGCCGGCAGTCTCGGGGCAAACTTCGACATCGACCTCGGGCCGGCGTCGCCGCAGCAGCGAGAACGCCTCGTTGTGCGCGATCCGGAACAACCACGGTCCGAAACGGTCGGCATCCTCGAGTTTCGCCACGTTCTGGTACCCCTTCAGGAGCACCTCCTGGACCAGGTCCAGGGCGTCCTCCCGGTCGCGAACCAGCCTTAAGAGATAGTTGAAGACACGCTTCTCCCATCGGGAAATGAGAAGGTTGTACGCCTCCACATTGCCTCGCCGGGATTTCACAACAAGGTCGCGGTCCTCGACCTCCCGAAAGATCAACTCTCTGGCTCCTTCGACAATGACGCGGTTGGATATGAAAAAGTCTGAACTGCAGGCAATCCCCTAGTTTAGACGACCAACCAATCGCGGCCGCGGTATGCCTGTCGCCCACCGCGAAACGAAGCGAGCCTGGAGGCCTTACGGCTCTTCCGCCTTCCGCCTCTCCTCGTCCGCCCGCTCCTTGATCTTCGCGACTCGCGCCTCCATCCGCCTCGCCTCGTCGGTCCGCTCGAGCAACCGCAGCAGTTGTGCGTACCGCTCCAGCACCATCCCGATCTCGGTCTGATCCGGGCGCGGGCGCCGCTCCGCAACACTCAACGCGCGCTGGTACAGCGCCTCGGCCTCGGGATACCGCTTTTGAGCCACGTACACCGAAGCCAGCTTGTCGAAACTGCCCAGCATCGTCCGCTCGCGAATCGACAGCGCGCGCCGGTACAGGGGCTCGGCTCGCGCATACTGCTCCTGCTTCACATACGTTTCCGCCAGATTGTCCAGCGCCTGCGCGACCGTCGGATGATCCGGACCCACGGCCTTCTCCCAGATCACCAGCGCACGCCGATACAACGGCTCCGCTTCACTGTACTTGCGTTGCGCGTAGCACAGCCAAGCCAAGGCATCGAGCGTGGGGACGAGGTCCGCGTGGTCCGGCCCCAATGCCTTTTCCCGGATGAACAGCGCCCGGCGGTAGACGGGTTCGGCCTTTGGATACTTTCCCTGATCCCGGTACAGCACGCCCATGCCATCCAGCGTCGTCGCCAAACTCAGATGCTCCGGCCCTTGCGCCTTCTCGCGGATAGCCAGCGCTCTGGTGTAGGATACCTCCGCCTGGTCGAACTTCGCCGCCGCAACATACAGGCCGGCCAAGCTCTCGAGCGTCGCTGCGACCTCCGGATGCGACTCGCCGAGCGCCTTCTCCCGTATGGCCAGCGCCCGCTGGAACGCCGCCTCCGCTTCATCGTACTTGCGGAACGACGTGTACAACGTGCCTAGTCCGTGCAGGGTCGGGGTCAGGCGCAGGTCCGCCGGCCCGTAGGTGCCTTCCTGAATGCCCAGCAGCCGGTGGTAATAGGGTTCAGCCTGAAGCGGCTGCCCTTCGGTGCGGTACAGAGTGATGAGGCGGTCAAGCGTTCCAGCAAGCCGGGGGTCGTTGATCTCAAATCCCTCGGCCTCCGCGAGAGCCAGCCGTAACTCCTTCTCTGCTAACGCGTACTGCCCTTTCTCGTGAGCCTCCTGCGCCGCGTTCATAGCCTTCTGCCATACTCCGTTCGAGGCCGGAGGGGCGCCCTCCTGGGCCGCCAGCAGGGCAACGGCGGAACAGACCGCGAGTAAGCGCAGTATTCGCACTACAGCGTAAGTATACCCCTGCTTTTGCAGCAGTTTATGCGGACCAGCAGCTCTCATTGCACGGCAACCGTATCATGGTACGCATGCGGCGCTGCCCCGGATTCCGAATTCAGACCAGGCAAGGCTGATGGGGAAGGCCCCCGCTCTCCGCCGCGAACTCGGCCTTCGGGATCTGGTCCTCTTCAACATTGCAGCCGTCGTCGGCATCCGGTGGCTGGCTGCCGCCGCGCACGCGGGACCGGTCTCTATCCCCCTCTGGATTCTCGCCGCGGTCTTCTTCTTCGTGCCGTCCGCTCTCGCCGTCTCACGCCTCTCGGAACTCTTTCCGGAGCAGGGCGGCATCTATGCCTGGACGAAGCACAGCTTCGGCGATTGGCACGGCTTCCTCTGCGGCTGGTGCTACTGGCTGAGCAACCTGTTCTACTTCCCCAACCTCCTGCTCGCCGGCATCGGCATGGCCGTGTTCGCGTTCGGCGCCCAGTACGCCCACTTAGCCGATTCCACAGCTTTCGTCATCCCGTCTGCCCTTGTGGTCCTTTGGACCGCCACCCTTACGAACCTGATCGGATGGAAGGTCGGCCGCTGGACCGAGAACATCGGCGCGCTAGCGACATACGGCGCCGGAGCCGGACTGATCGTGCTCGGTTTCGCTGTCTGGGCCGTCCACGGCCCCTCCACCCCGCTCAGCGTCACCACCGGCTGGAGTTGGGACAAGGTGAACTTCTGGAGCCAGATCGCCTTCGCCTTCGGCGGACTCGAACTCGGAGCCGTCCTCGGCGGGGAGATCCGCGACCCGCGACGCACCATCCCCCGAGCTGCCTGGATCAGCGGAGCCGCCATCGCCGCGTTCTACATCCTGGGCACCCTCGCCGTCATGGCGATCCTTCCCCCGGGCCAGGTCAACATCGTGAGCGGCCTCGCGCAGGCGGGTGCAGCAGCCTCGGCCCGCCTCGGCATCCCCGCCCTGGGGCCCCTCATCGCCATCGCCGTCACCGCGGGCGTAACGGGCCAGCTGGGCGCATGGATGAGCGGCAGCGCCCGCGTGCCCTTCGCTATCGGTCTGGATCGTTACCTTCCCCGGGCGTTCACCCGCCTGCACCCCCGCTGGGGCACACCCCATGTCGCCCTACTCACTCAAGCGGTTGCCTGCACCGTTTTCCTCCTGGCCATGCTCGCCGGCGAGAATCTGCGCATTGGATATCAGTTGCTCGTGGATATGACCGTCATCACCTACTTCATCCCCTTCCTTTATCTTTTCGCCTCCGCGGTTCGCCACGGTCGGCGGGCGAGCGGCATCGCGGGCCTGCTCGTTACGATTGCCGGCATCTGCTTCTCGCTCGTTCCGCCCGCCGGGACCTCCTCGCCCTGGGCATTCGAAGCCAAACTGGCCGCCGGATGCCTGCTGGTTGTCGGTACGGGTAGAATGGCTTTCGTACGCGCCCGCCGATGAATTATCCCGACGCCGTCCATTTCCTTTATTCGCTCGGCAATGAGGTCAAAGCCGCCAAACTCGGCCTCGACCGCATGCTCGTCCTTCTCTCCGCCCTTGGCGATCCCCATTGCGGACCCGCGATCGTCCATGTGGCAGGCACCAACGGGAAGGGGTCAACCTGCGCCATGATCGAAGCTGGGCTCCGCGCCGCTGGCCGCCGCACCGGCCTGTACACTTCCCCCCACCTCGCCGAGCCTACTGAGCGCATCCGCATTGCGGGCCAACCGGTTGCTCCCGGAGAATTCGCCCAAGCCTTCGACGCCGTGCATGAAGCCGCGGAGCACTTGCTGGCCGCCGGCGAACTGGAGGCTCATCCCACTTACTTCGAAACCGTAACAGCGATGGCATTCGTCCTCTTTCGCGAGCACGCCGTTGATACGCTCGTGTTGGAAGTTGGCCTCGGCGGCCGGCTCGACGCCACCAACGTCGTGCAGCCTGCCGTAGCTGTCATTACCCCCATCGACTACGATCACGAAGCGTTTCTCGGCCGGGGCATCGATTCCATCGCCGCGGAGAAAGCGGGAATCCTCAAGGCCGGCGCCCCAGCCGTCATCGCACCGCAGCGCCCAGAGGCCGAAGACGTCGTCCGCGCCACCGCGGCCGCACTCGGAGTAACACCCTGCTGGGCTGCCCGTTGGGAGATGTCGGATCTGAACCTAACCCCTGCCGGATGCACGTTTCGTGCGCGCCACCTGAAGGTCGTATGCCCGCTTGCGGGCGAGCACCAGGCGATGAACGCCCTCACCGCCGCGATCACACTCGATGTTCTGGGGATCCCGCCGGACGGGATCGCCTCTGCGCGCTGGCCCGGCCGCCTCGAACGCGTGCGAACCTCGCCCGACGTCATCCTCGACGGGGCCCACAATCCCGCGGGCGCCCTGGCGCTTGCGCGCTATATCGAGCGGTTCTACGCCGGCCGGCGAATTCGCCTGATCTACGGCGCGATGCGCGATAAGGCCCTCGAGGAAATGGCCGCGATTCTCTTCCCCCTTGCATCCCAGGTGATCGTCACTGCCCCCTCTCAGACTCGTGCCGCCCGGCCTGAAACGATCCTCTCCCTCACAGAGCACCCCCGGCTCCATATGGCGCCGTCCCTTCCCGAGGCACTCAACCTCGTGCGCGACGCGGCCGCTGATGAGGCAATTTTCATAACCGGATCGCTGTTCCTGGTGGGCGAGGCGCGCGCTGTCCTTTTACAATAGGCTTTGCTGCGCGCGCTCCTCATCAACGACCCTTTCATCATCGTTGCCACGGCCTTCTTCGGGACAATCTCGCTCCTCACGTCCCTCTTCGACCACACTGGCCGGGCGCAGCACAACGTCGCGCGCGTCTGGGCGCGATGGCTCCTCGCGGGCGCCGGTATCCGCGCGAAAGTCGAGGGACTCGAAAACATTCAGCCGGACGGTAGCTACGTCTTCGCCGCGAATCACCTGAGCTACATCGATACGCCGCTCGCGGTCAGCTTTATTCCGGCACAGTTCCGCTTCCTCGCCAAGCAGGGGCTTTGGAAGGTGCCATTCATCGGGTATCATCTGCAGCGCGCCGGCCACATCCCCGTCCCGCGCGATGCTCGAGCCTCACTCCGGACCCTGACCGAAGCGAGCCGCGTCATCCGGGAGCGCGGCGTCTCAGTGCTGGTGTTTCCCGAGGGCGGCCGTTCCCAGGGCGAGATGGACGCGTTTAAGGAAGGCGCTGCCTATATAGCGATTAAGGCCGGAGTCCCCATAGTGCCGGTCGGGATCATCGGCACCCGCGATGTGCTGCCTATGGATGGGGTCCTGGTCCGAAGCCGCGAGGTGACGCTCCGCATCGGCAAGCCGATTCCCACCGAAGCCCTCACGGTGCAATGCCGGGGTGAACTGACCACCGAACTCCGACGCCGCGTGGCCGAACTCGTTTCACGCTGAGCAACCGCCTGCCTTTGGCGCCGAGCTATCGGAAAACTCGAACGCGTCCGCTACTCAGGTGACTTGTGGTCAGGGCCTTTCCACTCGCAAGAGGAGCCTTTGCCCGGCACACGGCCGGACGAGGCGGCGCCTCAACCGCCTGTGAATCGGCTCAGGACAATCCAGAGCACGACAGCGAGAACCACCCAGACGACTTCCACGCAGACATCATATCAGGCGTCGCCCGTAACCACCTTGCGGCTTCCCTTGACCCGTGCGGAAGGGAAACGCTGGAGCAGTTACCGGTACTTCCATGGCGGGTACCAGTACGTACCGTGACGAAAAGTCGTGCGAAGGGGTGTAGAATACGTCACGATTTGCCGATTAGTCACCATGCCGAAAGCCGCAGCCGCACGTTCAAGCGATGCGATCCGCGCTTCGGGAGTTCCCGGAGACGACTCCGAAGCCCGATAAGAGTTGAATTTCGACCTGTGATCAGAAGCTTGGCCGGGCGGCGGTAGAGAGGCTTCCGGGCATCGGCCTTGCTAGGGATTCGCACATCCGGTGCGCGATCAGATCACCCGCGAGCCGGTTACCTTCCTCGTTCCAGTGGCCGAAACCCGCCACCGAGTTCGGGAAGCCGTGAAGTGCTCTGCCCGTGCGAGCCGACCACTCGGCCATCATCGGCGCCAACGTGATGACGGGCACGCCGTCGCGCTCCGCGGCCGCCGCGACGCGGCGATCCGGATAGAAGAGGTCCGTCACGCCGGCGCGCTGTGCGAACTCGGCGCGCAGCCGCTGATCCGGATGCACCTGTATGCCCGTCGAGAGCGTGACGATCCACAGTTCCTTGCCGTGCGAGCGAACCTCATCGCGCATGGCGGTAAGCAGCGCTTCCGTTGTTCGCCACGCTTCCTCCCAGCGAGAGTCGCGCGGCGGCGCGTAAACAGCATCGTCGATGCCCGCTTCGTATCCGTTGGCGGCCCTTTTCTCGACATCGGCCATGTCGCGCTCCGGCTGCCTTTTCTGTCGCAACCCGGCCCTGACCTGGGTGGCAAGTTGAAGCAGGCGCGAGTGGCCCCGCAGAGCGCCGTACGCCTCCCTAACCTCACGCGTGAGGCCGCTGCGTTTCAGCGAGCCAAGCCGGCTTCGAAACGAATCGTCCAGCACCAGGCGGCCGTCGCGCACGCTGTAGTACGGCGCCGGAGCATTGCCGTTCAATTCGCGGTGGTTGTTGCGTACATCGTTGCCAGTGAAGAACGCCAGGAGGATGATGTCGGGATCGTACTGCCAAACGTCTCGACGCAGCATGATCAACTCCTGCGCGGTGCCGTAGCCCGAAACGCCGAAATTGAGCACCTCCACTTTGCGCGTCGCGCAGGCGTTCAGGCGGTGTTCGAGAACTGACCAGAACGTGTGTTCCTGATCCACCTGCATGGCCTCGGCAAACGAATCGCCTAACACTGCCACGCGCAGCACGCCGGGCGGCTTCGCCTTTGCATGCTCGCGATCACGCAGGCCGGAACTGTTGATCCGGACATAGGCCTTGCCTTCCTTGCGGAACCAGCCCTGCGCTCCCGGGCGGAGCCGGCCAGCAAGATCCGGATCTTCGATGTACCACTCCGGGTGTTCGACACCGGCAATCCGGAGCGCAACCTCACCCAACAGCAGCGTAAATACAAGGCTCGCGGCGACGAGCGTCAGGTTCTTCAGCACCAGGCTAATCCAGCTCGAATTTGTTGGCGTAATTTAGCTTCAGGCCGGGATCCTGATCTTCTTTCCGGAGGAAGCAGTTGCCCACCGCAAGCGCTTCGATCTCGGTCCCCATGAAGCAGCGGAAGGCGTCCTCGGGAGTGCCGACAATGGGCTCACCACGCACGTTGAAACTCGTGTTGACGAGCACAGGGCATCCGGTCGCCTGCTTGAAGCGGGAGAGCAACGCATGGTACCTGGGGTTCGTTTCGCGGTGCACGGTCTGGACACGCGCCGAGTAATCCACGTGCGTGATGGCAGGTATCGTCGAGCGTGGCACCTTGAGCTTCTCGATGCCGAAGAGCTGTTCCTGCTCCGGCGTCATCGGGATACGGTGACGCTCGGCGACAGGCGCAACGATGAGCATGTACGGGCTGTCCGATTCGAGATCGAACCACTCGGAGACGTCTTCCCGCAAAACCGAAGGCGCGAAGGGCCGGAACGACTCGCGGTACTTTACCTTCAGGTTCAGAACGGATTGCATCGCAGGCGACCGTGGATCGCCCAGGATCGACCTGCCGCCGAGCGCGCGCGGCCCGAACTCCATCCGCCCCTGGAACCAGCCGACCGCCTTCTCGCTCACGAGGGCGTCTACAACGGTCTCGTAGAGGCACTCGTCATCCTCGATCACGCGGAATTTCGCCCCGGCCCGAGTCAGGCGATCCTCGATCGCTTTCTGCGGGAACTCGGGACCGAGATACGCGCCGCGCATGCAATCAAGGCCGCCGTTCAGACGCCGCGGCTGGTCCTTGTACATGTGGTACGCCGCAAGCGCCGCACCGAGCGCGCCGCCGGCATCGCCGGAGGCGGGCTGCACCCAAATGTCGTCAAAAGTACCGTCCCTGAGAATCTTCCCGTTCGCAACGCAGTTCAGCGCGACGCCGCCGGCAAGGCACAGGTTCTTCGCACCGGTCTCGGCCTTGAGCGACCGCGTCATCTTCAACACGATCTCTTCGAGTACCTCCTGAATGGAGGCGGCGACGTCCATGTGAAACTGCTCGATTGGCTCCTCGGGTTTACGTGCGGGCGCTCCGAACAACGCATCGAAAGCGCCGTTCGTCATGCGCAGGCCGGTGCAGTACTCGAAGTAATCGATGTTCAGGCGAAACGATCCGTCGGGCTTTACATCAATCAGATGATCGGTGATCTGTTTCACGTACTTCGGACGGCCGTAGGGCGCCAGGCCCATCAGCTTGTACTCGCCCGAGTTCACCCGGAAGCCGGTGTAGTAGGTGAAGGCGGAGTAAAGCAGTCCGAGCGAGTGCGGGAAATGGATCTCCTTCAGCACTTTGAGCTTGTTGCCGCTGCCGAGCGCTACAGAGGTGGTGGCCCACTCGCCAACGCCGTCCATCGTCAGGATCAGCGCTTCGTCGAACGGAGAGGGGAAGAAGGCGCTCGCGGCATGGCTGACATGGTGCTCGGCGAAGAGCAGCTTGTGCTCCCAGTCGAACGCCGGGCCGTGCTCCTTGAGCATCTTGCGCAGCAAGTCCTTCTGAAAGAGCTTCTCGCGCACCCAGACAGGCATCGCCATGCCGAACGAGCGCAGGCCTCTGGGCGCGAACGCGAGGTATGTTTCGAGCAGCCGCTCGAACTTCAGGAAGGGCTTGTCGTAGAAGACCGTGAAATCCACGTCGTCCAGGTGAACGCCGCCCCGTTCGAGGCAGAACTCGACGGCATGCCGCGGAAAGCGCGCGTCGTGCTTCTTGCGGCTGAACCGCTCTTCCTGCGCGGCGGCGACGATCTCGCCGTCCTCAATCAAAGCGGCCGCACTGTCATGATAGAAAGCAGAGATCCCCAGGACGCGCATGGCTCCCCTCGCTAAAAGATTGTGTAGATGAACGGCGCGACGGCCGTGCTCTGCGCCAGGATCAGCAGCGTACCGAACACCAGCATCATGAGAACAATCGGAACCAGCCAGAACTTCTTACGGGCTCGCATGAATACCCAGAGTTCGGAGATGATCGACATGTATTTCCCCCTCTAACTGCTCGTGACGCTCCACGGGCCGGCGGCCCGTCTAAAACTGCTGTGCCATTGTTTCAGGCTTAGGGCCAGGCGGTGTCCGTTCAATCCAGTAACTCGCTGCCTGCGGCTCACGGCGGAGTCGGAGCAGGTCCTTGCCCGCAAGACGCAGCAGCAATGCCATCGGCGTGAACACCAGATAAAAGAGCAGCGCCATGACGATCGGGTTTGTAACACGGGCGAGTAGCAGGCCGAAAGCCATCCACACCCGGTTGAACGGGTGCAGGATGCCGGGACGAAGTATCGTAATCAGCGCGATTGCCGCACTCAGGCCCAGCGCCCAAGGGCGCATTGGACGGCCCCAGATCATCGGCCAGAGCCCGACCAAGGCGAAAAAGGCCACGAACACCCAGCCGAAAGAGCGGTCCGACGGACCCTTGTGCTCTTCTTTGCGGGTAAAGTCCTCGTGTGTGCTCAAAGCTATCCCCTGATCCTCTTCATTGCGGCCAGATCTCTCTTGGTTTGTGCTTCGATTATAGCATGAGGAATGAAGTTTCCTTCATACATCACCTCTCGTTCTGTTAAGATGCGGCTGTACAGGTCATACGGGCGTTGAGGGGCGCCCGCGTGCGCCACCATCCTCCTGGGCACTCACGATGCTGAAGCGCGTCAAACGCGCGTCACTGGGTATTTTCAAAGCGGGCGGTGTGTTCCGCGCCGTGGAGGCCAGCGGCTGGCGCGGCCGGCGCCTGGTTGTGCTGGCGTATCTCGGCGTTTCGCTCGAGGATGAGCACGAGTGGGATCCCGCCTCGTACCTGAGCCCGAGGCATTTTGAAGAGCGCCTGGCCATTCTGAAACGAACGCGCTGCACGGTTCTGCCCCTGCACGAAGCAGTCGAGCGCTTGTACCGGGGTGACCTGCCGCCTCGCAGCCTCGCCCTGACCTTCGACGGTGGAAATTACGATTTCTTCTCGCGAGTCTGGCCTATGCTCGAAAGCTACGGCTATCCCGCCACGGTGTTCCTCACCACGTATTACTGCGATTTCAACCGCCCCATATTCGATGTCGCATGCTCGTATCTGCTGTGGAAGGCAAGCACTCGGAGGAGCGAAATTCCCGGTGAACCGCTCGGCCTCACGCAGAACCTCGATCTGCGAACTGAGCGAAGCCGCTCATGCGCGAAAGACCTGCTCATCGCCGTCTCGCGCGAGTGGCGGCTCGACGGTGAGGATAAGGATCACCTGCTAGAGCGCCTCGCTGACGCAGGCGAGGCGGACTACGGCTCACTCCGCCGCAAACGCAAACTGCACCTGCTCGCTCCCGAGGAGGTAGGAAGGCTGGCGGCAGCCGGAATCGACTTCCAACTTCACACACACCGCCACCGCGCTCCGCTCGACCGCGCGCTGTTCCTCAAGGAGATCCAGGATAACCGCGAGCGCATCCGCACGCTCGCTGGCACGGACCCGGACTTCTTCTCCTATCCCGACGGCTCCATTCGCCCGGAGTTTCTGCCGTGGCTCCCTGAAGCGGGTGTACGGTTCGCCGTGACCTGCCGGCCTGGAGCGGTCACCGTGGATTCGCACCACCTCCTGTTGCCGCGCTTCGCTGACAGCGGCAATCTCTCTCCCGTCGAGTTCGAGAGCATCGTGACGGGGTTTGCATCCTGGATGCCCCACGGGCGGAACCGCTCAGGAGTACCGTGCGCCCTGAGCCGGTTGCACGCCAGCCATGGGCTGTAGCGCTGCGGATGGAGGTAGAAGGTAGAAGGCAGGAGGAGCCCGCCTTGCTACGCCGGCTGTACGCCGGCCACGGGCTTTAGTCTGCGGGCAATCATGCCGGACACCATCGCGCGATGCTGGCGCTCGATGACTCCGAAGAGCGCGATCGCGTAGTACATCGCCGCAATACCGGCCGCGGCCGCGAGCACCTGGAGCAGGCTTCGGCCTGGCAGCAGGGTGCGTTCCATCCAAAGCGCGGCGGCGAACACCGGAACCGCGGCTAGCAGCGGCCTGGTGTAGATGGAGTGCATATAGGCGGCGTAGCTGAAGCGGAGTTCACGGCAGACCAGCCAAGGCGTGTACAGCCCGCGGACGATGATCATCAGGATGGCGGAAATCCAGGCAGCGCCGGCGATGCCGAACCGCGGTGTCAAAAACCAAAGCCCGGCCACGAGGGCTATGCCCTCCACCAGCAGCGCGCGGGTGTATCTCTTGTGCCGCCCGAGCCCGAATAGCAGGGCGCCTGAGTTGAACTGTGCCGCGACGGCAATGAGTGTGCCCAGCGTAAGAATTGGAATCAGCGGAGCGCTCATCGTGACGTACGCCGCGTCGCGGATCCAAACGCGGATAAGCTGCTCGCCGTAGACCAGCAGAAACACCGCAACGGGCATGAACAGCGCCAGGCAATAGCGGTTGACAATGATGCCGAGACGAGGAATCGCGGCGTGTTCCTGGCGCGCCTGGAGGTCCGAGGCGTTCGACGTCGTGACGAGCGCCACGCGCGAAACGGCGTCGCCGGTGTACTGGAGCAGGCGCGTGGGAACGCTGTAATAACCTGCGTGCGCCACCGGGCGGAAGCGGCCGATGATCAGCGGCGCGCTCTGGTTCAGCAGTTGCGTCGCAATGGTCCCGGTGACGGTGTGAATGCCGTAGCTCACGAGTTGCCGGAAGGTCTTGAGACTCGCGAAGCGAAGAGAAAATCGCTGTTCCGGGAAGACCCGGCGGACGTACAGGAAGCTCAACGCATAGCCGAAAAGCTGCGAGGCCACCACGAGCAGGCCGAGCGCCATCAGCCGGTATCCAAGCACCAGCAGTATCGCCGTTCCGGCCACACGGATAACTGTCACAACGATCCAGATGCGGCTCGAGATATCGAAGCGCTGGAAGCCTTCGAGGGTAGCGTTGAACACGTTGAAGATCATCCCGAAAGACCAGCTTGCGCCGATTATGACGATCAGGAACTGGAACTCGGCAGTGTGTGCGGGCGAGATATGGAAGACGCGGTCCACATGGCGGGAGAGCAGCCACGAGCCGGCCATCAGCAGGACCGCCATTGCCGAAAAGTACACCACGCCGGTGTTGACGATCTCGTTGATTCGCCACGTTTCGTTTGTGGCGCGGTACTCCGCAGTGTACTTTACAGTAGCCGAGCGGAGACCCAAATCGAAGAGCCAGTAGTTCTCGATCAGGCTGAAGACGAGCACCCAGACGCCGTAACCCTCCGCACCGAGCTTACGGATGAGGTACGGGGACAGAAAAATCCCCGAGACTATGGCGACGGCTACGCCCAGCCAGTTCCACAGAACGTTGGTGAAAAAGCGCTCCCCGCGCCCCCGTTGATTGGAATGTCCCAGAACATTCCCATTGTAACCGGGGCGGGCGTAGAATTAAGAAAGTTTCACTCGTGAATTAACGAAGCAGGTCTTCGAGCTGGAGTTTCGCGTCTGTCTTCGCATCGCGATACTTCACGATCACGGGCGTGTAAAGGGAGATACCCCAGTCCTTTCCGGGGCCGTGCGTGATGGTCCGGGAACCCGCAACGACAACCGCCTCCTCCGGGATTACAAGGGGCTGATCGTCCGTGGCGCTGTACACCGTGCCGCGAACGATGTCGTAGACCGGGGTGGACCGATTGAGAATGGTGCCGGTGCCGAGCACCGCCCGCCGCTTCACGATGGCGCCCTCGTAGACGCCGCAATTGCCGCCCACCAGGACCTCGTCCTCGATGATGACCGGCATTGCGCCGACGGGTTCGAGCACGCCGCCGATCTGCGCCGCGGCCGAGATGTGGCAATTGCGGCCCACCTGCGCGCAGCTGCCTACCAGCGCGTGCGAATCGATCATCGTGCCCTCGCCAACGTAGCTCCCCGCGTTAATAAACATGGGCGGCATGCAGGTGACGCCCCGGCCCACGAAACAGCCGTCGCGGATACTGGAGCCACCCGGCACGATGCGGATGCCCTCGTTGCCTTTGAGCTGCTTGACGGGATACGCCGACTTATCGAAGAACGGCTGCCGTTCGCGATCGATCGACCAATCCACGATGCCGGAGATACGGAAGCCGAGGAGCACGCCCTTCTTGACCCACGGGTTGACGCGCCAGCCCGTTGCCGAGGAAGGATCGGGCTCCGCGGCGCGAATGCGGCCGGCGTTCAACTCCTGTTTGAGGAGGCTGAACGCGTCGAAATCGCGGTCGTTGATTTCGCCGCGGTCAAACGCCTCCTCGATGTCCTCCTGGAGCGTTTCGGGTCTCGGCATGTGGGATTGCGGCATTGGTCAGTCAACTCAGAACGGGGCGGACGTTGAGGTCGGCGCGCAGCAGGCCCAGGCTGGAGAGCACGGCTTCGATTTTCGCGAGGGTGGCGGGCTTGGGAGGGACCATGGGGAGGCGCCACACGGGCTCGAGCACGCCCATGAGGCCCATCGCGGCCTTAACCGGGATTGGGTTCGATTCGACAAAATTGACATCCATCAGGGGGAGGAAGCGGTAATGGATGGCGCGGGCGGCGTCGAAATCGCCCGCGAGGCCGGCCTGGACGAGCCGGGTCATCTCGGCGGGAATCTCGTTGGAGGCGACGGAGATCAGGCCGTGGCCGCCGAGTGCGAGCAGGGGCACCGCGAGGGAATCATCACCCGAGAGCACGGAGAAGCGCTCGGGGAGTGTAGCGCGGATCGCACCCATCTGGTTGATGTTGCCGGAGGCTTCCTTCACGCCGGCGACTGAATCGATCTCAGCAAGCCGCTTGAGGGTGGCAGGTTCGACGTTCAGGCCGGTGCGCCCGGGCACGTTGTAAACAATGATGGGCAGGCTGGTCTTGGAGGCAATCGCTTTATAGTGCTGGTAGAGGCCTTCGGGGGTCGGCTTGTTGTAATACGGCGTTACAGACAGCAGGCCGTCCGCACCGGAGCGTTCGCACTCGCGAGCCAGTTCCACCACCTCAGCGGTGTTGTACCCGCCCGCCCCGGCGAGCACCGGAACGCCTGCGGGCTTCGCCTCCGACACCGTGACTTCGACCACACGGAGGTGCTCCTCCCGAGTGAGCGTCGGGTTCTCGCCCGTGGTGCCGCAGGGGACGAGGAAGTTGATGCCAGCTTCGATCTGACGGCGGACGAGCCGCCGGAGTGCCGCCTCGTCGAGCGAGCCGTCCTGGCGAAACGGCGTCACGAGGGCGGTACCGCAACCTTTAAACATTTGAGAGCCTCTAGAGAAGGATAGCAGGGGGGGAAAAGCTAGAATGCAGAAGGCGGAAGAACACCGCACCCCGGGGCGCGCCGGCACGAACGCGTGTGCCTTCCTCCACACGATGGCGGAGTAGTGCGGAAGCCCACGGCTGTTTCTCGCGTTGCTTAACTGGCCTTCTGCATTCTGCATCCTGCATCTGTCGGCGCGCTTGGTGCTGGACCCGGTCACTGCCGCGCGGACTCGGCAATTGCACGAGAATAGGCGTATAGCAGCCTGCTGACCTCTTCGGCGGCATCGATGAGGGCGGCTGGGTCGGCGTAACCCAGATCGCCCGTGAGGATCAGATAGTATCTACACTCGGCCAGGGAACCCTCGGCGATATTCAGCAGACGAATCTTATCAGCCTTGCCACGCTTGCGGTGTCCTTCGGCTATATCGGCCGCGACTGATACGGCAGCCCGGCGGAACTGCGCAGTCAGCCCGAAACGCTTCCTCCGCCGGGAACGGGCGCGTGACCTGATAAACGGCCAGCACGAACGCGTGTGCCTTCCTCCATAACGATGAGACTCTCAAAGGCGGCCGGGAGACCAGATCCGTTGCGTTGTGCCATTCAGCGAAGTAGTGCGGAAGACGACGGCTGTTTCTCACGTTGCCTAACTAGCCTTCTGCATTGTTGGAAACCTAGAATGCAGAATGCCGAATGCAGAAGGCTAGAAGGCGGAGGAACACCGCACCTCCGGGGCGCGCCAGCACGAACGCGTGTGCCTTCCTCCACACGATGAGACGGCGAAGTAGTGCGGAAGCCCACGGCTGTTTCTCGCGTTGCCTAACTGCTTCTGCATTGTTGGAAACCTACAATGCAGAATGCCGAATGCAGAAAGGCTAGAAGGCGGAGGAACACCGCACCTCCGGGGCGCGCCAGCACGAACGCGTGTGCCTTCCCTCCACACGACGAGACGGCGAAGTAGTGGGGGTTTCTCGCGTTGCCTAACTGCCTTCTGCCTTCTGCATTCTGCATTCTAGCCTTCTGCCTCCTGCCTTCTTCGTGCCATACTGGAGTCAAATGAACTCTGGGACTGGGGAGTCTGCGAAGCCTACGTCTGCGCCCGCTCGGGTTGCCGTCATCGGACTTGGATACGTCGGCTGCGTGTCTGCCGCCTGCCTTGCTGAATTGGGAAACCGCGTCATTGGCGTTGACCGCGACGCGCATAAGGTGACGGCTGTTATGGCGGGACGCGCGCCATTCTACGAACCTGGCCTCGAGGATCTCGTCCAGTCGAATATAGCGGCCGGACGGCTCAGTGCCACCACTGATCTTGGCGAGGCTCTCGACGAAGCGGATATCGCGCTGGTCTGTGTCGGCACTCCTTCGGAACGCAACGGCAATCTCGGGCTGGAACAACTCCGGCGGGTTTGCGCCGAGATGTGCGAACTGCTGGTGCGGCGCACAAGGCCCCTGGTGGTTGCGATTCGGAGTACGGTATTTCCCGGCACCTGCGATCAGGTGGTAGCGCGCACGCTCGGCAACGTCACAAAAGTGAGCGTCGTCTCCAACCCCGAGTTTCTGCGGGAAGGCGCGGCAGTGAAGGACTTCATGGAGCCCTCACTTGTGGTGGTGGGCGGGGCTGACCAGTCCGCGGTGGAGCGCGTCGCCGACCTCTATGCGTCTTTGGGCGTAGAACCGTGCCTTGTCTCGCTGCGGACCGCCGAGATGATCAAGTACGCCTGCAACTGCTTCCATGCTGTGAAGATTTCGTTTGCGAACGAGATCGGCACGGTGGCTGCCGAAATGGGAGTGGATGGGGCGGAGGTGATGGCGACGCTGTGCAAGGACGAGCGCCTCAATATCTCGCCGGCCTATCTGAAGCCGGGCTTCGCATTCGGCGGATCCTGCCTGCCCAAGGACTTACGCGCGCTCGTTCACCGGGCGCAGCGGCTGGACCTGAAGCTGCCGATGCTGGAGAATGTCTTGCCGAGCAATGAAGCGCACCTGGGGCGCGCGGTTCAGTCTGTGCTCGATCTGCCGGTGGAGCGGGTGGGCATCTTCGGCTTGGCGTTCAAGGAGAACACAGACGACCTGCGGGAGAGCCCGGTGGTGACGCTTCTCGAACAGTTGATCGGCAAGGGCCGCGAGCTCCGCGTTTTTGATCCGCACATCCGGCTGGACGAGATCTACGGGACGAACCAGCAGTTCATCCTGAACGCGATTCCGCACATCGGCAAGCTGCTCGACGCCAGTTTCGACCAGACGCTCGAATGGGCGCAGTACCTGGTGGTGACGCAGAAGCCCTCAGCCGAATACGCGGAACGCATTCGCAAGTGCGGCCGGCCGGTGCTGGACCTTACAGGCTCGCTCGAAGGCATCGAGCGGCCGATGACGCTGGCGGCTTAGGCGGTACGCTTTTGCGGCGGCGGCGCTGCCAGATTCGCGGCTCCCCCGCTGCCACTCTCTGACGTTCGTGGCTCTGTTTGCGTTCGCGAAGATAAAGAAAGCGCCGGGCGGCTTCTAACGGCGGCCCGGCGCTTTCTTCGTTTCTAGCGCCTGCTTAGAAGTACAGTTTCAGCGACAACTGCATCTGGCGCGGAGCGCGCGTCCCGTTGATCACGCCGAAGGTGGTGCTGGTCTGCTTGCCGGTCGCGTTTTCGAATGACGTGCCGGTGCCCATTCCCGAATACTGCGTGTGGTTGGGCGCGTTGAACATTTCCGTGCGGAACTGGAGCCACCGCTCTTCCGAGCCGAGCGGAAACTTCTTGGTGATGGCGAGGTCCCACGTGTTCACGCCGGGGTTGCGAACGAGGTTGCCGCCGCCCGCGGTGCCGAACGTGCCCTTCGCCGGCATAGCGAACGCATCCGTGTTGATCCAGCGGTTGAATGTGCGCTCACTCTTCGGGAGCTTCCAATCGCCGACGACATCAACGCGCGCGCCTTCGGCGGAGCCGGTCCACTCTTCCGAGTTCTTCAGGCCGAAGCCGGGAGTGAACGCGGAGCCGCTCTGGATAGTGGTCATGCCGCTGAGCTGCCAATTGTCCATCACCCACCCGAGCGGTCTGCCGCCGAGACGGGTGCCAATCTTCGGCAGATCGTAGACGTAGTTAACCACGAACACGTGCGGGCGGTCGAAGCCGAGCGGGCCGTAGTTGCGCTGGCGATAGTCGAAGTACGGACTCAAGCCCGAGGTGTCGCCGTCGGCGACGCCCAGCGT
>DATMXS010000242.1:0-4920 GCA_035561355.1 Bryobacteraceae bacterium | reverse complement strand
AGCCGTGGAATGATCTCCGGTCGATCGCCACAGAGGCCCGCAGGGCTTCGGAAATCGTCGCCCGCCTGGTTTCTTTCATGCAGCCGACGCGCGCCGAGGCCCGCCGAATCGACATCAACGCATCGCTTCGCACCCTGGTGGAATTCCGGCGCGAACAGTGGCAGGAACGCGGAGTCGCCCTTCGTGACATGCTGTGCCCGTATCCGGTGTTCATTTTGGGCTCACAGGGGCAGCTCGAACGTGTGTTCCTCGACCTCCTGATTCAGGCGGAGCAGTCCCTGACAGAGGCCCCGGACAAGACCATCACGGTGACCAGCAGCGTTCTCGCGCGTCGCATCCTGATCGAAATCGGCTACGGCCTCAACCCGCAGCAGAGGACCGCCGGCGAGAATGCCCGCGAAGGTCACCTGAACGCGCCGGGCGAGAGCGTCACGCGCGGCATCGTCCATAGCCACGGCGGCGAGATCCGGATGGTGCATACGCCGGACGGTGAATGCCGCATCGAGGTGGAATTGCCCGTAGTCGCAGCCGGAGCGGAGGCCCCGGCCGAACGCCTTTCGAAGAGGCAGTTCACGTGCCTGGTCGTCGAACCCGCATCCGGCGAGGGCGCCGAACTCACCCGCTTGCTGACCAACCAGGGCTGCCGCGTCATCCCCGCTGCCGCTGCGGAGGAAGCGGTGGAGCTCGTGCAGCGGCTTCGCTTTGACGTGATCTTCTGCGCCATCCGGCTGCCCGGCATGAACTGGGTGCAGCTCTCGGAAATCGTGCGTCCCCACGTCGAGACGTTCGTGCTGCTCAGCGACGGCTTCGATTGGGAGCTGTCGCGCGGTCTCGTCAGTGGCGACAGCTACATTCTCTCCAAACCGATCGAGCAATCCGACCTTGAGCGCGTGCTCACCATTGTGGATACGCGCGTGGCCGAAAGCCGCGGAATCCAGATCGTCCGCCCGGCTCAGACCATGAGGCGGGCGGCGAACTGACAAGGCCGCAACCTGGGCCGCCCCAAATCCGTACAATCAAGTAAGACCTATGCGGCGTCTCCACTGCGTTTCTGTTATGCTCCTGGCCTGCACGATAGCCCTTGCAGCCCAGGACAAATACAACGGACCGAGGCCTCCGAAAGCCGACGTGCCGTACCTGATGCACGCCGATAACCTGATCGAACTCGATGTGGCCCAGGCCCGTGAAGAGCAGAAGAAGGATGACAGCCTGTACATCGTGAGCGGCGCCGCTGCGACCGCGCGGACGCCCGTAGCCGAGCCGATCTTCCTGTTCCAGTCCGACAAGATCTCACCCGATTCGCTCGAACTCTACGCGATGGAAGTGAAGAACGGCAACCGGCAAGTGGTGGTCGCCAAGAAGGCCAAGAACAGCTCGAAGCAGCACCGCCTTATGGTTACCAAGCTCGAGGACAAGCTCTACCGCATCGAGGTGAATGAAGGCCTCGGCCTCGAAAACGGCGAATACTCCATCTCGCCGCAGGGAACCAACGACGTCTTCTGCTTCTCGGTCTACTGATCACCCAAAGCGCTCCCTGACCCGCGTGCCAAAAAAATGCCGCCGAGAACATGCGCTAAGGGCCGCGGCGGTTATTGTAGCGCCCAGTTCCCAGCTCCTCGCTTCCTCCTCCCTCCTACCTACTAATTACCCTCAGCAAGTTACTATAATCGTCCGTCCAAACCCGCGTATCCGCCCGCCGCGGCACCGGCCGCGCATCTCCCGCCCGCAGCGCTCCGAAGAACGCCTTATTCGCAGTCGCCAGGATCCAGTCCGATTTCATCTCGCCTGTATCCGGGCGTGAGGGGTGCGTTACCAGCGCCGTACGCAAGCCCCGTTCACGAACCAGCGCGCTCACCATCGGCGCGAGGTCCAGGTACGCGTTGCTGATGTGAAAGGCCAGTACGCCCTCCGGTTGGAGTTGCCGGAGGTAGACGCCAATGGCCTCCCGGGTGAGCAGGTGTACCGGGATAGCGTCTCCCGAGAACGCATCCACAATCAGCACATCGAAGTTCTGCGGCGCCTCGTCTTCAAGCGCGATGCGCGCATCTCCGGAGACGATCTCGACCCGCGACGGGCAGTCGCGAAGAAAGGTGAAGTGCTCGTGCGCGAATCGCGTGACGAGCGGGTTGATCTCATAAAAGCGGAAGGAGTCTCCCGCCTTGCCGTACGCTGCAACCGTAGCCACCCCGAGCCCGATCACGCCGATGCGGCGTTTGCCCGGTGGGAACCCGTTGAGTGCGACGCCGGCCCCTGAGTGCGGCCCGTAGTACGAGGTGGGCTGCCTGCGGCGGTGGTCCTGAAATTGGAGGCCGTGAGCGACGCGGCCGTGGACCAGCCTGCGGGTGCCCGCGTGCTCGCTGACGCGGATGATCCCGTAGAAGTTGCGGTCTGCGGCGATGATGTTCCGGCTGTCGAACATGTGCGTTTCCGAGAGCGCCACCACGGTTATGGCGATCAACCCGATTGCCGCGATGAGCCACTTCGACCGGTAGCCGTAAAGCCCGTAGATGGCGAGTATGCCGACCAGTTCCGGCCCCAGGATGTACTCCACGCTGCCGTTGAAGAACGCCGGCGCGATCACCGCCACGAACGCGCCGCCCATCGCGCCGCCGAGTGAAAGAGCCACGTAGAACGCCGTCAGCCCCTCCGGAGCGGGCTTCTTCCGTGCGAGTTCGCCGTGGCAGAACATGAAGACGGCAAAAGCAGCCAGCGGCACCACGACGATGTTGGCAACGGTGTGCCAGGGCGCGAAGAAGCAGAAAACCATCCCGAGCAGCGCGAGCGGCAGCAGGACACTGAACCAGCCGGGCTTGTACCAGCCGTCATGATCGAAACAGAAGACGAAGCTCAGCAGGTACAGCGCAAGCGGCACGACCCAGAGAAACGGCGCGGGCGCAAGGTCCTGGCACAGGTAATTCGAGACTGTAACCAGCATCATCGACCCGGCGCCGGCCAGCGCCAGCCAGTGGAAGAAACTGGACGGCGCGACGTGCCCGGCGCCGGAGGCCGCTTCCTGGCGCGCCCGACCCGGCCGGCTACCCGCGGCCACTGCCGCCGCCACGCATAGCACGGCAAACACAACGTAGCCGGCGGACCAGCCCCAGAGTTGCGATCGCGTACCCGCGTTGGGTTCGATTAGCACCGGGTATGCCAGCAGCGCTGCCAGTGAGCCGAGATTCGAGAGCGCGTACAGCCGGTAAGGAACGGCGCCCCGCACCGTCCGCGCAAACCAGGCCTGTATGAGCGGACTGGTTGTAGAAAGCGCAAAGTACGGCAGCCCGATCGACAACGCGAGGGCGACGAAGACGCCCCAGCCGGGGTTCCCCGCTCCCAAACGCCGCCAGTCCGGATCGGGCGCGAGCGGCAGCACCAGGCAGGTGAGGGCAAGCAGTATGATGTGGACCGCCACCTGCCCGCGAGGCGGCAGATACCGCGCCACGAAGTGCGCATAGGCGTAGCCCGCCAGCAGCACGGACTGGAAAAACAGCAGGCAGTTCGCCCACACCGCGGCAGTGCCGCCAAAGCCGGCAGCAGGGCCTTTGAGATCATCGGCTGAACCGAGAACAACAGCATCGCGCTGATCGCGATGGTGGAGGCGCACAAAACAACCCCGGCCGGATTATTGCGGTGCGGCGCGTGAACGGCTGGAGCATTGGCTGCCATGAACGCTCTTTATATCACGCGCAGAACAAACGCGCCCCCCCAATCTGGACGGGGACATGCTCTGCGTGTCCCCTCGGGGCGACGACCCGCAGGTCCTCACAATTACGTTCCCGGTCCCGATCCGGCCCGTCTCAGACCGCTCCATTGCTGGCGTGATGACGCGTTCCGTGAACGCCGGCGGCGTTTCCGGCCTAATTGTGTTATAGAGTCACTGGAGGCGACGGTATGAATAGGCGGCCAGTTCTGCTCATTGCCACCACAGTCTGTTTCTTGGCCGTACAGGCCGGAGCGCAAGCGCAAACGCTCAAGTGCTCTTCTGACGATGGAAGACGCCACACCTGCTCCGCTGATACGCGCGGCGGTGTGCGAGTTGTGCGCCAGATCAGCGGATCGCCTTGCACACAGGGGATGACCTGGGGATACGACGCCAATGGCATCTGGGTCGATCGCGGCTGCCGAGCCGAATTTGAAGTCCTGCCTTACAGCTCGAGTTCCTATGCATCCGCCGGTACAATCCGGTGCTCCTCGGATGACGAGCGCCGCCACACTTGTTCCGCCGATACGCGCGGCGGCGTGCGCATGGTGCGCCAGATCAGCGGGTCGCCTTGTACACAGGGTAGGACCTGGGGATACGATGCGAATGGCATCTGGGTCGATCGCGGCTGCCGGGCCGAATTTGAAGTCCTGCCTTACAGCTCGAGTTCCTATGCATCCGCCGGCACCATCCGCTGCTCCTCGGATGACGAGCGCCGCCACACTTGCTCCGCCGATACGCGCGGCGGCGTGCGCATGGTGCGGCAGATCAGCGGGTCGCCTTGCACACAGGGGCGGACCTGGGGCTACGACGCGAATAGCATCTGGGTCGATCGTGGCTGCCGGGCCGAATTTGAGGTGGTACCCTACGCTGCGGCCAGGTATGGGAGCCCGGGATCTTCCAGGTCCGGCATCACTACCATGAACTGCTCCTCGGATGATGGACGACGCCATGTCTGCCCAGCCGATACACGTCGCCGCGTGCGCATAGTTCGCCAACTGAGCGGGTCGGCCTGCCGGGAGGGATATAGCTGGGGCTATGACGCCGATGGCATCTGGGTCGATCACGGCTGCCGGGCGGAATTCGAGATTCGCGGCGGATTTCGGCGATAGCCCGGACCTGCCGGCGTAAGGTCAGCGGGCGCCGCCCCGAACAAAGCGACGCCCGATGAATCGCACTCGTTTAGAAGGTGAACCCGACCATCAGTTCGGTCTGGTTGTTAC
>DATMXS010000241.1:0-2308 GCA_035561355.1 Bryobacteraceae bacterium | reverse complement strand
CGCATCGGCACAGACATCATCTTCGCCGCTTCGGTGTCATCGACGATCGTTTCCTTCTTCTGATCCCAACGAATGGAGTGCCCGACTCGAATGCAGATGTCGCAGAGTTGAGAGATCAAGTCCGATCGAACGGCGGAATCGATGGGATCCACCGTCTTTAAGGGCGCTTTGCTGGCCTGCTGTGCCTTGATGTCCTCGATCCAGCCTAACGCCTGGGCGGCGACCGGCGCATCCCACAGGTTCAACCCCGCCGGCACCCGTTCCTCGCGCACAGGATGCTTCGCCAGGTGAATCTCGCCGGGGCCAATTTCCGAGGTCGCGAGCGAGGCAGGTTCGGTAACCACCTTTTCGTAAGCGCTGGCAACCCACCCTTCGGTTCCGACCCAGAGCGCGACATTATTCAGGGGCTGTTTCGGGCCAAGCGATACTTTCGGAGCCTCGGTGACGCTGGCGAACGTTCTGCTGTCCGTGTACCGCATCACAAGCCCGTTCTCATATGTGCAACGGAGATCCCACTTTGTGGCGCAGTTGTACAGTCCTCCCTGGGCGATCTTGCCGGATCCCTCGTACTTGACCGGAATAGTCATGTCTGCATTGTCGGCCCACCACTGCACCTGATCCAGAGGATGAGCACCCCAGTTCGCGATCATCCCCAGACTGTAGTCGCGGATCTCGAAATGAGCGCCTTTGCGGGTGCGATCGGCGCAGAAAGGCGCGTACGGGGCCGGCCCGAGCCAAAGGTCATAGTTCCAGCCTTTGGGGACGGCAAGTTCCGGGGCCGGCGAACCGCCGCTCCGTGAGGGGGGTGCAACGACATAGATCTCCTTCACCTTGCCGATGCGGCCGTTGAGGACCAGTTCAACCGCGTGCCGGGCCACCGGCGAAGAGCGGCGCTCGGCTCCGTACAGGAAGGACCGCCTGTATTTCCGCACGGCCTTGAGCGCCGCAAGGTCCGTCTCGATGCTGACGCCGAGCGGCTTCTCGGTGTGGCAGTGCTTGCCCGCCTTCTGAGCGAGGATGGTCATCGCCACGTGCCAGTGATCCGGAGTCGCGATATAGACGGCGTCGATGTCTTTCTGGCGAAGCAATTCCCGGAAGTCCTCATATAGGCGGATACCGCGGTAGGTCCCGCGCGATTTCCGTTCCTCGTACGCCTTCTCCAATTTCTCCCGAAGCGCGATCCGGCGGTTCTCCTGTACATCGCAAACGGCTACGATTTCGCATTCCTCGATCGATGTGTAAAACCCGGATTCATAGGGCCCGCGCGTTCCCGCGCCGATGACGCCAACGGTTACGCGATCACTCGGCGGAGTCTTGCCGCGCCCCAGCGCACTGGCGGGCACAATGAGCGGAGCTGCCACAGATCCGGTGAGCGACCCGAGGAAGCGGCGCCGGCTGCTGAGATCGGTTGACTGCTTGAGGTTGTCCATATCCTTTCTTCCTTCCGTAACTTCGGTTGCCTCGCCTGGTTTCGTACACGGGATCCGCGGGGTGGTCTTCCGCCCCAGGCCTCTAACCCCAATCCCTAATCTCGCGCCGGCAATGATAGCGGCCGTACCCAAATGTTGCGGAAGCGCACCGGATTCTTGTGCGCAAGGAGCGCGAGGGGCCCGCGTACTTTTCCCGCCGGATAGGGCCCTGCCAGCGCTGCATGGGGGGTTGTGCCATAGATCTCCTGGTTGTGGTGGACCAACACCCCGTTATGCAGAACCGTCACACGGGCGGGCTTTGTCAGCTTGTCCCCGTCGAATTCCGGCGCGATGAAAATGATGTCGTACACCTCCCACTGGCCGGGTTTGCGGGAGGCGGTCACGAGCGGCGGCGTCTGGCCGTAGACCGCCGCAGCCTGCCCGTCCGGGTAGATTTTTGTCGTCGCATCAAAGATCTGTAGCTCGCAGAGGCCCATCAGTAGGACACCGTTGTTTCCCCGGTCCATCAGACCCCCTTCCGGCGGATCTGGAGCACGCCACTCCAGATGGACCTGAATGCTGCCGAATTCATCGACAGTTTCGAACGTTCCGGTAGTGGCTTCCAGGTAGCCGTTCTCAACCTTCCACGGGTTCGGTTTCCAGCGGGAAAGGTCCTTGCCGTCGAACAACACGATGGCATCCGATGGCGGGCGTCCCGGACGACCGTCCGTGCTGAACCCGCCCGGGTCGATCTTCTTCGGCAGAGGCCGGTCCGGGTCGTGGACGCGATACCCGGACCAAGGCTGTTTCGGCGTGTCCCTGTAACCAAACGTGCCATTGTCCGCATGCACCAGCTTGTGCTGCCCTCGTGCAAATGGCGACAAAACAACCGTGCCACA
>DATMXS010000240.1:0-5976 GCA_035561355.1 Bryobacteraceae bacterium | reverse complement strand
GACCACAGGAAAGTTTCTGAAAACATACGATTCAGCGTCTGAGGGCACTGACCGGTGGCCCCCTGACATCGCTTAAACTTCCGCTGTTATCACCCTCTGTCGCGCGGTACAGTTTCTGAGTAGACCATGCGAGTCCATAAGGCGGTGATTACCGCGGCTGCGCCGCACCAGCGCGCGCTTCCGCTTCAGACGCTGATCGATGCCGACGGGGTGGAGAAGCCGCTGCTCCGGATCATCACCGGACACATACATGCCGCGGGTATCGATGAGATCGGTATCGTCGTGCATCCTGGCGACGAGTCCGCTTTCCGCGAGGCCGCCGGCGGCGATGCGCGGCATCTCACGTTTCTGCCACAGCGGGAAGCGCTCGGCTACGGGCACGCAATCCAGTGCGCCGCCGGGTTTGCGAATGGCGAAGCGGTGCTGCACGTGGTCGGCGATCACGTGTATGTCTGTCCCGGCAACGTGCCGTGCGCGAAGGCCATCGTAGCCCTCACCGAGCAGGAGGATTGCTCCGTTTCCGCCGTGCAGCCCACGCGCGAAACACAGCTTTCGCAGTACGGCGCCGTCGCCGGTACGGGGCTCACCGGCCGTCCGGACATCTACCGCATTGAGACCGTGATCGAAAAGCCGACCCCGACCGAAGCCGAACAGCGCCTGGTCGTGCCAGGGCTTCGCGCCGGGTACTATCTGTGCTTCTTCGGGATGCACGTTCTCACGGCGACGATTTTCGATGTACTTGGTGAACTGCTCGCGCGCGGAGGCCGGGTGGGGCTATCGGAAGCTCTCGCCGAACTGACGCGCCGGGAGCAGTATCTCGCGGTAGTGAGCCCAGGCCAGCGCTATGATCTCGGCGCACGATACGGGTTCCTGACCGCCCAGCTTGCGCTCGGCCTGCACGGCTGCGATTCCGCCGAGGTTCTCGCACGCGTCCTCGAGACCGTCGCATCCCGCCAGCAGGCCTTGGGGGCCGCCCGCGCATGAGCGAGCTGACTGCGATCATCACAGCCTCCGAGCCCGCCGAGCGGAACCGCTCACTCGACGCCTTCTGCCGGCCCGCAACCGCCGACACCCTGCTTGCCGAAGCCGCCGCTCTCGACCGCTTCCGCCGCGCATCGGACAACCTCTACGAGCGCGTGCGCGCGCAGTTCTTTCTTCACGCGATCCACCGCTTCCACCTGCCGTTCAAGCCGGGCCTTCCCTCCGCGGACCTGATTCCGTCCACGGCCATCGAGCACATCCTGAACCGCCGTTTCGAGCAGGCGATCGACCTGCTGCTGAAACTCGGCCGCGAGAGCGGCCCCAGCGCTGCTTTGTCGAGCGGTCTGGCGGCGGCGTACCGCGGCTTGGCGTTCCAGACGCTCGCGAATCAGGTGCGGTTGAGTGTGCGCTCGTTCCGCGGGAACAACTGGCTCTCCCGGATCGGGCATCCGGAGGATTATCCGCTCTCCATCCGCCCCGAATTGCGGTCACCGGACCCCTCGACCGGCCTGTTCCCCATTCTTCGCGAGACCACGCCGGTTCGCATGGACCTCAGCCATAGCGGCTGGAGCGACATTTTCTTCCTCGGGATGGATTTTCCCGAGGGCGCGCGCGTCCTGAACATTTCGATCGACCTGTGCGTCAGCGGCGCCGGGCGCACAGCCGCTCCGCCTGTCGAAGCGTGGCTGCGCATCATCGACGAGCCGGTGCTGAGGCTTTCGAGCGTGGATCTGAACGCATCGGCAAATGTAACCTCGATTGCCGAGGTGTTTGACTTCGGGCGCGATTACCTGGGCCTGCTCAAGGCCGCCGTGATCGCCTCCGGCCTCGTGCCGCCCGCAATGGAAGGGTCACAGGCGCCGCTCGCGTCGCTGCTCGCGCGCCTCACCGGGCGACCGGGGCACGGCGTCGAGATCGTGAGCCGCGTGAATGATATCCCCAAGGGCTCGCGGCTTGCCGTCTCCACGAATTTATTAGGGTGCCTGATCGCCGTGTGTACACGGGCGACCGGGCAAATACGGTCATTGAGCGGTTCGCTCACGGACGAGGACCGGCGGCTCGTGGCGGCCCGCGCGATTCTGGGCGAATGGCTGGGCGGCTCGGGAGGCGGCTGGCAGGACTCCGGCGGGCTCTGGCCGGGAATGAAGGTGATCTGCGGCGTCGAAGCGCAGGAGGGCGATCCCGAGTGGGGCATCAGCCGCGGGCGGCTATTGCCGCGGCACGACGTACTCACGCCGGAGGAGGTGGCGCCGGGCACGCGGGAGCGGTTGGAGCGTAGCTTGGTGCTGGCGCATGGCGGGATGGCGCAGGACGTCGGGCCCGTACTGGAGATGGTCACAGAGAAGTACCTGCTGCGCCTGGAACCCGAATGGCGCGCGCGGCTGGACGCGATGTCGCTCTTCGACGAACTGGTGGGACATCTGCGCGCGGGGGACACCGCGGCAATGGGCGCAGGCACGGAGCGTAATTTCCGAGGCCCCATCCAGACCATCATTCCCTGGGCGACGAATCACTACACGGAGACGATCATCGCGGATGTGCGCCGGGAGTTTGCGAACGGCTTCTCGGGATTCTGGATGCTCGGCGGCATGGCTGGCGGCGGCATGGGATTCATGTTCGACGCCGCCTGCAAGGCCCGCGGCAAAGAGCGCCTGCTCGACATCATGCGCGCAGCAAAGCGGCGGCTGGAAACCGCGGTTCCGTTCGCCATGGAGCCGGTTGTGTACGATTTCGCCATCAACGAGCGCGGCTCCTGGGCGGAACTCCTGCGCGGCGGCGATGCGCTCATGCCCGGCGGGTACTACGCGCAGGTCGTACCCGAATTGATCCGCATCGATCCGAAGCTGCTGACGCAGGCCCGGCGCGCCGAGTTGGAGTGTTTCGGGCGCGCATCGCACGAGCGAGCGGAGTTGGGAGCCGCAGTGCAGGGCATCGTGGACCGATTACTGCCGCGAGGCGCGAAGCAGGAGGATGCTGCTTCCCAGACTCTTGACGCGCTGCTCTCAGAACACGGTTTCGACCGCGTAACGCACGAGCAGATTCAGGCCGACCTCCGCGCCGGGCGCATCGGCCTGGCACAGAACCGTTTCCCCGCCGCCACCGTCGTCGAGGACGCCGCGCCGGAAGACGTTTTCGACGCGAGAAACGGCATCGACAGGCGCTACCGCCGCGTCGGCGAGGAGGCACTCGCAGCGGGCGTTGCCGGAGTGGTCACCCTTGCCGGGGGGGCGGGCACGCGCTGGACGCGGGGTGCGGGCGTCGTAAAGGCGCTCAACCCGTTTTGGAAGACCGCGGGCCGTCACCGGAACTTCATTGAGGCCCACCTCGCGAAGAGCCGCCGCACGGGCCGCCGGTACGGCGCCCAGGCGCCGCACGTCATCACGACGAGCTACGTCACGCATAGCGCCATCGCGGACTTCCTCGCCGCCGAAGAAAATTACGGCTATCCCGGGCCGCTTTCGCTTTCGCCCGGCCGCGCCGTCGGCCAGCGCATGATTCCCATGGTCCGCGATCTCCGCTTTGCCTGGGAGGAGATGGCGCAGCAGGTGCTTGACGAGCGGCAGCAGAAGCTCCGCGAAAGCGTCCGCGCCGCCTACATCAAGTGGGCGGCGGAACGGGGCGAGGCCGCGAACTACACGGACAATCTGCCGTCGCAGTGCCTCCACCCGGTGGGCCACTGGTACGAAGTGCCCAACATGCTCCGGAACGGCGTGATGCGACGGATGCTGGACCAGCGCCCTCAACTGCGCTACCTGCTGGTGCACAACGTGGATACGCTAGGCGTGGATCTCGATCCCGCGCTGCTGGGATGGTTCGTGGAGAGCGGCGCTACTCTCGCGTTCGAGGTAATTGCCCGGCATGTGGAGGATCGTGGGGGCGGATTGGCTCGCGTGGACGGCAGGCCGCGACTGGTGGAGGGGCTCGCATTACCGGACGAGGCGATCGAAGCCACGCTCTCCTGGTACAACTCGGCGACCAACTGGGTCGACATCGACGGCCTGCTCGCGGTGTTCGGATTGGATCGCGAGGCGCTCACGGACGAAGCACGCGTCGCGGCGGCCGTGCGCGGCGTCGGCATGCGCATGCCGGCGTACATCACACTTAAAGACGTCAAGAAGCGCTGGGGCAAGGGGCAGGAAGACGTCTACCCGGTGTGCCAGTTCGAAAAGCTGTGGGGCGACATGACCGCCCTTGGCGGAGTGGATTGCCGCTTTATCGGCATTTCGCGCTATCGCGGCCAACAGCTCAAGGAAGTAGCGCAGTTGGATGGCTGGCTGCGCGACGGTTCCGCGGCTTATGTGGAATCGCTTTGCGATTGGGAATGACTTCGCCCGGTAGTCGTGCGCTCTGGGTCAGCAGAAAACCGGCACGACACGCGGCCGTGGCTGTGATGCGTTTTCAAATTGCCCACGAGCGGCCAGGCATTTGAATAAAGCGGGCGCCGGGTTGGGTTAGGGTGAGTAGTGCGCGCCCGCTTTCCGTAAAGGGGTTTGATAATAAGAGCGTACGCGGCGCCTTTAAAGTTACAGGGCGCCACGTTTTTTTAGGAAAACATTCCTTCGAACAGCACGGTGCTCAAATAGCGCTCGCCGGAATCGGGCAGCACAGTCACGATCGTCTTTCCCCGAAATTCCGGGTCCTTCGCCAGCCGCACGGCGGCTACGGCAGCCGCACCGCACGAAATGCCGCTGAGTATCCCCTCTTCGCGCGTCAACCGCCGCGCCATCTCTATGGATTCGTCATTGGTCACCTGTTCGACGCGGTCCACAACTGACATGTCGAGTGTGTCCGGTATGAATCCTGCGCCGAGGCCCTGGATTTTATGAGGGCCGGGCTGAAGGGGCTCGCCACGCTTGCTTTGGGTAATCACGGGGCTGTGCGTCGGCTCGACCGCGACCGACACGATCGGCTTCTTAGGCTTGATGAACCGCGAGACGCCGGTGATGGTCCCGCCGGTGCCGACCCCGCTAACGAACACGTCGATTTCGCCCTCGGTGTCATCCCAGATTTCGGGACCGGTGGTGCGAAAGTGAATCTCGGGATTGGCAGGATTACAGAACTGGTTTGGCAGGAAGTAGCGGTCGGGGTCCGACGCGCGGATCTCCTCCGCTTTCGCGATGGCGCCCTTCATGCCCAGAGGCCCCTCGGTGAGCACGAGTTTGGCCCCGAGGGCCTGCAACACCTTACGGCGCTCGATCGACATCGTTTCCGGCATCGTGAGCGTGATCGGATACCCGCGCGCCGCTGCGACGAATGCGAGTGCGATTCCCGTGTTGCCGCTGGTCGGCTCAACGATCGCCTTGCCTGGTTTCAGGACGCCGCGCTTCTCTGCGTCCCAGACCATGGCGGAGCCGATCCGGCATTTTACGGAGTAGCTGGGGTTGCGTCCTTCGATTTTCGCCAGCACGGTTGCGCCGGCTCCGTCTGTGACGCGGTTCAGTTTCACGAGGGGCGTGTGCCCAATGCTAAAGGAATTGTCCTGATAGTACACGTCAGATCTCCCAGTTCGGAACGTAGTCGCGCTGGCGCGCGGCCCATGTACGCGCCATTTCCGCGAAGCTGATGTTGTCTATAACGCCGGACACCGCCTCGTCCACTTGCCTCCAGATCTCGGCGAAGGGCGCATCGGCTGTCCGCCGGCCGGCGCGGCTTCTCGCCCGTCCGCCTTCGACATGGCGCAGCACTTCGCCTACAGTGATTGTCTCGGCCGCCCGTGCCAGCAGGTATCCGCCTTCGGCCCCGCGCCTCGATTCGACAAACCCGCCCTGCTTCAAGCCGGCCAGGATAAGTTCGAGGAACTTTTGCGGGATCTTGCGACGACGGGCAATGTCTCCGATCCGCACGGGCACCCCCGGCGGTTGGGAAGCAAGATCGAAGATCGCCAGGAGGGCATATTCGGTTTTCTGTGAGATAATCACCGCTACCTAAGTAGAGATTAGGCGATGGGGGGGAACGGTGTCAAGTAAACAGAGAGGTTGCGGGCTTAGCGGCAGC
>DATMXS010000239.1:0-8305 GCA_035561355.1 Bryobacteraceae bacterium | reverse complement strand
GGCCATGGCTGCAAGCGTATCACGGGCCGCGCGGACGACGATGGGTTGCTATACGGCAGGCGTCTGCTGGTACTCCCCGCGGCGGCCGAAGTAGTCCGTCAGAGCGTCTTCGAGCCGCGGCATCGGCTCCAGCCCGAGCTTCTCGATCTTCGCGTTCGAAAGCGCCGAATACTTCGGCCGCCGGGCGGCGGTGCGGTACTCGCGCTCATTGGTCGGACGCAGTTCGGGTTTGACGCCGGCCGCATCGAAGATCGCCTTCGCGAAGTTAAACCAGGAAACCGCCATCCCGCCGCCAACGTGAAAAACACCGTCCACGTTGCGCTCGGCAAGGTCGATGGAGCGCAGCGCGAGCGCCGGCGCATAGGCGGGCGAGGCAACGTGATCCTCCACAACGCGGATCGGCTTACCTGAAGCCGCGAGCCGCAGCATCAACTCGACAAAATTCCCGCGCGCCGTGTGCAGCCCGCCAGGGCCGTACACGCCCGACGTGCGGATAATCACTACGCGGGAGAGATACGCCTGCGCGTACATCTCACCGGCAAGTTTCGAAACGGCGTACGCACCGAGCGGATGCGTGGCATCCTCTTCCGTGTACGCGCGACCCAGCGTGCCGTCAAATACGTAATCCGTCGAGTAATGAACCAGGCGCGCATTTATGTTTCGGCAACCGAGCGCAACATTGCGCACGGCAAGCGCATTCACCGCATACGCGGCTTCCGGATCCTCCTCGGCGACATCCACCTGATTGTGCGCAGCGGCGTTGAAAACCACCTGTGGATCCACTTGGGCAAGGTGCTGCTCGACGCGGCAGCGGTCCGTTATGTCGAGTTCCTGGCGGTCCGTCGCGACGACCTCGTATCCGCGCGTCCGCATCTCCTTCACCAACTCGACCCCGAGTTGCCCGAGACCGCCAAACACCACCGCCCGCTTCGCCATAGAGAACCACGTTAGCAGAAGGAGCGCACCTCACACCCACATCCGGCTCTCGCCCTCCGGCTGCGGTTCAGACCAGCACAGTGAGGGTCGTATCGGTCCTCTGGACCGGCCGGTACAGAGTGTCGCGCTCCACGGGCTCGCGGCCCGCTTCGCGGATAAGCCGGAGCAGTTCGCCGCGCTGTAACGCCTGCGTCGTGGTGGCGCCCGCATCGTGATAGATGCGCTCCTGAACGACGGTGCCGTCCACATCGTCGGCACCGAATCGCTGTGCGATCTGTGCGATTCGCGGCGTCATCATCACCCAATACGCCTTCACGTGGGCAATATTGTCGAGCAGCAGCCGCGCGACGGCAACGTTTTTCAAGTCCTCGAAGCCGGTGGTCTTGGGGATGTGCTGGAGCGCTGTGTTATCGGGATGGAACGCGAGGGGGATGAACGTCACGAAACCGCCGGTTTCATCCTGGAGCGCCCTCAACCGCAGCAGATGATCCACGCGATCCTCAGCGGCTTCGATATGCCCGTAAAGCATTGTGCAGTTCGATTTGAGACCCATGCGGTGGGCCGTTCTCGCGACCTCCAGCCACTCGCCGCCATCGATTTTGTGATCGCAGATGATCCGGCGGACACGTTCCGAGAAGATTTCCGCCCCGCCGCCGGGCAGCGAATCGACGCCGGAATCAATCAGGCGCCGGATCACATTCTCGAAACTCGTTTTATCGCGCCGGGCGAGCCACGCAATTTCCACCATCGTCAATGCCTTCAGGTGCACCTGTGGGAAGCGCTGCTTCAACCCGCGGAACAGTTCCGCATACCAGTCGAGCGTCAGTTCCGGGTGCAGGCCGCCGACGATGTGAAACTCCGTGATCGCTTCGCTCCAGCCTCGGCCCGCTGTCTCCCAGGCCTGCTCGAGCGACATCGTGTAAGCACGCGGATCGCGGATCTTTTTGCCGAAAGCGCACAGCTTGCAGCTCGCGACGCACACGTCGGTCGGGTTGATGTGCCGGTTGACGTTGAAGTACGTCACGTTGCCGTGCAGGCGCTCCCGGACCAGATTCGCCATCCAGCCGAGAGCCAGCAAATCCCCAGTCCGGTACAACGCGATGCCGTCCTCATACCCGAGCCGCTCTCCGGCGCGGACCTTCTCCATCACCGGCGCAAGCGCGCGGTCTTCCACGATTGGCTCCATCACGATCGGGGCGCCCCTCTGAACAGCAGGATATCAACTGCCCAAAACACGAAAAACAATACGCTGACGTACCCGTTCACAGTGAAGAACGCCGCGTCCACCCGCGAAAGGTCGTCCGCTTTCACCATGCTGTGCTCGTACGCCAGCAGCAGCGCAACTACGGCAATCGCTCCCCACGCCATCCATCCCGCCTGAAACGCCAGCACCAGCGCCGCGAGGCACGCAAGCATTCCTACGTGAAACACGCGCGCAATCGCGAGCCCGCCCGCGATTCCGAACCGTTTCGGCACGCTGAACAGACCCTCGGTCGAATCGAACTCGTAATCCTGGCAGGAATAGATGATATCGAAACCGGCGGTCCACAGCGTTACCGCGGCGGTCAGCCACAGGATCCGGGGATCGAGCGATCCGCGGATTGCGATCCAAGCCGCCGCCGGTGCGATCCCCAGCGCGAATCCTAATACCACGTGCGACCAACTCGTGAACCGCTTCGTGAACGAGTAAAAGAACAGCACCGCCAGCGCGACTGGCGCGAGCGCAAAGCACAGCGGGTTCAGCATCCGCGCCGCCACGATGAACACCAGCGAGCACACCGCCGTAAAGCACCAGGTGAAGGCCGTCGTCAAAACACCGGCCGGGATGTGGCGCATCTTCGTTCTGGGGTTGCGCGCGTCTACGCCCGCGTCCAACAGCCTGTTGAACGCCATCGCCGCGGACCGTGCCGCCACCATCGCCACGACGATCCACAACACCTTCCACAACAGGCCCGGCACGGCGTAGCCCGATTCGCGCACCGCAAGCATCGCGGCCGTCCCCGCAAAGGGCAGCGCGAACACCGAGTGCTCAAACTTGATCATTTCGAGCGTCAGCCGGATCCGCCCGAGAAGCGATGCCATGAGTTACCATTCTAGCTTCATGAGGTTCGCCGCTCTCCTTCTGGCATCGATGGCCCTGATCTCCTGCGGTCCGAAGACGGTCTCGTGGGAGGAATTCCATACCCGCACCGTCGTGCTCCCGGACGGCAAGAAGGTTGTTGCGGAGGTGGTGACGGAGCAGGTGGACATGATGCGCGGCATGATGTACCGCGATTCGCTGGCTCAAGATCGCGCGATGCTGTTCACCCACGGCAGCGTGGGAAAGTTCGGGTACTGGATGTACAACGTCAAGATCCCGCTGGACATTCTGTGGCTGAATGCGAACCGCACCGTCGTCGAAATCGTGCCTAACGCGCGACCGTGTCCGGGCCCGGCCAGCCAGTGCCCCTCTTACGGCGGCAAGGTTGATTCGCTGTATGTGCTCGAACTCGCCGGCGGCGTGGCTGCGAAGCACGGCATAAAAGTTGGAGACACGCTGCGGTTCTGAACGACCCGCGGTTGAGTACTCTGGAGTAGAGCCATGACCCAGGAACAACTGCGCGCAATTCTCGAAGACGTACGCTCCGGAAGTGCGGGCGTCGAAGCCGCCCTGGAGCGCCTGCGCCACCTGCCCTTCGAGGATTTGGGGTATGCCAAGGTGGACCACCACCGCGCCCTGCGCCACGGCATGGCCGAGGTGATCCTCGCCAAGGGCAAAACACCCGATCAGGTGGCGGGCATCGCATCTCGCCTGATCGAGAACACGCCCAACGTGCTCATCACGCGGACCGATGCCGCGATCGCCGCGCGCGTCAAGGAATGCATTCCCGAGGCCGAGCACTTCCCGCTCTCGGGCGCTATCCGCATCTGGCGCGAACGCACGATCAAGGGAAAAGGCAAGATTGCCGTGGTTTCGGCAGGCACCAGCGACATCCCTGTTGCCGAAGAAGCGCACATCACCGCCGAGACCATGGGCAATGAGGTGGACGTTGTCTACGACATCGGCGTCGCCGGCATCCACCGCCTGATGAGCAATCGCGAGCGCCTGACTTCGGCCCGAGTCGTCGTAGTCTGCGCCGGGATGGAAGGCGCCCTGCCCAGCGTAGTCGGCGGCCTGGTCTCGTGCCCGGTCATCGCGGTGCCCACAAGCGTCGGCTACGGCGCCAGCTTCCACGGCCTCGCGGCCCTGCTCGGAATGCTGAACAGTTGCGCCAGCAACGTCACTGTAGTCAATATCGACAACGGCTTCGGTGCAGGCTACGTCGCAAGCCTGATCAACCGGCTGTGAGGGGAGTGGGATCTATCTAGGCCGAACGCGCCATCACCTGCCGCTCGGTCTCCTGCGCGAACAGGTACACGCCGAAGAGCGGCTTCGGCTCGCCGCGGCCCCAACGCGCCACTTTGAACTTGGCGCGAAGACGGGTAATCTCCGGATGTTGCGCGAGGTCAAGCAGAAGCTGATAGGTGCCACAGTAGAACTTCTGGGGGAACGAGATCAGAGGCTTGGCGCCCCAGTCGGCACCGTCCTTTGAACCCCAGATCGACACGTCCAGACTCTCCTGCTCGATGATGCGTGTGATGCCGAGAGTCAGGAGAACAGGCTTTCCCTGCGACGCGCCCAGGCTGATCTCCGGCCCTTCCGCGTCTTCCCGAATTGTCCCTTCGGGGATGATGAATGCGGGTAGCACGGACAAGTTCCTCCGGGTATCAGACTCGCCGGAGCGGCGTTAGCGCTATAATGCACCGGCTCTCTTTAGCGTCTCACAATCCCGAGAAGATTGAAAGTCACAACATCCGGTTTTCCAGGACGATTAACCCCACTACCAGGTGGTGGTGGCATAATGCCGATGGAGGTACGCGAATGGACGCGACCACAATTACTCCTCCCACTCACTCGCTTGATGAGGAACTGAATACCTGGCGGGCGGCGGAAACCCGCTTTGACCAGGCCGCCGACAGGCTCGGCCTTGATGAGGGCCTCTGCAAAGTGCTGCGCTCGCCCTCGAAAGAGATTACGGTCTATATCCCGGTGCAGCTTGACGACGGCCGGCTGGAGGTTTTCACCGGCTATCGCGTGCACCATTCATTAGCTCGCGGCCCAGCCAAAGGCGGCATCCGCTTCGCGCCCGACGTCACGCTGGACGAGGTCCGCGCCCTCTCGGCCTGGATGACCTGGAAATGCGCCGTCGTCAACATCCCTTTCGGCGGCGCCAAGGGAGGCGTGATCTGCGACCCACGCATGTTGTCCATGCAGGAATTGGAGCGCATTACGCGCCGGTACACGGCTGAAATCCTGCCATTCCTGGGCCCGGAGCGCGACGTGCCCGCTCCGGACATGAACACCAATGAGCAGACCATGGCCTGGATCATGGACACGTATTCCATGCACGTCGGCAACACCGTTACCGCCGTCGTCACGGGCAAGCCGCTCGATCTCGGAGGATCCCGTGGGCGGCCGGAAGCGACCGGCCGCGGATGCATGTTCGTGGCGCGCGAGGCGCTGAAGCGCTTCGGCATCCCCCAGCAGGACGCGCGCATCGTTGTTCAGGGATTCGGCAACGTCGGTGGCATGGGCGCGAAGCTGATGGCACGCGCGGGTTACAAGATCGTCTGCATCATCGAATGGGATGGCGCCGTTTACAACCCTGCCGGACTCGATATTCCGGCCCTGCTCGACTATCGCAGGGACACCGGCTCGATCGTCGGCTTCCCGGGAGGAGAGCCGATTGACCAGGCCGAGGCGATGTTCCTCGACTGTGACGTGCTGGTCCCCGCGGCGCGCGAGAACGTCATTACTTCAAAAAACGCCGCGAAGATCAGGGCGAAAATCATCGTGGAAGGCGCAAACGGCCCGACCACGCCCCTGGCGGATGAAATTCTGGCCGCCAGCAACGTCTTTGTCATCCCGGATATCCTCGCCAACGCCGGCGGCGTGACAGTCTCGTATTTCGAGTGGGTCCAGGATCGCCAGGGCTTCTTCTGGAACGAGGACCTGGTGAACCAGCGCCTCGAAGAGATCATGGTGGAAAACTTCGGCCGTGTCGTAGGCTATGCGGAGAAGCACGGCGTGAACAATCGGATTGCAGCTTACATGCTGGCGCTCGATCGCGTCGCTTTCGCGATCAAACTGCGCGGAATCTACGCCTGATTGCACGACTTCCAAAGAAGGGCGGGCGCTCGTTCCGCCCTTCGTTCCCCGCGTCCAGCTCCCGCGCTCATCTATAATTGGTGTTCCCCCGGTGGTCTTGCCTGAATGAATCCTGAGACCGCTACGCCGCTGATGCGGCAATACCATTCCGTCAAACAGCAGGTGCCTGGCGCCCTGCTGATGTTCCGCCTCGGCGATTTCTACGAGCTGTTTTTCGAGGACGCCGTCACTGCCGCTCGCGAACTCGAGATCACCCTCACCGCCAGGAACAAAGAAAAGGGCCAGCCGATCCCCATGTGCGGCGTGCCGTTTCACGCTGCCGAAGGCTACATCGCCCGTCTCATCCAGCGCGGCTACCGCGTGGCCATCTGTGACCAGGTAGAGGATCCTCGGCTCACCAAGAAGCTCGTCAGGCGCGAGTTGACCCGCGTCGTTACCCCCGGCACCGCCACTGATCCGGCACTGCTCCGCTCCGGCGAAAACAATTACCTCGCCGCCGTCGCACTCGACGGCTCGCGAGCCGGTATCGCCCACGTGGATCTTTCGACGGGCGAGTTCCGCGTGACGGAAGTTGAGTCCGGCGAACTGGCCGCGGCGGTCGAGAACCTTGGGGCGCGCGAGGTGCTCTCAGGCGCGCAACTCGAGCTGAAAGACGGCCCGCTCCAGACGCCCCTCGATGCCTGGGTCTTCGGCTTCGACTACGGCGAGCGCATCCTCCGCGAGCATTACAAGCTGCTCTCACTGGATGGTTGCGGGCTTGCCGGTAAACCCCTCGCGACGGGCGCGGCCGGGGCCGTCCTCCATTACCTCAAAGACACCCAGAAGTCCGCGCTGGATCACCTGGATCGGCCCTCGTTTTATGACCGCGGTGCGGCCATGATCCTGGATGCGGTAACCGTCCGGAACCTGGAACTGTTCGAGCCTGTCTTTGCCGACGCCGCCGCCCAGAAGGATTGGACCCTGATCGGCGTGCTTGACCGCACCCTCACCGGCATGGGCGCGCGTCTGCTCCGCGGTCGCCTGACGCGGCCCTCGCTCGAGCGCGCCGAAATCGAGGCGCGCCTCGATGCCCTGACGGAGTTCCACCGCGAGACAATTCTCCGTGGCGAAGTCCGCAAGCTGCTGGCTGGCGTGCTCGACATGGAGCGCCTGCTCGCCAAAATTACCCTCGGCACGGCGGGTCCGCGTGAGGTCTTTTCGCTCGGGCGCTCGCTCGCCGTGGTGCCTTCGTTGAAGCAGGCGTTGGGCGAGCGCGCCTCAGTTCGCGCTCGGGATATTCAGGAGCGCCTCGACGAAGTGGCCGACGTGCGCGAACGTATTCTCGGCGCGATCTCCGAGAATCCTCCAGTAAGCCTCACGGACGGCGGCACAATTCGAGATGGATTCCATGCCGGATTGGACGAGCTTCGCGATATCAGCCGCAACTCCAAGCAATACGTCGCCCAAGTGGAAACGCGCGAGCGAACGCGCACCGGCATCGGGTCGTTGAAGGTCCGTTTCAACAACGTCTTCGGCTATTACATCGAAGTCTCGAACGCCAACCAGCACCTCGTCCCAAGCAACTACGACCGCAAGCAGACGCTCGTCAATGCCGAGCGGTTCACCACCCCGGAACTGAAGGAACTGGAGACGAAGATTCTCGCCGCGGAGGAGAAGATTCTCGAGATCGAGAAAACGCTCTTCTCTGAAGTGCGTCTGTATGCTGCGTCCCACGCGGCGCGGATCCGCGCCACGGCCGCCGCCATCGCGGAACTCGACGTCACCGCCGCGCTCGCCGAGGTCGCCGCCCAGGGCCACTACGCGCGCCCCTGCTTCTCCGATTCAAGCGAATTGAAGATCGTCGCCGGCCGCCATCCCGTCATCGAGAAGCTCACCGAGCGCGACGCGCAACGTTTCATCGCCAACGACCTTTACCTGAACGACTCCTCCGAGTACATCGCCGTCATCACCGGCCCGAACATGGGCGGTAAATCCACATACCTGCGCCAGGCCGCGATCATCGCAATCCTCGCGCAAGCCGGATCCTGGGTTCCTGCGGAATCCGCGCTTCTGCCTATTGTGGACCGCGTGTTCACCCGCATCGGCGCCAGCGACAATCTCGCCCGTGGCCGCTCTACGTTCATGGTGGAGATGACCGAGACCGCGGTGATTCTCAACACCGCCACCGCTCGCTCTCTCATC
>DATMXS010000238.1:0-15170 GCA_035561355.1 Bryobacteraceae bacterium | reverse complement strand
GTGTGACTCCGGCTCACGGCGAAGAAGTTGTTCTCGAGGGCGTCCACGGTCGGCAGCGGGTAAAACTCGGAGTTGAAGAGGTTGCGAGCAACCGGATCGATCAGGCTCGCCGGGATCTGGTTATTAGGGAATGGCCTCCGGTTTCCGGCCGCGTCCACATCAAACGGGTTATAGAGCTGAATGCCACGTTCGGAAAGCAGGCGCGAGAAATCGCCGTTCCGCTCCTCGGCCGTAAGCAGGTTCACCGTCGAAGTCGAGGCCGGCCGGTTGAAGCGCTGGCCCTGGTAATCCGCAAAAAAGAACAGCTTGTCTCTGATGATCGGGCCTCCGACCGTGCCGCCGAACATGTTCCAGCGCAGGCTCTCTTTCGGCGATCCCTTCCAGTTGTTGGACCACGTGTTCGCATTCAGCTTGTCATTCCGGAAGAACTCGAACAGGTTCCCATGGAATTCGTTCGTACCTGACTTGATGAACGTGCTGATGATCCCGCCCTGGAAGTTGCCGAACTCCGCCGAAGCGTTGTTCGTGATCAGGTTGAACTCGGCGATGGCATCGACGCTCGGTGTGTAACCGACCAGGTTGTCGGACACTTGGTTGTTATCGAGGCCGTCGAGCAGGAAGTTATTTGCCTGCTCACGATTGCCGTTAATGTACGGCCGGCCGCTCGATCCCGTTGTCTGCGCTCCCGTCATGCTGCTGGGATCCGGGTGCGTGGTGCCGGGCGCCAGTAGCGTGAGCTGGACGTAGTTTCTTGTCGCAAGCGGAAGCGATTCATTCGTATTTGCATCAATAACGGTTCCGACCTGTGTGTTGTCGGTCTGCAGAATGGGGGCCGCCCCCGCGACCTCAATCGTATCGGTCACCGGACCGATGCTGAGTTTCACGTCCACTCGGGCCGTCTGGTTCAGTTCAAGCCGGACCGGCGGATGTACGGCCGCCTGGAAACCGGGTGCCTCCACGCGAATCTCGTAACTGCCGATTGGAAGGCGCGGAAGATTGTAGATGCCTTCTGTGTTGGTGGTAGTCGGCCACGTGGTGCCGCGGGCCGTGTCGCGAACGGTGACGGCTGCATTCTGAATCGGCGAGTCGCTGGGATCCACGACCTGACCCGTGATGGAGCCCGTCACCTCCTGTCCTGAAGCCGTCCTGGTAGTCGTAATGCACGCCAGCCCCCAGAGCAGGCATGCGCAGACAAGTCGCATGAAGTAGTGTTGTCTCACGAAACCCTCCTGAAGCCCCTTCGCTCCCCGACATTGTGGTGACCCAGTCTGCACCCTCCGGATGCGGTGATTCCAGTTCCGAACGGTTGCGCAACGGCCGCTTGCTACACGTTCGAAACATGCGCCATGTTGTTGCGTACAATGTGGGAAGAGAAGGGCCCAGATGCAGAGCGGCCAGCGCTGGGGCGAGGCCGAATCCGCCGCCCGTCAGAGCGGCGTTCCGGAAGATCAGATCCGGTTGCAGTTGGAGCGTATCCTGGCCAGTCCGGAGTTCCGCGCCAGCAGGCGATGCCAAGACGTATTGCGCTTCATCGTCCGGATGACGCTGGAGGGGCGCGCTTCGGAGATCAAGGAACGGACCATCGGCCTGGAGGTTCTGGGACGGCCTTCTTCCTACGACCCGAGCGTGGACTCCACCGTGCGCGTCAAGACCGGCGACATTCGCCGCCGTCTGAGCCTGTATTATGCGAACCCGGCGCCGGAGGACCGCGTCATGATCGAATTGCCGGCAGGAAGCTACGTCCCTACCTTCAGGACGCTGCCGGGAATTCCGCAGCAGGCGCATCAAGGCGCGGCCAGCCCGGAGCCTACGCTTCGACCCTGGTGGGCCGTTGCGGGTCTCGCTCTTCTTCTCGCAGGCGCAGCAATCGCATTCTGGACTGCCCGAATTCAGCCTGAACCGGCGCTGCGCGAGTTCTGGGGACCAGCGCTGAAGAGCGGAGTGCCTGCTCTCGTCTGCATGTCCTACGTGCCGGTCTACTGGCTGAAGCCGTCCGTCGAAGCTGCCGGCCGGAACCCATCGGGGCCGGATGACTTCGTGCTTCGGAACGATCAGTTCATCGGCGGCGCGGATTCCGTAGCCGCGTTCACACTGGAGTCCGCAATGCGCCGACTTGGAGGCGCTTCCGTGATCAAGGTGGGCAGCGGCGTCACCTTCCATGACCTCCAGTCGTCGCCTTCCATTCTGATCGGGTACTCGTACACGCGATGGAACGTGTTGAACAACGAACTGCGGTTCCGGATCGATACATCGAGTTGGCGGAAGGGCATCACGGACCGCGGCAAACCCACCGCATGGGTGCTCCCCCAGAACAGCGATGGCGCGGGCGCGCAAGAGGATTATGCCGTCATCGCGCGAACTTTTCACCCGGATACCGGTAATATGCTGGTGCTGCTTGCCGGAGTGGAGGGCTTTGGAACTCAGGCTGCCGCGGACCTCGTCACGCAGGAGCAACTCCTGGCTGAGGCATTGCGCGATGCGCCCCCGGATTGGGCACGCAAGAATGTCGAACTGGTCCTGCACGTAAAGGTGATCTCCGGCGCGGCCGGTACACCGAGAGTCGTCGCACGCCATTTTTGGTGAGCGGAGCCGCAGCTTTTCTATCTGCTCACCGTGCGAGGAAGTCCGTAAAGCAGGGGCTTGCATTGTGCCGGGGCGCGTTGCTGCGGTTCAATGGTCTTTCACGATGAAACTTTGGGGCGGCAGGTTTGAGACGGGTCCTTCCGAGGTGTTTGAGCGCTTCTCGGGGTCCCTGCACTTTGATAAGCGGCTTCTCGCAGCGGATGTGCGCGGCTCTATCGCCTGGGCCCGCGCCCTGGAGGGCATCGGCATCCTTAGCGCCGACGAGCGCGCCCGGATCAGCGGAGCGCTGGAGGCGATCGCGACGGAACCCGTCGATCCTGCGGCGAACGACGAAGACATTCATACCCTCGTCATCCGCAAGCTCAAGGAGCGCACCGGCGCACTCGCGGATAAGATCCACACCGGGCGCAGCCGGAATGAGCAGGTCTCGATCGACACGCGCCTCTGGCTTCGCGATGAGATCGATTCGACTTTGGAGCGGCTTACCGGCTTCATGGCCGCTCTGCTCGAACTCGCCGCCCAGTGGCCGGATGCGGTCATCCCCGGTTACACGCACCTCCGCCGGGCGCAGCCCGTTCTCTGGGCTCACTATCTGCTTGCATATTTCGAAATGTTCGCCCGCGACCGCGAACGCCTTCTGCAGGCTCGCGCGCGCGTGAACCTGATGCCGCTCGGCTCCGGCGCTCTTGCGGGCGGCGGCTTTCCGTTCGATCGCGAAGCGCTCGCCAGCGAACTCGGGTTTGCGGGCGTCACCCGCAACTCGATGGACGTCTCTGCCGACCGCGATTTCGTGCTCGACTTCCTCCACGCGGCCTCCCTCTGCATGCTCCACCTCAGCCGCCTCTCCGAGGACTGGATTCTTTACTCCTCCGAGGAGTTTGGCTGGATGGAGCTGGGCGACGAAGTGACCAGCGGGTCGTCCCTCATGCCGCAAAAGAAGAACCCCGATTCGCTCGAGCTAATTCGCGGCAAGTGCGGGCGCGTGATGGGCGCATACACGGCGCTGTTCGTCACCATGAAGGGCCTGCCGCTCACCTACAACCGGGACATGCAGGAGGATAAGGAACAACTGTTCGCAGCGGCGGACCAGTTAAACGGCGCGCTCGAGATGGCGCGTGTTGTCGCGGAGACCGTGAAGCTCCGTCCTGAGGTGCCGCTCGCGGCCGCGCAACAGGGCTGGCTCGTTGCGACCGATCTTGCAGAAGCGCTCGCGCGCGCCGGCACGCCTTTCCACCAGGCGCACCAGATCGTCGGCAGGCTGGTGCGCGAGAGCGTCAAGGCAAACTGGACGCCGCGCGACTGGACGCCAGAGTCGCTGGCAGAGTTCGCACCGGAGTTTACGCCGGAACTTGCGCGCTTTCTCGATCCTCGCGAGAGCGTGAAGAACCGAGAGCTGCCCGGCGGTACAGGGCCGCGCGCTGTCGCGGCGGCGCTCGAGGAAGCCCGGCGGCGCCTTGTGCACATGCAGTAGCCGGGCCAGGACGGCTTGTGGCCGGGCACGTCCGGCCGCTACAATGAACCGCCAATGAACAAGGCGTACCGTCAGGGCCAAATCCTCAAGCTCATCCGCAGCCGCGCTCTGCATACGCAGGAAGAGCTCGCGCAGGAACTGCGCCGGCAGGGCATCCCCGCCACGCAGGTGACGCTTTCCCGCGACATCAAAGAACTGCGCCTTTCGAAGACACCCGACGGCTACCGCCAGTTCACTCCGGAAGCAAGCGGTCCGGATTTCGCCACGCTGGCGGCGGACTTCGTCCAGGACATCCGTATCGCCCAGAACCTCCTGGTCCTGAAAACCGCGCCCGGCCACGCCAACTCGGTAGCGGTTGCGCTCGATGGCGAAGACTGGCCTGAGATTGTAGGCACCGTGGCTGGCGACGACACCATCCTGATCATCCTGCCCGACAACGCCACCGCTGAAGCCCTGAGAAAGCGGATGCTCGATCTGTTGGAAGTGGAGCAGAGAGGAGAGAGAAGAGAGGAGAAACAGGAGCGGTAGGCGGCAGGTCACTCATCTGTTGCGGTCGCATCACAGGGCATGGCTGCCACGCCTTTGCGGCCGTCCCAACTTGAAGTTTTCCGTTCTCTCTCCTCTCTCCTGTATCCTGATTCCAGATGCTCCCATTTACCCGCTTTGCCTGGGCTGTGCTGGGGTACAACCTGCTTGTCGTGCTGTGGGGCGCGTTCGTCCGTGCAACCGGCTCCGGCGCGGGATGCGGCGGCAGTTGGCCGCTGTGCAATGGCGACGTGATCCTTCGGTCGATGGGAGCGGAGACCATCATCGAGTACACGCACCGCATCACGAGCGGCCTCGCCCTCGCCGGCGTTGTTGCGCTCTGGTTCTGGGCTCGGCGTCTGTTCCCGAAAGGCGAGCCCGCGCGGCGATTCGCGTTCCTGTCGGTGATCTTCATCGTGGTCGAGGCGCTGCTCGGAGCTGGTTTGGTGGTGTTTGATCTGGTCGGCAAGAACTCTTCGGCCGCGCGGGCGGTGTATCTTTCGGCCCACCTCACGAATACGATGATCTTGCTGGCCGTCATTGCTGCGACTGCCTATCACGCCCAGCCTCGCAAGATCACGCTGATCGAGCGCCCTCGCGTCATTCCGGCAGCTATTGCTGTGATGATCCTGGTGAGCATCAGCGGAGCGGTTGCGGCCCTCGGTGACACGGTGTTTCCGGCAGGGTCGGTGGCCGAGGGCGTCAGGCGGGACCTACACCCCAGTTCGCCCCTGCTGCTGCGCCTGCGCATGCTCCACCCGGCGCTCGCCGTTGCCGGCGGATTCTTCCTGTTGTACGCCGCCACCACCGCAGCACGCCTGAAACTGGGCAGCGCGCCATGGGCCATGTTCATTCTTGTCATGGTCCAGATCGTCGCCGGCGCCATTAACGTCGCCCTCGCCGCCCCGGTCTGGATGCAGATCGTACACCTCGGAATTGCGCAACTGCTCTGGCTTGCAGTCGTGTTGATCTACTTGCGAACGTCGGGCGTAAAGGCTGCGCCGCTTGCCGCCGCGGCCTGAGCGGCGTCACAGAAGGTACAAGCGCACGCGCTACGCGAACTGCGGCAGATGCTCCTTGTGGGCCTGGACCAGGGCATCTGCCAACTTAACCGCATCAGAGTGAGCCGCAACGCCTCCGTCCAGGATGAGAGCTTGAGCGAACAATTTGCGGTTGCCGGTGACGGCCGCTTCGACGATTGCCTCCACTGCCCCCAGACGCCGCAGCACGACGGCTGTCAAAGCCGGCGAAAGCTCTCGCTGCGGAATCGGTTTCATGCCGTCCGCTGTGGCAACGCACGGAACCTCGAGTATGGAGTCATTCGGCAGGTTCGGAACCGTTCCATTGTTCGGCACATTAGCCGCGTAGAACCGCCGCCTGTCGTGCCGGATTGAGTCGAAGATCTCCAACGCCTGCTCGTGTTCTCCGCCCGTGCGGCTGATGTCGATCGGCCCCGTGCCCTTCGCGCGGCTGAGCGTCTCGTCGTAAATCTGATCGCCTCTGGCGATCGTTCCCTCGAATGAGTACGCGTCCACTCCGAGCGTGCTCCCGTAATACTTGCCGCCCGGAAAGCGCTCGGGGAAGTATTCGGTAACATGGCGGTCCATCGGCGCCGGGAAGGCCCCGAACTCCTCAAACAGCTCCCAACTGAAGGGCATCGTGAGCTGGTTCTTCTTGCTTTCGAAGCCGCCGAACGGCCCCGCCCAGCTGTCGCGGTCAACCCCGTTTCGTCGCAGCGTGGCGACTTTCGCCCGAATCGCCGGCCACAGGTCCTTCCCTTCGGAGCGCATGTCGAGAATCCAGGTGAGGTGGTTCAATCCGGCCCAGTTCGCCGTCACCGATTCGGGTTTCACTCCCGCGAAGACTGCCAGTTCACGGAGGGTCTCCTCGGTTCCCATGCACAGCCCGACCGCCGGCACGCTGGTGTGCTTCCGGAGCGCGCGGACGATCGCGGTCATCGGATTCGAGTAGTTGATGAACGTAGCGCCGGGGCACATCTTCTCGACGTCGCGGGCGATGGCGAGCATCGGCGGGATCATTCGCATTGCCCGCGACACGCCGCCCGGCATTACCGAATCGCCGACCGGCTGGAAGATGCCGAACTTGCGCGGAACGAAGACGTCCTGCTCCCATGCCCTGCGGCTGCCGACGCCGATGGTGCAGATTACCGCCGTCGCTCCGGCAAGAACGTCCTTGCGCTCGACGGAGGAGGTGATCTTCGCAGGGCGCTCGGCATTCTGCATGTACCTGCGGACGAGTTTATCCGTCGCCTCGAGGATGACAGGGTTGATGTCAACGAGCGCGATCTCCCAATCTCCGGACGGACGGCTCCGGAGCCAGTCGATGATGATGCCCTGCGTGAACATCGCGCTCCCGGCGCCGATCAGGACCAACTTCTGCTTCGGCACGGGCTCGGCGCCGGCCGCAGAGGCCGGCATGTGGGCGAGGAGAGGCGCGAGTCCGAAATGCTTCAAGAGCGCACGGCGCCGGATCTGCAGCATGTGGCCAGTCGATCACAACCGGAGGCCGGGGTCAACCGGCGTTCGGATCTACGCGCCCGCCTTCAGCATCTCCCGCGCGCAGTTGAAGCCCGGCGCGCCCATTACGCCGCCGCCGGGGTGCGCGCCGGAACCGCACAGCCACAGGCCTTTGATGGGGGTGCGGTACCTCGCCCAGCCTGCCACCGGCCGCATTACGAACATCTGATCCAGGCTCATTTCGCCGTGGAAGATGTTGCCGCCCGTGATGCCGAAGCGGCGCTCCAGGTCCAGCGGCGTCAGCACCTGCATGTGTTCGATGCACTCGCGGATGTTGGGGGCGTACTCGGCGATAAGGTCTACCACACGTTCGCCGAACGGTTCGCGCATCTCGTCCCAGGTGCCCTCGCGTAGCGTGTATGGGGCATATTGCAGGAATGCGCCCATGATGTGGCGGCCGGGCGGCGCGAGCGACGGGTCGTACATCGTCGGGACCGTCAACTCGATCAGCGGGCGGTCGGACGGGCGCCCGTACTTGGCGTCGTCCCAGGCCCGCTCGACGTACTCGATCGATGGGCAGATGTGCATCGTTGCGCGGTGCTGTGGGCCGGGTGCGCCCGGAACGGCCGTGAAGTCCGGCAGGGCCTTCAAGGCGAAATTGATCTTCGCCGACGTGCCCTCGCTCCGGTAGTGCCGGATGGCATCCAGGAAGTCCCACTCGAGATCCTGCGGGTCCAGCAGTTGCAGGAACGTGCGGCGCGGATCCAGGTTTGACGCGACGGCGCGGGCCGGGATCTCCTCGCCGCCCGCAAGCACGACCCCCTTCACGCGCCCGTGCCGCACGAGCATACGCTCGACTCGCGCATTCGTCCGGATCTCCGCGCCCGCAGCGCGCGCCGATGCCGCAATCGAATCCGCCACGGCGCCCATTCCGCCCCGTACGAATCCCCACAGGCCGCGGTGTCCCGCTACGCCGCCCATACAGTGGTGCAGCAAAATGTAGGCGGTTCCGGGCGAGCGCGGCCCGCCGTTGGCGCCGATTACGCCGTCCGTAGCGAGGGTCACCTTCACTTCCGGAGACTCGAACCATGCATCGAGGAAGTCCGCAGCGCTCTGCGTGAAGATCCGGACCAGGGCGACAGTATCCGCCGCGCTCAAACCGTAGAGCTTCGCAGCGACACGGAAGTAATCCAGCAGGTCCAGGGCACCGCGCGGCGGGAACTGTGGCGGCACGGTCAGCAGAAGCTGCTCCACTACTCGCGAGAGCCGCTCGACCTGGTCCTCATAATCCGCATACCGCGAAGCGTCCCGCGCGGAGAATTTCCGGATCTCACCGAGCGTGCGCGCGCGATCCTGCCACATGAAGAGGTGGCGGCCGTCCGGAAACACCGAGAAGAAGGCTGGATCTTTCGCGTCCACCGCGTACCCGTGGCGCTCCAGTTCCAGTTCCGCGACGATGCGGGGCTGCATGAGGCTGACGAGATACGCGCCGGTGGAGACACGGTAGCCCGGCCAGATATCCTCCGTGACCGCGCAGCCGCCCAGCAACTCGCGGCTTTCGAGCACCAACACCTTCCGCCCGGCGCGCGCGAGATAAGCGGCCGTGATCAGCCCGTTGTGCCCCCCGCCGATGACGATGACGTCGTGCATTTGGGAAAGAAGGCAGAATGCGGAAGATAGAATGCAGAAGGCAGAAAGCAGAAGCGCGGACGATTATTCTCGCCGTGAACCGCGTTCCGCCGCGTCCTGGCACTTCAAAAATGTCAAAACGTATTTAGCCCGTTAAGCGTCGAGGCGGTTCTCCTGCCTTCTGCATTCTGCTTTCTACCTTCTACTTCTTAAATACCACTACTGCCAGCGGCGGCAGGGTGATGGAAATGGATTGATCGCGGCCGTGGGACGCGATCGGTTCGGCCATGACGCCCGGGAAATTGCCAACGTTGCTTCCGCCGAACATCTCGGCGTCGGTGTTGAAGATTTCTCGGTAATAGCCCGCTTCCGGCACGCCGAAGCGATATGCCTGGCGCGGGACCGGCGTGAAATTGCAGAAGAATGCCAGGAAGTCGTGCGGGTCCTTCCCGCGCCGCAGGAACGCGATGATCGAGTTGTCGACGTCGTTGAAATCGATCCACTCGAACCCGCTCCAGTGGAAATCCACCTCCCACAGCGCCGGCTCGGAAGCATACAGCCGGTTGAGCTCCTTCGCGAGTATCTGGAGCTTGCGGTGGTAATCGAACTGAATGAGCTCCCACTTCACGCCGGAGTGGTAGTCCCACTCCTCGTACTGCCCGATCTCGCTGCCCATGAACAGCAGCTTCTTGCCGGGATGCCCCCACATGTACGCCAGAAACGTCCGGGCGTTCGCGAACCGCTGCCATTCGTCGCCTGGCATCTTCTTGATCACCGAGCCCTTCCCATGGACCACTTCGTCATGCGAAATGGGCAGGATGAAGTTCTCGGTGAAGGCGTACATCATGCTGAACGTCACTTTGTTGTGGTGGAACTTGCGGTGGATGGGCTCTTCGGAGAAGTAAGCCAGCATGTCGTGCATCCAGCCCATGTTCCACTTCATGGTGAAGCCGAGGCCGCCCAGGTACACCGGCTTCGAGACGCCCGGGAATGCCGTCGATTCCTCGGCGATGGTTACCGCGCCGGCCTCTTTGTGGGCCAGCTCGTTGAACCGCCGGAGGAAGTCTATGGCCTCGAGGTTCTCGTTGCCGCCGAAGACGTTCGGTTCCCACTCGCCCGGCTTCCGCGAGTAGTCGAGATAGAGCATCGATGCGACGGCATCCACGCGCAAGCCGTCGATGTGATACTTCCTCAGCCAGAAGAGGGCATTGGAGATCAGGAACCCGCGAACCTCGTTCCGGCCGTAGTTGAAGATCATCGTGCCCCACTCGCGATGCTCGCCTTTGCGGGGGTCGGAATGCTCATAGAGCGCTGTGCCGTCAAAAAACGCGAGTCCGTGCGCGTCCTTCGGAAAATGGCCGGGTACCCAGTCGATAATGACGCCGACGCCGTTCTGGTGGCATTGGTCCACCAGAAACATGAAGTCCTCCGGGGAGCCGAAACGCGACGTGGGCGCGTAATAGCCGATGACCTGGTAACCCCAGGAGCCGGAGAAAGGGTGCTCGTGAACCGGCAGAAGCTCGATGTGCGTATAGCCCATCCGCTTGACGTATTCGACGAGCGAGACCGCCATCTCGCGATACGTCAGCGGCTTATTATGCGGGCCGCGGAACCAGCTCTCCAGGTGTACCTCGTATACCGAAAAGGGCCGTTCCAGCAGCGGCGTATTGGCGCGCCGCTCCATCCATTCCTGATCGTTCCATTGGTAACGATCGATGTCCCACACGATCGAAGCGGATTGCGGCGGCACCTCGCAGTAAAAGGCGTAGGGATCCGACTTCATCTGCTGGTACCCGGCAAACCGGGACTTCACGAAGTACTTGTACTTTGTTCCGTTTTTCAGGCCGGGAATGAAGATTTCCCAAACGCCGGTTTGACGCTGGCGCATCGGGTGGCGGCGCGTGTCCCAATCGTTGAAATCCCCGACGACGGTCACGACGAGCGCGTTCGGCGCCCACACAGTGAACCGGACGCCCTCGACTCCCTCCACCGTCACCGCATGAGAGCCCATCGAACGGTAACTCTCGTAGTTCGTGCCCTCGCTGTAGAGGTACAGCTCGTAATCCGTGAGCAGGGGAGGAAAACGGTACGGGTCCTCCGTCTCGAATTCGTGGCCGTCGTGGGTCTTCGCCTGCAGCCGGTACGGACGGGGTTCGCCGTCGATGGAGGCGACGAAGAAACCCGTCGGGTGCTCCCGTTTCATCGGGTATGATTTGCCGTCCGCCGCGACCGAAACCTCGGCCGCCTGCGGCAGGAACGCCCGCACTTCCCAGCACTGCTTCTTCCGGTCTACGTAATGCGGGCCAAGAATACGGAATGGATCTCCGTGGAAACCGCCTACGATCGCTTCGATCTCTTCGCGCGTCATCGTTGTGCAGTCGCACCCGCGGCTGGCGCTTACGGTGCGGAACTAGCCTTATTATGGCAACGATGGCGCCTCCACATCAGCACTTATCGCAAAAAGCCGAATTACATCTTCACCTGGAGGGCTCGCTCGAGCCTGCGACGCTCAAAGAGTTCGATCCCGCGCTAACGGACGAAGAGATCGCCGCCCGATACCGCTACCGCGACTTCCCGCAATTCATCGAAAGCTATCTGTGGGCGATTCAGCACCTGAACCGTCCGGAAGATTACGCTCAGGCAGCCCGCCGCCTGCTCGAAAGGCTGGAACGGGAGAACATTATGTATGCCGAGATCACGCTTTCCGCGGCCGTGATTCCGTGGCGCAAGCAGGACCTTTGTGCGACCTACGAGGCGATCTGGGACGAGTGCCTCCGGTCGCGCGTGACCGCGCGCTGGGTGTGGGATTCCGTGCGCCAATGGGGCGTGGAACCGGCGCAGCGCACGGTGGAGACAGCGGCCAAGTATGTAGATCGCGGCGTGGTCGCGTTCGGGATCGGGGGCAACGAGCAACTTGGGCCGGTGGAGTGGTTTGGGGACGTGTTCCGGTACGCGCGCGATCACGGCATGCGGCTCACCGTACACGCGGGCGAAACCGCCGGTCCCGAATCGGTCCGCGGGGCCATATGCCTGGGGGCTGAGCGCATCGGCCACGGCATCCGCTCGATCGACGATCCGGAGCTTGTCGCCGAACTGCGTGACCGCGCCATCCCGCTCGAAATCTGCATTTCGAGCAATCTCGCGACGGGTGCTGTGGCGCGCCTGGAGGAGCATCCCGTGCGTCGGCTTTACGATGCGGGAGTGCCCATCGTACTCGGCACCGACGATCCGGCTATGTTCCACACCGACCTGGAACACGAATACGACCTGGCCCGCACCCGCTTCGGGTTCACGGATGACGAGTTGAACGGCATCGCGGCGAACGCGTGGAAGTACCGGTTCGTCTGACCCAGACCTGGGACTTGGCCTTGTTATACACTCGAACGAGCGCGTACGCGCGCATGATTACGTGGCCAAACAGTTGAAACTTCCCGGGGTCCGCCGGCGACCCAATTCCGCCGATATCAAGGAGTTCGTAAGGTCGAGGCTGGCCGGCTTCGAACTGCGCCAGGCGGATCGGGCGCGACGGCGGGCGGAGCGACGGTTTCCCCGTCCGGAACTTCCATCCGTCGAGCAGCCGCCGCTCTTCGCTGAGGATTGACTATCTGGTGTGCTGGCGTTTTTCGGGCTGTTCCGCCAGGGTCTTTACCAATCTCTCGAGTTGTTCAAGTCGCCTGGTTAGCTCCTCGATGGCCCTGGCTTCCGGATCGGGCAGTGCGCCGTGATCGAGGATGTCCGATTCCAGTTCCACTCCGCCCACGCGAACGATGTGGCCCGGGATGCCCACGACAGTGGAGTGGTCCGGCACCGACCGGATCACGACGGAACCGGCCCCAACTTTCACGTGATCGCCGATTCGGATGTTGCCGAGCACCTTCGCGCCCGTGCCCACTACGACGTGGTTACCGAGCGTAGGATGCCGCTTCCCGCGCTCCTTGCCCGTGCCGCCCAGCGTTACCCCCTGGTATAGAAGAACATCGTCGCCGATCTCTGCCGTCTCGCCGATTACGACGCCCATGCCGTGATCGATAAAGAACCGCCGCCCGATCTTCGCGCCGGGATGAATCTCAATGCCGGTGAGGAAGCGCGCAACCTGAGAGAACCAGCGTGCGACCGTCGTCAGGCCGGCGTTGTACAGCTTATGCGAGACCCGGTGCAGGAGAATCGCGTGGAAACCGGGGTAACACAGGAAAATCTCGAGTACGCTCTTCGCGGCCGGATCTTCTCGGAATATGGTATCGACTTGTTCCCGGATTGCCCGAAACATCTGAGAACCATTATGAGGCAGGAGCGAGGAGCCAGGGAGCGAGGAGCTGGGAGTCGGAGCAATCGCCCTCTTTTTGTATGTCGCCGGAATATGATGGGGCGTGCGCTTTAGAATCGCCTTGGTCGTCTTTTGGGCTGCCGTGCTGCTGCCGGCTGCCGACCCTACGCAGGAGTACCTCACCCGCGCTGCCCGCTCGATCACCGATCGCGCCGCCGGGGAGGTGGTGAGCGTCCAGAACTGGGAAAGATTGCGTTCGCGCCGGCTCGAGGAGATGCGCGATATGTTGGGCCTGCTCCCCTGGCCCGCGCGCACGCCGTTGAACGTCCGGATCACCGGCACGCTCGACAAAGGCAGCTACACCGTCGAGAAGCTTGCGTTCGAGAGTCTCCCGAAGGTGTACGTAACCGCAAATCTCTACGTCCCGAAGCAACGGAAGGGCCGCGTGCCGGCTATCGTCTATGTCTGCGGGCATTCGTATTTGCCGCAGGGCGCGAAGGTGCAGTACCAGAGGCACGGCATTTCACTCGCCAAGAACGGTTACGTCGCGATTATCCTCGACCCCATTCAGATTGCAGAGGTGTGGGGAGCGCACCACGGCATCTCAGCGCAGAACATGTACGACTGGTACTCGCGCGGCTACACGCCCGCTGGGATCGAGGTCTGGAACGCGATGCGCGCGATCGATTATCTCGAGTCGCGGCCGGAAGTGGATGGCGACCGTATCGGCATGACCGGCCGCTCCGGCGGAGCCGCGATGTCCTGGTTCACTGCAGCCGTCGATCCGCGCGTGAAAGCCGTGATGCCGGTAATGGGCATCAGTACCTACGCTGCGAACGTCGCCGAAAATACCCAACGGCTGCACTGCGATTGCATGTTCGTCATCAATCACTGGCGGCAGGACATGATTCATCAGGGCGCGCTGATTGCGCCGCGTCCGCTGCTGTACGGACAGGGCAGCAAGGACAATCTGTTCCCGGTGGCCGGTTATAAGGAGTTCGAGGATAAGGTAGGCGGGCTCTACAAGTCCTACGGAAAGCCGGAGAACTTCCGCCTGCTCGAAGTCCCCACGGCCCACTCCGATTCCGACTTCCTCCGGGAAGAGTCCATCCGTTTCTTTGACCGGTTCCTCAGCCACAATCCGGACCGCACGCTCGACATGAGCTACACGAATGCGCCGGCAACGGAACTCGCCGTCTACGGGGACAATGCGCCTGCGGACGCCCGTAACTACCTGCTGCCGGAGTTTTTCGTGCCGCGGCCGGAGATCGCCCGCCCCGCCCTGCTCGAGACTCTTCGGAAGAATGTCTTCAACGGCGTAGTGAAAGCCGGCGTCACGGTGACCCAGAGCGGCACTGCTGATGGCCTTCCGGAATTGAGCATTACCGGTCCGGACGGCGTTCCCATCCGTGCTCTCGTGCGGCGCGTTTCAAAAGCGGAGAAGCCGCTTCCGGGGCTCGTCTACATCGCTTCGGACGGGGATGATGCCCGCTCCATACAGGAACTCATCCGCGAGGTTGCAATGAAGAACTCCGCGGTCGTCCTCGCTGTGTTTCCGCGCGGTACCGGCGTCTGGAGCCATACCACCTGGAAAGCGATGCTCCGCAATGCGATGCACGTCGGAGAGACTGTCGACTCCATGCGGTTACGGGATGTTCTGGCGGCGGCCGAGGCGTTGCGCACGCAGCCCAATGTCGATGCCGGGCGCATCACGGTGATGGGGAAGGGCGTCGCGGGCGCGCTCGGGTTGTATGCGGCGCTGCTCGACGAGAGACTCCACCAGGTCATCTTGATGGACCCGCCCGAAACGCACGCGCAGGGCCCGGTATTCCTGAACATTCTGCGGTACACGGATTTGCCGCAGGCCGCCTCCATGCTTGCCCCGCGAAAGCTGGTCTATTACGTCCGGAAGCCCGCGGCGTGGCCGGCCGGCTTCGTCACGATGAGCCTCGCAGGCCCACTCGAGGGCCGCTATAACCACGGGTTCGCTTCAGGTATGTAGCCTCCGAAGGCGCAGCGGGAGCTTACCATGAACGTAAGGGGGCTTCCGGGGGATGGCAACGAGGGAGGAGCGCGAACACGCGCGCCGCATTGCGCGCGAGAAGTTTGGATACAAGGATCTTCGGCCGGGGCAGGATGCCGCAATCGCCTCCGTTCTCGACGGGCGCGACACCCTGGCAGTGATGCCAACCGGGTCCGGCAAGAGCGCCATATATCAGAT
>DATMXS010000237.1:0-5017 GCA_035561355.1 Bryobacteraceae bacterium | reverse complement strand
CCTCATGGAAGGCGCCGCGGGCCTGAGTCGCCGCGATCCGCTGAACGCGGACACGTGCGGACACAGAATCCCTGTTGCCGCCCGCGGCGCGCGGTAGCGGCGAGTCAATGCCGCTCCACGACCGGCGCGTCCAGCGCATCCTTGCCGAAGACTACCCGCCAGGTGCGGGCGCCATCACGGATGAGGGCTCCGAACTGGTCCGCCGTCTCGATCCGCTCGATCGCCGGCATGGCTGAGCCCGGCTTGAGAGACGGCCGCATCACGTTCAGGAAATAGTCCGTGCGAGCCGGCTGGGACGGTTCCACCTCGAGCCGCCAACGTCCGTATCCTCCGACGAAGGTGGTCGCCTGTTCGGGAGTCCGAACTTCCAGCGGGCGCTCCGGAGCCCAGTTGAACGACCGGTGATTAGGAATGATCCCTTCACTGAAGTCACGAATCCAGAAATCCTTGATGTGGCGGTGGTAGTGGTTGGCGTTCTGCTCGGGGCCGTAAAGCGCGGCGTGCGGGGCATCAGCGGGCTCCCGGCCTCCGATCCTGCGATAACGGAAGGCCGTGGGGAACAGCGTCTTCACTTGCAGCGCCGCGTAGCCGGTGCGCAAGTCGAACGTCTTTTGGCGCTTGTCGGAGGGCTGTGTATCGTCCACCACGATAGTGGCCCGGTCCACGTCCGTGTGTACCGATTCGCCTTCATCGATGCGTTCGACTTTCCCGCCGACCTCAATGCGATCGGTGGCGTGCAGCAGCACTTTCTTCTCGAAGGCGGGATCGGTGGATTCCACCGTATCGGCAACCAGCAGCAGATCGAGCGGGCGCAGATAGACAAGCCGGCGCCAGACGCGCGCCACCTTGGGCGAATTCCCGGGGGTGGTGTAGCGCGGATTGTTATAAGCATTGGTAAGATCAGCGGCGACCTTAACCGAAGTGCCGTCGTCGGCGAAGGACACGACCTTGGCGACGTCCACGATGTGGCGGTTCTTCTCGAAAGCGGCCGCGTTGGGCACCGCAAGCCCCAGTGGGCTCATGGTGCGCTGCCCGCCGTCGTTTGCGATGCACGCGGGCCATGTGGCCTCTCCCTTGGGCGGGTTCATCCACTTACCGTTTTCGTCACAGCCCATGCCTGCGATGAAGTTGCGGAAAATCTCCTTCGGATCGCCGATGAGAATGCCGTTGGAACTCACCGTGCGCGTGTACCACGAGATATGGTGCGGAAAGAAAACGTCGCTGTCGTAGTGGCCTGTCTTCACGGCCAGGTCGCGCCGCTTGAACACTGTGAAGGCGCCCTGGTCCAGGTGCTGGTGCGTGTCGATGTGGGGACCGGCCCAAAAGCCCACCCAGGTGGCGTCGGGCGAATCCCAGTCGGACCGTATGTAGACGAAGCCCATGCTGGGGTCGAAGAAGGAAAGGCGCTTTGGTTTTACGAGCCGGGGCGGGGGCGAGTAGTACAGCACCTCCCAGATGGCTTCGTTGTTCGTGACCGCATGGTCCACCGCGGGCTGGCGGTATACCCAATTCCAGGCGCCGGCCTCTTCCGTGTTCGGGAAACGGCGAGTGAGAATCAGCCCGATGCGGCGGAGACTTCGCTTTTGAGAGGTCATGCCGCGAACGTCATCGCCGCCCACGTGGGACTGCTCGACGACCGGATGGGCCGAGACGGGCTCGACCGAACCGGGTCCGCCGAACGTGCTGGGGTAAGCGGCGAAGGCGTCGTACATGAGGCGCTGCCGGAACCACGCGTGCGAGGCAAAAAGGTCCTCCCCGGCCGCGGTGTAGGCGACATTCGCGGTGAGCACCCAATTGACGCCTGTGGGCGACGCTCCGTAGCCGTTGCCCTCTCCAGTGGCTCCGCCTTTGCCGACGATGTCGAGGCCCAGCAGTGTTTGCCGCCAGCGCTCGCGGAAGTACGTCATAATGCGCTCCGCATCCGGATGGTCGCCGGCGATCGCAACCGCGACGGCGGCGACTCCGTGGGTCACGACGGCGCCGTCGTTGCGCATGTAGTCGCCAGCCGAGCCATTGCGGACGTGCGAGTATTCGGCCGCATCCTTCATCCACTCGACCAGGTCTTTGCGCTGGCCGGGCGTCAACTCCGGGAAACACCAGTCGTAGAATCGCGCGATGCCCGCCATATAAGAGCCGCCGATATAAGCCGCCGAATGGGTGTCATTGTTGTACATGGCAAGCAGTGTTACGATGCCCTCGGCCCCGTCGCGGCCGTTCTTGTACAGCTTGGCCCGCACCAGGTCCCAGGCGCACTGGAAGTGCTCGCGCGAGCCATCCACCAGATACGCTAATGAGCAGGTAACCACTGCATTGGCATCCCCTGCCCGGGCGGTGTTCCGCTTGACCTGGTCGTAGTACCGGGTCCAGATGGGGTTATTGCTGTCGCGAAGGCCGCGCATGGTCTTCAGGGTTGCCGGATTGATTTCAATCCGGGGATGCGGGCGCACAGCGGCGCCGGCGGTGGCCGCGAGCAGCAGGACAAGGGCAAGGGAAAAGGTTTTCGGCACGACCCTCTATTCAAGCATGTACCGCGACCCGGCATAGCTTGCCGCAGTGGACCGGGGGGTCCTGTGGCATCACGGTCCACTACTCAATCGAAGGGACTTCTAATGAAGCGGAACCCAGGCTTTACTCGACGCGAGTTTCTGGACTCCTCGGCTGCAGTCACGCTGGGGGTTGCCGCGGCCCCGTTAGAGAGGTCGTCGCAGCCTGCGAGCGCCGGTAACGTCAGAACCCGAGGCGCTCGCGAAGGAAACGTACGCGGTCGCGGGCGACGGCAAGTGCGGTGTGCGCCTCGTCCTTGAGGCGCACCGTTACGCGACCTGCGACACGGGCGTCTACCTCTGCAACCCACTCGACATTGACCAGCGTGGAACGGTGTATCCGGACGAAGCGCCGCGAATCGAGCTTGCTCTCGAGTTCCACTATGCTCGACTCTACGGAGTACTTCCTGGCGCCGGCGATCGCATACGTCAACTTGTCCTGCGCAACGAAGTGAGTGACGCGGTCCAGCTCTATAAACTGCACCCTGTCTCCGATTCGCGACGCGATGCGATCGGGCGGGCGCTGGTCTGAAGTACGGAGCGAAGCGGCAAGTTCGGCCAGGACGGCGCGCACATCGGGCCGTTCCAGCCACTCCGGACGGCTGCCGCGAAGGCGGTCGAGCTTGGCGATGGCGCGATCCAGGCGATAGGGCTCGATCGGTTTCAGCAGGTAATCGATCGAGTTCACTTCGAACGCCCTGAGAGCGTACTGGTCGTATGCTGTCGTGAAGATGACCGCCGGCTGCTCGGGCAGCGCCGCCAGAAGCTCGAAACCGTTGCGCCCGGGCATCTGGATGTCCAGGAAGAGCACGTCTACGCGCTCGCGGGATAAGAACTCCACGGCGGCATCCGGGTCGCTCGTGCTCCCTGCGATTTCGAACCGGCCGGTCGCGGCGAGAAGGCGCTCCAGGCGCCGTACCGCGAGCGGCTCGTCATCGACGATGTAGGCTCGGAAGTTCATCGCGGCAGAACGATGCGGGCCGCCTGGAGGCCGCCCGCTGCAATCGATTCGAGCCGGGCGGCCTCGCCGAACAGGAAGTTCAGCCTGCCTGCAAGATTGTCGATCCCGTGGCCGGCCGGCGCCTGCTCCATGCGGAACCCCGGGCCGGTGTCGGCGACGGCAACCTCGACGCCCTCAGCCGATGCGGAGGCGCGAACCACGATTTCACCGCCCTCCCGCCGCGGAGCGATCGCGTGCTTCACGCTGTTCTCGACCAGTGTCTGAACCGCGAGCGGCGGGATCTGCGCGCTCTCGAGTTCCGGGGGCAGTTCGATTACGTAACGCAGGCGATCACCGAAACGCGCCTTCTCGATCTCGAGGTAGTCGCGAACGATCTTGATTTCCTGGGCGAGCGGAACCGTGCTGTGGCGCGTCGAGTCCAGCGAAAAGCGCAGCAGCGCGGCGAGGCGGCCGATGATCTCCTCCGCACGCGCCGGGTCCTCCTGAACGAGTGAGGCTATGGAGTTGAGCGTGTTGAATAGAAAATGCGGGTGGATGCGCGATTCGAGCGAGGACAACCGCGCCTCGGCGATGAGCTTGTCGGCGCGTTCCTCTTTGAGTTGACGGGTACGGAGTTCCAGCGTGGCCTCATGCAGCCTGCCTCGCAGGTCTTCGTACGCGAACACGACACAGCTGACCGTGAGGGCCATCAGCGAGCCGAGACGCAGCGAGTCCCAGTAGTGCGCCCACAGCATGCGGCGGTCGTCGAGGCCGACCCAAACCAGCACTACGCCGGCGATCAGGCAGCCGGCGGCTGTGAGCAGGAGGATGACGGCTCCGATTGCGGCCAGCTTCCATTGAATACCCCGGGATTGGAAGTAGTGGGCCACAAGAGGAAGCAGGAGCCCGGCGGGAATACCGATCGAAAACGAGTACACCAGCGCCATCACGAACGTCAGGAACATCTGCCGCGGCTGAAGCTGCCTGCCGACCCATGCCATCACCACGGCAGCGGCGAGCGCCGCCCCGGTATTCACCAGCACGAGGCGCAACAGGTAAGCCGGCGTGATCTGGAATTGTTCGGCCTTGGAGTGCATCGTCGATTCGCGCCCGTCAGATTTGCACCCGGAAACCCGCTGACACCAGCGCGGCGTACGGGATCATACCATACTCACTTCGCCACTTCGTCCCCGCCGGAGCTTGCACCCGGCCGTAGACGGAGTAGCGTTGGCCCATCCGCCGCGTCGCATCAAACACCGCAATGCGGCTGCGGTCGCGGAGATTGGACACCAGAGAGAAGCCGAGGTCCCATTCCTTCCAACCGGGCAACTCGCGCAAGCGGCTCTTGCCGATGTGGACGAAGCCGTAACAGCCGCGTTCCGTGGCGGCTTTCGGCGTATAGAATTCCGCGATAACGCTGAGGCCGGAGCGGAAACTGTACTTGCCTCCCGCGAGAACGGAGGCGCCGTTCCGATACGCCAACTCGCCGTGGATCTCGACAGCCTCGCCGATCACACGCGTGAAGTTTGCGCCG
>DATMXS010000236.1:0-3817 GCA_035561355.1 Bryobacteraceae bacterium | reverse complement strand
AAGCCAAGCTGGTCAAGAGAGTCGATCCGGAATGCCCAGCGGACGACGGCGGGGTTCAGGAGATCGTGCGGCTCGGCATCACAGTAGATACCAGCGGCTGCGTCACTCAGATGACGGAAATCAGCGGCAAAGCATCGCTCGTTGCGGCAGCAAAGGATGCGGTCCGCCAGTGGAAGTTCCAGCCGACGCTGCTGAACGGCGAGCCGGTCGAGGTAGGGACGACTATAGCGGTGAGCGTCTGCGCGAGCGGCCGGTGACAAGAACCACAGGCGCTCATCAGAGCCCCGAGCACGCGAGCAACTATAGCGTGGGCGGTCGGCACCATTCTGGGGACAACATGGGGACGTACGGGACGTAATCTGCCTCGCCATTGGCTATGATCGCGTAACGAGCCGTTCCGTACGATCAACCTGTAAGCACCGACGGCCAAGCGATCACACCCCTCACGAATCTTTATTCGCTTGATTCCAAACAACCAGCCTCTTTCGTGAGGCCCGAAACGCTTGACACCGCCCGTTACCCTCGAATCGGGAGATCCAAACCAGTGTCAGCGACTGCGCTTCATCACTTTTCATCACTCCCGGCAACCTGCGCCGAGCCCGCTACAAGCCACGGGCCACAAGCTGCGAGCGCGAGCGAAGCGAGCCTCCGACTCCGCGTCGCCGCCTCCCTCGCCAAAGGCATGTCGGTAACCGCCGCCGCCCGCGAGGCGGGCATCCACCGCACCACCATTCATCACTGGCTGCGCACATCCAAAGAGTTCCGCGCCGTCGTCGAACAGGCGCGCACGGACTTCAAGGAATCGCTTGCCGACGACCTGCTCGATCTCGCTCATTCCGCAATCCGCACGCTTCAGGACTTAGTCTCGAACCCGCAAATTCCGCCCGCCGTCCGCCTGAAGGCGGCTTTCGCGGTCCTCGAGCGCCCGCAATTTCCGAAGCGCGGCTGGAACCTCCCCGTCCGCCTCGAAACCCCGGGCCAGCAGGAAGCGGTAGACGGCATGGCCGAACTCGAAGCCGATTACCACATCGTCCGCATCACCGAAGCTCTCCGCAAACATGAGAACGTTACAGAGCCGCGACGGTTACGGAGCGGCAGCGAAGACGTGCAATACGAACCTGATGCGCCTGCGGCGGACACGAACCCAACCGTGCCGCGACCGTCAGGGAGCGGAAGCGCACAATCCTGCAAACCGTCGGTCTCCCTCCACGAGCAACATGCTACAAGCCACAAGCCACGAGTCGCGAGCCTCGGCGGGCCAGCCCGCAACTCCCCCTGCCCCTGCGGGTCCGGCCAAAAATACAAGCGCTGTTGCGGAAAGGATGCGCCACCGCTCCTCGCCCCCGAACTGCCGCCTGAGGACCTGAGGGGGCAGCGGCCCCGAAACTCTCGTCGAATAGTATCGTCGGTTGGGAACCTTCCGCAGCAGGGCGGCGCACCCCATAAAGGGGGCCGCCCGAAGCGAAACGAAGTGGTAGAAGCCTACAGCTTATACGGCGCACGGTATTTGTACGACAGATACCGATTTGCCGCCTCGTTGTTGGTGAAGCGCTCAGTCTTCGCGTTCCACTCCAGATGGCTCTTCGTTTTGAAAGCGATGTTGCCGATCAGGGTCGCCGACGTCGAAAGGTGGCCGGTGACGATGTCGCAGTTGCACTTTGCGCGGCTCTTGACGCAATCCAGGAAGTTGCGGGCGTGGTAGCGCGGGCTGGAGTTGCCCTTGCCCCCGGGATTCGGCTGCATCGCCAGCTTCCGCGACTGACCCCATGCACGCTCATGAGCGCGATCCACCGGCGTGCGCGCGGGCACTTCCACTTCGGCAGTGCGCTCCGGAACGACTTCCCATCGGTCGCCATGGATGTACATGGTGCCCTTGGTGCCGCGCAGTTCCATATCGGCGCTCTGCTCGTTGCCGCCCGCGCCGTTCGCGTTGTATTGCGAGAACACCATCAGGGTCGGGCCGGGATACTCCCAGAGCACTTCAAGTGTGTCGGGAATCTCACGGTTATCCTTGATTGCGTACTTACCGCCCATTGCCGTCACCGCGTGCGGCGCGTCCTGGCCGAGGCACCAACGCAGCATATCGACGTAGTGGACGCCGAAATTCGTCACCTGCCCGCCGGAGTAGTCATAGAACCAGCGGAACCGGTAAAACGTGCGGCTCTTGTTGTAAGGGACTTTGGGAGCCGGACCGAGCCATTTTTCCCACTCCTCCTCGCTCGGAGGCGGCGTGTCCGGCTGGTTGCCGATTCCGAGCGGCCACTCGTTGATGACGTGGTAACCCTTCACGACCGTCACCTGCCCGATTCCACCGGACCTGACGAATTCCGCCGCTTCGATCATGAACGGCGCCGACCGGCGATTGATGCCGACCTGGACGACGCGCTTGGTCCGCTCGGCTGCCTCGACCATCTTGCGGCCTTCCCAAACCGTAAGCGAGAGCGGCTTCTCGACGTAGACGTCTTTGCCGGCCTCGCAGGCCTCGATCATCTGGATGGCGTGCCAGTGGTCGGGCGTTGCGATTACGACTGCGTCGACATTCTTGTCCTCGAGCAGCTTGCGATATTCCTTGTACCGCTTCGGTGTGCCGCGCGACTTCTTGGCAGCGAGATCCATGTAATCGTCGCGGAGGTCACATATGGCGGCGGTTTCCTGGTCGCCGTATTCCAGGAAGCCGTCATGGACCTGGTCGCCGCGGTTGCCGACGCCGATATACCCCATCCGGACGCGATCGTTGGCGCCGAGGATCCGGCCGTAGCTCATGGCGGTTGCGAGGCCGGCCGTACGCGCAAAGTCCCTGCGGGAGAGTGTCATAAACTCCCTATCCTATCGCTTGCCGGCACAGCTTGCGCGCCGGCTTTGTCGTTTGGCGCCTGTTTCGGCGGCGCCTGACAATTTAAGGTCTCCTAATCGCAAAATGTCGAGTCCTTTGGCGATTTCGTATAATCGAATCCAATCAGGAGGGGACTCTCCAGCTATGGCAACAACCGACGCCAGCCCTGCCGGCCTACGTCCAGACGGCGCGCGGGAGCCGATAGTCAACGACTTCAGCATCCAGATCGCGACCGTCAACGGCTCCGGCAGCCAGACCGCGAATACCGTCCTCATGCGCGCCATCTTCCAGATGGGCGTGCCGGTTTCGGCCAAGAATTTGTTCCCGTCGAACATCGCGGGCCTCCCGACATGGTTCACGATCCGCGCCAGCCGGCGCGGCTACACCGGGCGCAAGAAGGAGATCGATATCCTGGTCGCGATGAACCCCGAAACGGCACGGGAGGATGTGCTGAAGCTCGATGGCGGCGCTGCAGTCGTCTACGACGAGGCGCTCAAGCTAAACGAACTCCGCTCGGACCTGCACTTTTATCCCGTACCCTTCGATAAGCTCGTCGGTCCCGTGTGCCCCGAGGCGCGTCTGCGCAAGCTCGTCCGCAATATGATTTACGACGGTGTCGTGGCGCACCTGCTCGGCATCGATTTCGAGGAGATTCACAAGGCGCTGTACAAGCAGTTCGGTGCGAAGAAGGCCAAGGCCGCCGACCTCAATTGGGGCGCGGTGCAGGCCGGCCGCGAATTTGCCGCGAGTGCGCTGCCCAAGACGGATCCATTCATCGTGCGCCGAATGGATGCTACCACCGGCAAGGTGATCATCGACGGCAACGCCGCGACGGCGCTCGGCTGCCTGTTCGCTGGCGTGACGGTGGTGACGTGGTACCCGATCACGCCATCGTCATCCGTCATCGAGAGCCTCATCGGATACGCGCGGCGGTTCCGCGTAGACAAGGAGACCGGCAAGACGACCTGCGCGATCGTGCAGGGC
>DATMXS010000235.1:0-2837 GCA_035561355.1 Bryobacteraceae bacterium | reverse complement strand
CTTCCCCGCCCCGAAGGCGCCAAGGTTCGTGTCGAACCGATGGGCACCATGCGCCAGAAGATCGCCGAACACATGGTGCTCTCCAAGCAGACTTCGGCGCACGTCACCACCGTCCACAAGCTGGACATGTCGAAAGTGGCTAAGGCGCGCGACCGCAACAAGGCGATGGTGAAGGAGCGCTATGGCTTCTCGCTCACCTACCTGCCCTTTATCGCGCGGGCGGCGTGCGAGGCGTTGCGGGCCTTCCCGCTCTGCAACGCATCGATCGAAGGCTCGAACATCATCTATCACAACGAGATCCACATCGGGATCGCCGTGGCGCTGGAGAACGGCCTCATCGTACCCGTGATTCGCAACGCGGACGAGAAGAACGTCCTGGGGCTTCAGCGCTCGATCGTCGATCTCGCCGCGCGCGCCCGCTCCCGCCAACTCAAGCCGGACGAGGTACACGGCGGGACGTTCTCCATCACCAACTTCGGCAGTTTTGGCAGTCTCTTCGGGACCCCGATCATCAACCAGCCGCAGGTGGCAATCCTGGGCGTCGGTGTGGTCGAGAAGGTCCCGGTGGTCACAGAAGACGACGCGATCGCAGTCCGCGCGATCTCGATGACGGGCCTCACGTTCGACCACCGCTTGATCGACGGCGCCTACGCCGACCAGTTCATGACGCGCCTCAAGACAGTGCTCGCGAACTGGAGCGAAGAAGTCCTGTAGGCGATGCGCGGGGCGCCCCGGAGCGGGCGTCCCGCGTCCTACCCCCGCGGCAGGCGGAAGGCGAAGCAGGCGCCGCCATTGGGGCAGTTCTCCACCCACATGTCGCCGCCGTGATCGAGTACGGCCTGCCTGGCTAGCGCGAGCCCCAGCCCGAGTCCGTTCTTTTTTCCCGCCGTCACAAACGGCTGGAACAACTTGCCGCGGATCTCAGGCGGCACTCCCGGTCCCGTATCGCGCACACGCACGACCACTGAACCGTCCTCCGCGCCCGCCGAAACCCGGACGGTACCCCCGTCCGGCATCGCCTCCACGGCATTCGCGATCAAGTTCAGGAAGACACGCTCGATGCGGCTCCGCTCGACGGGCGCCTCGAGATCCGGAGGAATCTCCATCACCACCTGCACGCCGCGGGCCTCCGCGGCAGCGGCAAGCGACGCTGCAGCGGAGGACGCCACCGGCTCCAGCGGCCATCCCGTGCGCTCTTCCCGCTTGCCGCGGCAGACGTCCAGAAGGTGATCGAGCAACTGCTGGATCGTTCGCGAGGCGCGGTACATATTGCGCGCCAGCCTTTGCTGATGCGCCCGCGGCAGTTCGGCTTCCATCAGCATTTCAGATCCGCCGTATATCGCTGCCAGCGGATTCCGCAGGTCGTGCACGATGGACGTCGCGAGCCGCCCGATCGTCGCGATGCGCTCCGTGCGGACCAGGTCCTCGCGCGCCTGCCTCAGTGACGCGCACATTGCGTTGAACGTGCGGGCGAGCCGCCCCAGTTCGTCGTCGCTCTTCACTACAACCATGCAATCGTAATTCTGCTTGGCTACTTCGGCGGCAGCCCGGTCGAGCATCTGCACGGGCTCGATAATCCGCCGCGCCAGCACGTAGGTCAGCAGGAGCCCAGCGATGATGGAGGCCAGCCATAGCAGCGCGACATTGCGTTGAAGCGCCGCAATGCGCACGCGCGAACCTTCGAATGACCGAAGGATCGCCAGGCGGCCGAGCGGCGCGCCGGAAACGTCGTTGAGCGCGGTCACGAGCGGGACGTACTCGATGCCTCCCGCGTGGATGCGCCGGTTCCCTCCGTTCCGCAATTGCCGGGCCGCATCTGCTGCTGCCGCGGCGGGAATCGTCGAGGCGGCCACCGCATCGCCCACCGTGAAGACGAACTCGCTTCCGCCCGTGTCCTCCTTCAGACGCCCGGCCGCGGCGTCGCTCACTTCGTACCCCGCAACGAGCGCGTTCAAGAGTGCCGGCCCGCCCGTAGACTGCACGAACACCGGCGTCACAGTCATGTGGTAGAGCCGTCTACCGCGGAGCACGAAGCCGGTCGCCTGGTCGGGAAATTTCGACGAGGCCTGGCGCACGATGTCCAGGCTCCCGGGCCATGCGTGCCGTGATTCGCCTCCGAGCGACGCAATGACGCGTCCTCGCGGATCGGCCACCAGAAACACCGCATTCTCGTCCGAGACGCGCGCCCACATCTCGGCGGCCGTGTCGCGAATCGTCGCCTCATCCGCCGTTCCGAATGCCGCGCGCACGTCGGACATCGCGCTCAGGATCGAGCTCACGGACGCGAGGCGGTCAGCCCGCGCCCGCCACAGCGATTGATAAGCGCGAAAGCTCGCCCCGACTTCCTGGCCCGCGCTTTCCGACATGGAACGAGCCGCATGGTCCAATACGATCCATGCGGTCGCTGCGAATAGCGCGGTGATCGCGACGGAGGTCGAGAGCAGGACCTTCCAAAGCAGCGAGAGCCGCGGCAGCCGGACGGTCATCTCCTATACCCCTGCTCGCTGTCGGGCGGGTACTCGCGCCCGTACTTATTCTTGTGCGGCGCCTCCACCCAACCCGTTTCGGAGATTTCGAGCGGTGGAATGGCCAGCCCGCCGGGGCCGACGGTCACGCGCCGCACGAGTCTCTTCAGCGAGGCGTCAGTAGCGCGCTCATGGAAAACGCGCAACTCATATTCGCCCGGAGCAACATTGGGGATCGCGAACGCGCCCGCTCTGTTCGATACCGCAAACCAGGGGTGCCGGAGCACGACGATGACGGCGCTCATCGCCGGGTGTATGTTGCAGAACACGCGAACCACCCCCGGCCGGGTGAACCGAACGGCGCGATTGTCT
>DATMXS010000234.1:0-6931 GCA_035561355.1 Bryobacteraceae bacterium | reverse complement strand
GCGGTTTCGGTCGGCCAGGAAGCTGAGCGTGTGGCCCAGGAACAGGCCGATTGATGTGCCCAGCACTCCGATCAACAAGCCCTGGTATAGGAAGATGCGCCGGATCTGCGCCTGCCGGGCGCCCATCGACATCAGCACGGCGATGTCGCGGTACTTCTCCATCACCATCATGATGAGTGTGATCAGGATGTTCAGCGCGGCGACGAGCACGATCAAGCCGATGGTGACGAACGTCACCGTGCGCTCCATGTTGAGCGCGTTCAGGATGTGGCGGTTCTGTTCCATCCACGTCGCGGCCGCGAGCTTCGGGCCGACGATCTTGTCGACCTCCTTCGCAATCTCAGGCGCCTTGTAGATGTCATCGAGCTTGAGCTCGATGTTGTTCACCACGTCCTCAACATTGAGCAGCCGCTGCGCCGCCGGCAGGGAGATGTACGCCCAGCCCGAATCAATCTCGTAGAAGCCGGAAGAGAAAACGCCCACGACGCGAAAAGGCTGATTGCGCAGCAGCGGTCCGTAGGGTGTCAGTTCAGCGCCCTGGACGCTCAGCACGTTCACTCTCATGCCGATTTTCACCCCGAGGCCTTGCGCCAGTTTTTCTCCGAGGACGATGCCCGGCGGGCGCGTGTCCTGCTTCAGTTCGTCGAGAGAACCACCCTTCAATTCGCGGAGCATGTCGCTGGTTTGCAGCTCCGCGTCGGCCTGAATGCCCTTGATGATCGCGGCTTCCTGGGATCCCGGGGTGTTGATGTATACCTCGGTATAAAGAGTCGGCGATGCGCCTGTTACGTGCGGCAGCCTCTCGAGCTTCTGGATCAACTCGCGCCAATTCTCGATCCCGTAGCCCTGCTCCTTTTCCATCACGTTGACGTGCGCGTAGGCCCCGAGCAGGCTTGTCTGCAGCGTGTGGCGGAAGCCGTTATTGATGGCGAGGGCGATCACGAGCGCCATCACGCCGGCGGCGATACCCACGATCGAGATGACCGTAATGACCGAAATGACTGCCTGCTTGCGCTTGGCACGCAGGTAGCGGCGCGCGATGAATAATTCGAAGCGGCCGGCCACGGTGGCCTCAGTCCGCCCGCGCGGTGGCGGGTTCGGTATCTGCCGCTCGAAGCTGGTCCGCCAGGCCGATCGGGCCTTCCGGACGCAGGAGCGGGAACAGGATGACGTCGCGGATCGACGTCGAATTGGTCATCAGCATGACGACGCGGTCAATGCCGATTCCTTCGCCGCCGGCCGGCGGCATGCCGTACGCGAGCGCCCGCAGGAAGTCCTCGTCCATCTGGTGCGCTTCCTCGTCGCCGCGCTCCCGCATGGCGAGTTGGGTGTCGAAGCGCCGGCGCTGCTCGAGTGGATCGTTCAACTCCGTGTATGCGTTGGCGATCTCCATACCGGCCGCCATGATCTCGAAGCGCTCGACGAAACCGGGTTCGTCCGGCTTGTTCTTCGAAAGCGGCGAGGTCTCGACGGGGAAATCGTAGATGAGCGTCGGCTGGATGAGTTTGTGCTCGGCTACCTGCTCGAAGATGTCCACCAGGCGCTCGCCAGGAGTGCTCTTGGTGGAGTGGCGGCTCAGCCACACCGGGTCCTTCACGTCTTCCAGAGTCGGCTTGTCCTCGCCCTCCCAGTGCTCCACGACGGCCTCGCGCATCGTGAAACGGCGCAGCCGGCTGAAGTCGAGCGTGGCGCCCTGGTACTCCACCTGATCCGAACCCGTGGCGTCGATCGCAATGGTTCGGAGCATCTCCTCGGAGAGGTCCATCAGGCCCTTGTAGTCGGTATAGGCCTGGTAAAACTCGAGCATGGTGAACTCAGGGTTGTGCCGCGTCGAGACGCCCTCGTTCCGGAAGCTGCGGTTAATCTCGTAAACGCGATCGAGCCCGCCCACGATGAGGCGCTTCAGGTACAACTCGGGCGCGATCCGCATGTAGAGGTCGATGTCGAGCGTATTGTGGTGCGTCACGAAGGGCCGCGCGGTCGCTCCGCCGTACAGCGGCTGCATCATCGGCGTCTCCACCTCGATGAAGCCGCGGGCTTCGAGTTGCCGCCGGAGGGACGCCACCACCGCTGCGCGCGTCATGAAGACCTTGCGCACGTCCGGATTCGCGATCAGGTCCAGATAGCGCTGCCGGTAGCGCGTCTCTACATCTTCGAGGCCGTGCCACTTCTCGGGATGGACCAGCAGCGTTTTCGAAAGGAAGTCGAGTTTTTCGGCGTGAACGCTCAACTCGCCCGTCCGCGTGCGGAACAGGTAGCCTTCCACGCCTATGATGTCGCCGATGTCGAGCAACTGGTAGAGCTGGTAATCCCGGTCATCCACCGAGTCCTTGCGGACGTAGATCTGAACCTTTTCGCCGTTCTGGAGCAGGTGGGCGAATCCGGCCTTCCCCATCCGCCGCACGGTCTGGACGCGGCCGCACAGCCGCACAACGACACGCGCCGTCTCGAGTTCCTCGGCGGAGTGATCCTGGTACGCGCTCTTGATGGCGGGGACCGTGTGGGTAAAGTCGAAACGGCGGCCATACGGGCGGAACCCCAGCGCTTCGATATCGCGGATGCGCTGGAGCCGCTGGCTGAGTAAGTCCTGTTCCAAGTAAGCGGTTCTCCTGATAAATGCGGGCGGTCTTGATGGATCGGCCGGCTGCTCCAATTATAATGAAAGTGGTTGACCTCCATCTCGATCGTAATTCCCGCATACAACGAGGAAAAGCGGCTGCCTGCAACGCTCCGCTCCGTCATCGGGTACTTGGCATCGCGTGACGAACGTGCGTACGAGGTGCTCGTCGTGAACGACGGCTCACGCGACGGCACGGCCCGCGTCGCCGCCGAATTCGCACGAAGCAATCCGTGCGTCCATCTGCTTGAAAACCCTGGCAACCGCGGCAAGGGCTACTCGGTGCGCCACGGAATGTTGAAGGCGCAGGGGGACTGGGTGCTGTTCACGGATTCCGACCTCTCGGCGCCCATTGAGGAACTCGATAAGTTGCGGGCCGCGGTACGCGAGCGCAATGCCGAGGTCGCCATCGGATCGCGAGCGGTCGATCGCTCGCTGATCGATATCCACCAGTCCTTCTTCCGGGAAACGGCGGGCCGCATCTTCAATCTGCTGATGCGTATTCTGACAGGCCTTCCCTTTCACGACACCCAGTGCGGCTTCAAACTGTTCAGCTCACGCGCTGCACGGGAGACGTTCCGGCGCCAGCGGATCGCGCGATGGGGCTTCGACGTCGAGGTGCTCTTCATCGCACGCAAGCTTGGCTTCAAGACGGTGGAAGTGCCGGTCCGGTGGAGCCACTCTGAGGGCACCAAGATCAACATGTTCAGCGACAGCGCGAACATGTTCCTGGACTTGGTGCGAGTCCGCTGGAACTGGATTCGGGGTCTCTACCGGGGTTAACGCTTCACGATTACTTCGCGTAGCGAATCCCGCGTCAGGAAGAACTTGACATTATCAAAATCCTGGAACAGTTTCTCCACGGCGCGATTGCTGAAGTGCTGTGCCGGGCGCCGCGATCCGCGAGGCGCAAGCAACAGAGTATTGCCGTTCGCGATGCGGTAATGCCAGGTGGGGACTGCCTCGCAGCGCTCCTCAGTATGGAACAGCGCCAACATGTAAGCTCCTGGCTTCATGATGTCCCGCAGGCGGTCAACCATTGGGGGCAGGAGCGGCGGCGCGAGAAATTCGAGCGCGTCCCACAGCAGGGCGCCGTCAAACTGCCGGGTCTTGAAGTTGAGGTTCTGGGCCAGGAACGCCTGCTGGTGCACAGGGTCGAGCTGTTTACCGTAATTGTCCGGACCGCCGAAAGCGAAATCGAGCGTCGCGATCAGGTCCTCCGAGTAAAGGCGATGCCCCATGCTCGTGATGAACTCGATGTTGGCTTGCGAGGCGCCGGAGAAGTCGAGCAGGTCGAGGTTTTCCTCGCCGCGGATGTGTGTAAAGAACTGCTCGAGGCCGCTGCTGCGGCGCTTCGTCGGTGAGGCGCTGTTATCGGAATTCCGGTGAGCGGAGGTCTCGATGGCCGACGCCGCATGCGAGCGCGCGTCGGCCGTCTCGGATCGCTTCCAGCGGTCAGTGAACAAGGCCGCTTCTTCCCTAGCGCTTCTGCTCGACGGCGACAGCGGCCGCCACCGGCGTGGCGGTTGGCTGTTCCTTGGGCCGGGGCTGAACGGCGGGCTTCGCTGCTTCCTGGCTGCGGATAATGTCGATGCTTCCTTTAAAGTAGGCGCCGTCTTCGATGATGATGCCGCCGGTTTTGATGTTGCCGACGAGTTTCGCATCCTTGCGGATATCGATCTTCTCCATCGCCTCAACGTCGCCATTCACGCCGCCGAGCACGATGACTTCGCGCGCGCGAATCCCTGCATTCAGCTTCGCGTGCGGCCCGATTGTGAGCCGGTGCTCGGGTACTTCGACGGTGCCCTCAACCTCCCCGTCCAACCACAGGTCCTCGCGGCTGAGAATATTGCCTTTGATGATCACCGACTTGCCGATTGCCGCGACACCCCGCGGCGGTTCTGCAGCCGGCGCCTTTACGGGAGCGCTGGTACTTGCATAGGATGCCGGCTCGGGCTTGACGTCCTGCGCCGGGTGCACCGGCTGTCCCGCCGGCTTCGGGGTGTACTCGTCATCCCGCTTTTTATTCCACATTAACTGGATCTCCTGGTACCGATGATCTTCCTATACTATATGCCCATCCCCCCGTCTGCAATCGGCGAAGACAGGGATCTCTCTTGCCCAAAACAAACGCGGCCGGTCCCGTTTTTCAAGCGCTCTGGCATAATGAAACGTGCTAAATCCGCAAGAACCGCCAGTCCGTTTCGGTAGTCCGTTCATGCGCCTGTTTTTGCTGCTGGTTGCGGTCGCAAGCATCGCTGCTGCGGCGGACCGGGTCAAGCTCGTTCACTTCCACGATGAGCCTGATTCGCAACTCGCGTTGCGGGACATCGCCTTTGATGGCGCAGGCCGCGGCATCGCCGTCGGCTCGATTGCAAAAAGCGGGCGATCCCGGCCGGCCGCGCTCGTAACGACCGATGCCGGGAGAACCTGGAGCCTTGCCCGGCTGCCTTCTGAAGGAGAGTGGCTCTTTATGGACCGGCGCGCGGCGTGGTTCGGTGACGGGCGGTCAGTGTGGCGCTCGGAGGACCTGGGTAAGCAGTGGAAGAAGGTGAAGGGCATCGACTGGGTGGCGCGCGTATTTTTCCTGGACGACAAGCGTGGCTGGGCGGTTGGCGGGCACAAAGGTTTTTGGGAAACGTCCGATGGCGGAGACCACTGGACCAAGGTCGCCGTGGGCGAGGAGCCGAAGACTTCACGCGACACGACGATATACAACTGGATTGCCTTTGCCGATCAGCAGAACGGCATCGTGACCGGGTACTCGCGCCCACCCAGACGGACCGCCTCGCAGCAGCGCCTCCCGGATTGGGCCGCGCCCGAGGAGCGCCCTCGAGAATGGCCGGGGACCAACATATCCTTCGAGACACATGACGCGGGCAAGCAGTGGAGTTTTACGACCGCCTCGCTTTTCGGAGCGATCACCCGCGTCGAATTGACCCCTTCGGGCAGGGGTTTGGCGCTCATCGAATTCCTGAATGAGTTCCCGTTTGCGGCGGAGGTGTTCAGCATTGATTCACAGAACAGCATCACGCGAGCGTTCCGCAGGTCGGACCGTTCCGTCACCGACGTCGCGATGATCGGCAATACAGGCTGGATTGTCGCAGTAGAACCGCCGGGCAAACTGCTGCGAACACCGATCCCGGGAAAACTCAAGCTGTTGCGCAGCGACGATCTGAAGAACTGGGCCGAGGTGGATGTGGATTACCGCGCAGTGGCCGCCCGGGCTGCAATGGCCGTTGAAGGCGGCAGGCTTTGGATCGTGACCGATACCGGGATGATCCTGACGCTCGCTTCCGACTAGAACATATTTGCCGACGGATGATTTTTGCACACGTTTTGCACGGGGCCTTCCACGTAAGCCAAAGATAATAGGCCACAAATAAACTGTCTAAAATAGTTAAAAAAGCACCACTTTTCTGTTGACCCAGCTCTGGATCGGGAGCATAGTGGAGGAGGTTCCAAGAGGTTCGCTGGAATCAGCGAGCCCCGCAGAACGCGACGGACTCCGAACGGTGATCCATCAGTCGGCACTCTAATAAAGGCTGGCTGGCGGGGAGCGAAGGGAACGAGACGTTCTGGGGAGGCAAGCTTTTCGGTGGCAAATTCAGTCAAGCGATGATCCCGAAGGGTTACGGCCCTGGAGGGGAGCAGAGACCGAAGGCGACGCCGGAAGCACTGGACTTGATCAACGCAACGGGCACCGAATGTTGATCTCAACCGTTTGCGGACGGGTGAGGGAGTTTGAGGCCGAACGGGCAGCGAGCGGTCTGGTGTGGAGCTGAAGAGGCAGGTCGGGAGCAGCGACCCTGGAGAGGTGGCCCTTACAAGGGCAGTCGCCCCAGGCGAGCGAAAGGCCGCTTCGAAGCGCCAGCTTCAACAGCGATAGGCAGCAGGTTTTCGTTGTGATGAAGCGCAGCGGCCAAAGCATCTGCGGGGAGCAACGGAAATCGTGGCAGTGCATCGTTGTTGCCGCGTTCCGACCGTGCATGCCGGTGGGGAACGGACTGAAACCGGAGGGTCACTTGGAACCTTTTCTGTTTGCCGCCCGTTGTGTGAACCCACTGCAGTTCTGACGCGAACCCCACCACACTGCCGAGCGGCGTGGAGCGTACTGAGAGGCCCGGCTTACTTCGCTACGAGATCGCTTTTGCGTGCCGCTCTGGCCGCCTTGGTCTGGCGGATGTAGCGCTGCATTCGCGGGCGGAAACTCGTGAAGTTCACCCTGCAATACTCGCAGCGGAACCGATGCGCGCCGAGCGCGATTCTGAGGTTCTGAAGCGCAGGCGCACGGTAATCCTCTTCGGACCATTT
>DATMXS010000233.1:0-15814 GCA_035561355.1 Bryobacteraceae bacterium | reverse complement strand
GCGTTGAATGTCCCGAACGTGCCGTTCCCGGCCAGCGTGATGAGCCAGTTCCCGAGATCGCGTACATCGATGATCTGAAGTGGATCGGACGGCGATCCGGGCACGAGCACCTCACCGCCGCGATCGAAGCGTACCGGCCAGTAGGTGAAGCGGCCGCTGGGGTCGTCGGGACCGACGATGTAGCCGGGGCGCACGATGGTAGCGCGACCGGGCATCGCTTCTTCGGCGGCCTTCTCGCAGAGCGCTTTGAGCGAACCGTAGAACTCGTAGTTCTTCCCCATCGATTCGAGCGTAGGGTCGGGCTGCGTCGCGAGTTCGGCGTTCTCGTCCTGGCCTTCGATGGAATTGTTCTTGTAGACGGAGAGCGTGGAGATGAGGATGTACTGCTTCACGTTCGGCGCCAGCAGTCTCGCGGAAGCGGCCACGTGCCGGGGGTAGTAGGCCGAATTGTCTATCACGACGTCCCACTTGCGGCCCGCCAGGGCTTTGATGCCGTCGCCTTTGTTCGGGTCGCGATCGCCCTGGAGCTTTTCGATGTTCGGGAACAGGCCTGGGCGGGTCTTGCCGCGATTGAAGAGCGTGAGTTCGTGGCCGCGCTTCTGCGCCGCTTCGACCGTCGCGGGTCCAAGAAAGCCGGTGCCGCCGAGGATCAGGATGCGCTTCTTCGCAGGAGCGGCGGATGCGACGCGGGCGAAACCGAGCGCCCCGAGGAACTCTCTTCGTGCCAAACCGCAATCGTATGGAGACATGTGTACTTAGTCTACTGACGCCCGGACGCGCCGGTTGTGACGTAGGAAATTGCCCAGCCGCAACTTGCGCCTCTCCTGCTAGGATTGAGAGAGTAATCTGAGCTTCGGACAATCTGGAAGCGGGAGGGAGTTGTGCCGATTCGCGAAACTGTCCTCTTGGTGGACGACGAGCCCCAGGTTGTTACTCTGGTCCGCGAGATGCTGATCCGGGAAGGCTACAGCGTGATGGACGCGTCCGCCGGCAGTGAAGCGCTCGATCTGGTGAAAACGCGCGATACCCGCATCGACCTGCTGCTGACCGATATCGTCATGCCCGACCTTAACGGGCGCGACCTGGCCGACCAGATCAAGCGTCTCCGTCCCGGGCTGAAAGTCCTCTACATGTCCGGGTTCATGAAAGAGACAATCCTTAAGTATTACGGCATCTCGATCACCGGGATTCCTTTTCTTCAGAAGCCGTTCACGCGAGAGACGCTCTCGCGCAAAGTGCGCGAGGTTCTCGATATGCCGTCAGCGGCCAAGGCGACCTGAACATGAACGACACGGTTTCCCTTCTGGGAGCATGCGGACTCTATTGCGGCGCCTGCCCGCACCTGGCCGGAGCGGCGTCTGCCGATCCCGAGATTCAGGGGTGCCAGGGGTGCCGCGGCGATTCCGAGTGCATGCACCCGTGGTGCGCGGAGTGCGGCATCCGCGACTGCGCCGACGAGAAGGGATATCTCCACTGCGGCGAGTGCTCCGACTTCCCCTGTGAGCGCCTGGAGGCGTTCCGGAGGGACGGCAAGCCGCACCACGCCGACATCACGAACAACCTCCTGCGCATCAACGAGGCCGGCTCCGCGCAGTGGCTGGCCGAGCAGAAAGAGCGCTGGACCTGCATCTGCGGGACCAGCTTCAGTTGGTATCAGGGCCTCTGTTATTCGTGCGGTGAGACCGTTCCTTCCTACGTGGCCGAAGCGGCCTGATCCATCCCGGTGTTCGCCCGCAGACTGAAGCTCGAACTCGAAACCGCCGGGGAGCGGCGGCCCGTACCGCATGCGTGGATCGAGCAGTTCTTTCTGCGCGACTTTACCGGTTATAGCGCGTTCGACGAGACCCTGCCCGCCGGGGACGGCGTCCTCGAAGCCGGTTATCGCGTGGATGAAGCCGAAGTGCGAGCGCAGTTCGCGAACTGGCTGCGCGGGCGGAAGATGATCGACATCGAAACGGAACTGCGCGTCGGATCGGACTAGGAGCGCGGAACCGGCTTGCCGTAGACCTCGATCCAATCGAGGCGCGATGACGAGGGCGTGCCGCCGCCCCGTCTCAGGTCCGTCCAGCCGATCTCGTCCACGCGCGAAAGATCCGGCTTCTCCACCCAGGCGCCTTCGATTACGGTCTTGATGTCCAACTTGCGCCAGCGGATGTCCGGGATATTGAACTCGCGCACGCGCCAGTCCTCCGAAGGGCCATCTGAAGCATCGCTCACCAGCCACGTTCCGTTCGCCAGTTTCACAATGATGCGCAACTCGCGGAAGCCCGACTGCTTGCTCCGCCAGCGGATCTTCGCGAGACCCGTGAGGTCGACGAAAGCCGTCTTGTGCCGTAGGCTAAGGGCGCAGTTGGCTGTGCAATCGCCGTACCAGATATAGAAAGGATCGTCGGCGGGTTTGTCGTGATGACTCTTCTTGATGCCGGCTGTGCCGGGGCCGTGGAGCGTCATTACGAGGTCGGGATTCGCGATGTGCTCGGGGGTGACGGGCAGCGCGGCAGGCAGTTCTTTCCAGTCCTCGCGGAAGAAGAGGCCGGGGCGATCCTGCGCCCATAGGCCAGCGGCGAGCAGTACGAAAATGGCGAATCGCATATTCTACGGAGTATGACAAAGCGAGTGATACCTGTGGCAATCTTTTTCGCGCTGTGCGCGTCGGCGGCGCATGCCCAGGAGGTGCGGCCCCTCTGGCCGGGAGCGGCGCCGGGCGCGGTTGGCGACGAGGATCTCGATAAGCCGACCATTACGATCTGGCTTCCGAAGCAGAACGCGACAGGATCGGCGGTGGTCGTGTGCCCGGGTGGCGGATACGCCCAACTGGCGATGGATCACGAAGGCAAGCAGATTGCCGATTGGCTGAACGGGCGCGGTGTGGCCGCATTTGTTTTGAAGTATCGCTTAGGCCCGCGATCTCACCATCCGGCGCCGTTGACCGATGTGCAGCGCGCGATCCGAACGGTGCGGCAGGGCGCCGCGGGATTCGGTGTAGCGCCGGACCGCATCGGCGTATGGGGATTCTCGGCAGGCGGGCATCTTGCGTCCACCGCCGCGACGCACTTCGATTCCGGCGCAGCGGACGCGGCGGATGCGATCGATCGCGTGAGTTCGCGGCCCGATTTCGCCATCCTCGCCTATCCAGTCGTCACGATGACGGCGCACACGCACAAGGGATCGCGTCGGAACCTGCTGGGTGAAACGCCCGATCCGAAGCTCGTCGATCTGCTCTCGAACGAAAAGCAGGTTACCGCGCAGACGCCCCCCACGTTCCTGTTCCACACCAGCGATGACCCTGGCGTGCCGGTGGAGAACTCGGTCCATTTCTATCTCGCATTGCGGAAGGCGGGTGTTCCCGCAGAGATGCACCTGTACGAGCACGGCAGGCACGGCGTTGGTTTGGCGCCGGCCGACCCGGTGCTCTCCTCATGGGGCGAGCGGTTGACGGACTGGATGCGCGGGCGCGGCCTGCTGGCCTCCAAATAGCCGGGGCTGAGCTTACCGCGGCGTGACCTTCGGCCAGGCGATCTCGACGCCCTGTGACTCCAGTCTCGACTGGAAACCCGCCAGCAGCTTCGCATCGTTACGGATCCGCCGCGGCGGCGTCTTCAACCGGACAGCCTCCGCGGCGAGCATCCCGGCCGATTCGCCGACGTTCCACTCGACGGGATGCAGACGGTAGCAGCCGTTGGTGATGTGTGTGACGCCGAGGTTCTTCGAAGCGGGCAGCAGGTTCTCGACGCGGCGCGGGATCAGCGCGCCAAGCGGAATCTGGAAGGGCAGGGAACTCACGTCTATGTAATTGTCGCCGCCTGAACTGGGGTGCAGATCGATGCGGTAACTGCCGACGCCTACGGAATCGGCAAACGGCTCAGCGGTCACGTCCTCCTTCTTGCGGCCGGTGACCTGCATTCGCGCGTCGGTGCCGACGTGGTGCTCGAGGACAGTGAACTCGGCGTGGATGCGGCGAGACTCGCGGATGTACGGGTATTTCGCCAAGCCGTCCGCAGTTCCTGCTGAATCGTAGCGAAGCCGCAGCCCGCGCCAGCCTTGGCCGCCATCGGGCCGTGGCGCTTCGGTCTGCATCCAGTAGAGGAGCGAGAGGCTGAGTTGCTTCCCGCGCGCGAGGTGACGGGACGCTTCGGCCTCGCTCACTTCGTGCAGGTTGCCGAGTAAGTAATCGTTCTGAGGCCAGTTGATCAGGGAGACGTCGCCCGCGTACGCGCCAGGCTCGAAATTACGGCGGTTCGCGATGCGGCGGTAGAGCCAGAGATTCAGCCCTTCCTGCTTCGACTCGAGGGTCGGGTCGAAGTAGACGCTGCGGGGCTTCAGCGTGTAAGGGTTGCTCATGGCCCAGGCGAGCAGCTTGCCCGGCCAGGGCGGGCGCATCTCGGGGACGTAGTCACGCCAGAAGGCGTACTCGGCGGGGCGGTCGATGGTGTGGTCCTCGCCCCGGACGTGGTCAACTGCGAAGCAGACTGTAAACGCCTGAAAGTTGGCGGGCTGCGCCTGTTCCGGCGCGTGCAGTTCGCCGGTTTCACGACGCGATTCGAAGCCGGTGACGTACTCGGTCTTGGTGAGCGGAAGGAGGTCGCCTTGCTCGGTGGCATCGATGAAATACTGCGCCGCAATGGTGCGCTCGCGGCCGTCCTCGAAGCTGCGGACCGTGACAGCGCGCACGGTGTTTCGATCGGTATCGGCGCTGACCGGTTTGTGCCGGAGCAGCAGCGTCAGGCGGCCCCCGGACAGGTACGGCGCGAGCATGTCTTCTAGCACGGCGAGCGAAACGCGCGGCTCGTGAGTGATGCGGGACACACTGCCGTCGCCGGGGTTCAGATTCCAGCGCCCGCGGGCTTCCGCGGTGAGCGGGTAATTCCGCCGGTAATAGTCGCGCACCCCTACGCGGTAGTCGCGGTAAAGGCGCGTACCGCCGAAGGACTCGATCCAGGGGTGCTCATCCGGCGGCACCAACTGCGACGTAAGCTGCCCTCCGACCCAGTCCGTCTCTTCCGTCATCACGACCCGCATGCCGTTGCGCAGTGCGGCAAGTGCGGCAGCGCAGCCTCCTGTGCCGCCGCCAATGATCGCGATATCGCATGGCAGCGCTCGCGCGGAAGGCGCCAGAATTGCGCCTAGCGAGCCGAGAAAAGTTCTGCGGTTCATAGAACACCTGCGGCTGCCCCTAGCACTCCGGCCATGGAGCCGAGTTGCGCTGGGACGATGGGCGTTTCCGCCGCGAAGCGGTTGATGGTGCGGGTGGGCACAATCCGGCGGAGGCGCTCGAACAGCGGATCGCCGATCTGCGACATGCCGCCGCCCGCAACGATGATGTCGGGGTCGAGCAGGCTGATGATACTGCCCATCCACGCGCCGATCATCTCGGCTATTTCGTCCAGAATCTCGGGTCTGGTCGCGATCTCCTCGGGGGCGATGCCGTAGCGGCGTGCGATGGCGGTGCCGGAGGCGAGCGCCTCGACGCAGCCAAGGACGCCGCAGTTGCACCGCTCGGCGCTTTGCCAGTCGATGGTTACGTGGCCGCCTTCGGCCGCCTGTCCACTGCGCCCATGGTAAACCTTGCCGTCGATGATGATTCCAGCGCCTATGCCGGTGCTGAGCGTCGCGTAGAAAACGCTCGAGCAGCCGCGCGCCGCGCCGAACCGGGCCTCCGCGAGTCCGGCAGCATTGGCGTCGTTCTCGATGCGGCAGGTCAGGCCGTACTCTTTCTGGACCAGGCGAGCGAGCGGGACATCGTTCCAGCCGGGCAGGTTGGGCGGATTGATCACGACACCGGTCTTCGGATTCAGCGGCCCCGGGCAGGCAAGCCCGATGGCCTTCACATCCGGCTTAAGCACTGAGCGGATGGCAAAATGAAGCTGCGCGAGAGAGGCTTCGTAGCCCTGTGCGGCCCGCGTTGGGACCGTAACACAATCGAGTACCACGGCCGAATCCGATACGACGCCGGCGGCGATCTTCGTACCACCGATATCCACTCCGAGAACTGGCATTCGGAAACAACGATAACAGAAGAAAGAAAGGCAGTTCACCGTTGAAGGGACCGAGGAAGCTTTCGCTGCTCCTCGCTCTCACTGCTTAGGCTTGCCGGCCGGCTTCGGTCGCGGGCGGGCTTCGCGCTTGGCCGGCTTCTCCTTAGCCTGCTTGTCTGCAGGTTCCGGCTCAGGTACCTTCGGCTCCGCGAGGCGCAGAAGGGCCACCGACCTGCTCGCAAGGTCGAGCTTCTCTCCCGCGTTCAGCATTCGCTCCCCGGCCTTCCATTCCGGCTGGCCGGTAAAGACCAGCACCTCCCATTGCCGGGCGCTCGAGTTCGGGAGCGCGAACTTCACTGCTTCCCAGTGCGGGTTGAAGAGGATGAGCAATGTGTCATCGGAGATCGGGTCTCCGCGTTCACTCATGTCTTCGAGCGTCTCGCCGCTGAGCCGCAGGCCGATGCAGTTGATCCAGCCCGCATTCCAGTTCTCATCGCTCATCTCGCTGCCGTCGGACGCCAGCCAGGTAATATCTTTCACGTCGGCGGACCGGCCGGCGCCTGTGTGTACCGCTTCGCCTCGAATGCTGCGGTCCTGGAAGAACTTCCTCCTGCGCAGATTCGGGTGGTCGCGCCGTAGCTGGATCAGGCGCCGCGTAAATTCCAGAAACGCTTTCTTCTTTTCGTCCAGGTCCCAGTCATACCAGCTAATCTCGTTGTCCTGGCAGTAGGCATTGTTGTTGCCGCCCTGCGACCGCCCAATCTCGTCACCTCCGCACAGCATAGGCACGCCCTGTGAGAAGAACAGTGTCGCGAGGAAATTGCGTTTCTGGCGCTCGCGGAGCTCGTTGATCGCGTCATCATCCGTGACCCCTTCAGCACCGCAGTTCCAGGATGCGTTGTCGTTTGCTCCATCCGCGTTATTCTCTCCATTCGCCTCGTTGTGCTTCTGGTTGTAGCTCACCACGTCCTGGAGCGTGAAGCCGTCATGGGCAACGATGAAGTTGATGCTCGCCGTCGGGTGTCTGCCGTCCCGTTGGTACAGGTCGCTTGACCCTGTCACTCGATGCGCGAAATCAGGAAGATGGCCCTCGTCACCCTTCCAGTACTTGCGAACGGTATCGCGATACTTCCCGTTCCACTCCGCCCACACCGCCGGAAAGTTGCCCACCTGGTATCCGCCCATTCCGACGTCCCAGGGCTCAGCGATCAACTTCACCTGCGACACCACCGGGTCCTGGTGGATCACATCGAAGAATGCCGACAGCTTGTCCACGTCGTACAACTCACGTGCCAGCGCGGAAGCGAGGTCGAACCGGAAGCCGTCCACGTGCATCTCTGTCACCCAATAACGCAGTGAGTTCATGATGAGCCGAAGGACTTCGGGATGGCGGACGTTCAGGCTGTTCCCGGTGCCCGTGTAATCCATGTAGTAGCGCGGGTTCCCTTCCACGCCCCGGTAATACGTGATGTTGTCCAGCCCCCGGAAGCTGAGCATCGGACCAAGATGATTGCCCTCCGCCGTATGGTTGTACACCACGTCGAGGATCACCTCGATCCCCTCGCGGTGCAGCGCCCTGACCATCGCCTTGAACTCGTTCACCTGCTCGCCGCGATCCCCGCTAGAGGCGTACCGTGCTTCCGGGGCGAAGTAGTTGATGGTGTTGTATCCCCAATAGTTCCGCAGCCCCCTGTCGACCAGGACCTTGTCGTCGAGAAACGCGTGCACGGGGAGCAGTTCCACCGCCGTGATGCCGAGCCCCTTCAGGTAATCCATCGCCGGACGCGATGCCAGGCCAGCATACGTCCCGCGCAACTCCTCCGGGACTTCCGGATGGCGCGCCGTGAAACCCTTCACGTGGACCTCGTAAATGATCGATTCGGCCAGCGGAATTCGTAGCTGCCGATCCTGGCCCCAGTCGAAGAATGGATTTCCCACTACGCACTTCGGCATCCCCCAGGCGGAATCCTGATCGTCCTTCGTGAGGTCGTCCGACACTCCCACTTTGTACGGGAAGATGGGTGCATCCCAGTTGACGCTTCCGGATATGGCGGTCGCATACGGATCAATCAGGAGCTTCGCCGGATTGAAGCGGTGGCCTTGCTCAGGCTCGTATGGACCGTAAACCCGGTATCCGTACAATTGCCCCGGACCAATCGCCGACAGGTAGCCGTGCCAGACGTGCGCCGTCACTTCCGTGAGCGAAATACGCTCCGCTTCGATGAACGGGTTCCCAATGTCAAAGAGGCACAACTCTACTCGAACGGCGTGTTCGGAAAAGACCGCAAAGTTCGTTCCCGTGCCGTCCCATGTGGCCCCAAGCGGATACGACTTCCCCGGCAGGACAGTCCTCGGCATCCCAGGTCCCTTTCATGCGTGAAGTGTGAGCTGCTGGCTCCAGATTAACTAAAATCAAGAACCTGCGACGCAAGGGACACACTCCTGAGCGCTTGAACGCGGAGAAATTACTGCGGTTCTCCTAGCCTTCCTGAATGCTTTACTGCCTCAGCGCACCAGATGGAACTCGGTCTGGCGCGGGAGAATCCAGTTCACCCGGCCGTCCTCGTCCACGGATACGTCCTCTTCCTGGCCCACCCAAAGTTCGCGGCTGCCCCACTCTGCAACCGGCGTCTCGACATTCAGCTCAATCGAAAACCACGTGTTCGGCAGGATCACGGTATCGCCGCGTCCCGGAACGCCCTGCTGCCGGTCCCAGAGGCCGATGAGCGGTCCCGCACCGTGTCCGTGATCGCCGATCGGATGGCTGTAGACGGAGCCCTTCAGCCCCGCCTCTTTCATGGCCGCAAGCGACCGAGCCAGTACTTCATTTCCCGAAAGCCCGGTCCGGATACTCGAGAACACAATGTCCTGAAGTTTGTTCGCGTTTGCGAGCGCTTTGAGGATCCCGGCGGGTGGCGCCTTCTCTCCGGACCGAAGAACATACCCCATGTGTTGCGTATCCGTGTTCAAGCGCAGGGCCGTGATGCCGAAATCGACGTGGAGCACATCGCCGCGCTCAATCACGGCCGCGCCGCTGTCGTTCAATAGGCTAACCTCAGCCTTCGCCGGCTTCTGCACGCGGACCGTAGGGTGGAACCAGGTTGTGAGTGCCATCTCCGCGAGTTCCTGGCGCAGCCACCACTCCACGTCCTCGTTCGTCGTCTTTCCGGGGGATATTACTTCGTTCGAAAAGGCCCGCCGGATCAACGAATGCGCCGTTTCCATCATGCGGCGGTACATGGGCAGCATCTCAGGAAGGCGCACGTCGATGTACTCGAGTGCGAGATTCTCGGGGCGCGTAACGCGCTCCGTCCACGGGCCGAGGGCATCTCTCAGCTTCTCCCACTCCGCCGCCGAGAGCCCGTCCGAAAACGCGTGTGTGTGAGAGATGTTGACGCCGATGGTGGCCGGCTTTCGCGCTTCTATGATCTTGCGCAGTTCAGTCCACTGGGAGTCCCCGTAGATCTCACGGTCAGGGTTTTCGGGATCGCGATACACCGTATAGAGGCCTCCATTAGAACCGCCGCCGAGTGCCAACCGCTCGACGCCCTGGTCACCACGATCGTGGAACACGAGAATCGTGCGCCGGCGCGCAGCCATCACCGTTGGAGAAACGAGGGAGAGAAGAACCGGGTCCTCGTTGTACTCCCGGCAGATCACGAGCCACATTTGAACGCCGTGTTTCCTCATCAACTGTGGCAACACTCTTTCCAGCCGGAGTTTCAGCCAGCCCTGCTGTATGTCCGCCTGCTCTCGGAGACTCGGGAGGGGTGCAGGCCACAGCAAAGACGTGCAGATGAGCGCGCAGATCGCCAGCTTTCGCGGTACGGGCATTCCGCCATTCTCGCATCGAGCCAGGGCCGAGAGCAGCGGATCCGGCAACTCTCAACCCGCAGTTCTGCCTTGTGCATATTCTGGGGTTGACCTACATGCACAACCAGAACTGCTGCTGTTACAACGGATTAGGCTGGTTCTACGATCGGTATTGGAGCGATCTTGCGCCGCGCGCTCTGCGCGCTCTGGATCGCCTCCTCATTCCGCGGCTCCCCCGTCACGCCCGCATTCTGGATATCGGATGCGGTGCGGGGCACGTCGCCGCGGCGCTCGGCAAACGAGGGTTCCAGGTCACCGGCATCGACGCGTCCGAGGACATGCTGCAATTTGCCCGCCGTAACGCGCCGCGAGCGACAGTCCTCGCCGCCGATGCCCGCCAATTCGCTTTCCACCCGGTGTTCGACGCCGCCGTCTCGACCTTCGACTCCATGAACCACATGCTCTCGCCCGCAGATCTCGAAGCAGTGCTCCGCAATGTGCGTCAGGCCCTTGCGCCCGGCGGCCTCTTCGCTTTTGACCTCAATATGTCCGAGGCGTTCGAGACCCAGTGGCACAAGTCTTCCACGATAGCCGCGCCGGACCATTTCTGTTATGTGCGCGGGCGGTACGACCGCTCATCCAGGATCGGGACCACTGAGGTAACGCTGTTCCGGCTTAACGGAACCTGGGCGCGCGCCGATATCACCATGCAACAGCGGTGCTACAGGCGTGCCGAAGTGAAGTCGGCGCTGGTCGCCGCCGGATTCACCAACGTCAAAGCGCACCAAGCCGCCAGCCTCGGACTTTCGGGCCGCCTCGCCGTTGGCCGCTGCTATTTCGTTGCGGAGTTGCCGGCCGTCACTTCGCGGCGGCTGCATGCGACTGCGGGGGCTGAAGCTGCCATAGCAAGTAGCTGAGCTCGTCCACCGCGTGCTCGATCTCCTTCGTCAGCGGCAGGCCAGCGGAGTGCCCCGATTTTGTGTCGTAGTGGAGCAGCATCGGGCGATCAGAGCCCGTGGAGGCCTGCATCAGCGCGGCCATTTTGCGCGCGTGCAGGGGATCCACGCGCGTGTCGTTGTCTCCTGTCACAAACATTACGCTCGGGTACTTTGTGCCTGCCTTCACGCGGTGGTACGGCGAGTACGCGTGGATGTACCTGAATTGCTCGGGATCGTCGGCGGAACCGTACTCACTGACCCAGAGCCCGCCCAGTAGGAACTTGTGATACCGCACCATGTCGATCAGCGGATAGCCGCAAACTACTGCGCCGAAGAGGTCGGGCCGCTGCGTCAGCGCAGCCGCCACCAGCAATCCTCCGTTGCTGCGCCCCGAGATTCCGAGCCTGGCCGGCTGCGTATAGCCTTTTTCCACCAGGTACTCTGCCGCACTGATGAAATCCTCGAACACGGTCTGCTTCTTCGCGAGCATTCCCGCCTTGTGCCACTCCTCGCCGAACTCGCCGCCGCCACGCAGGTTCGGTACCGCGTAGATGCCGCCCATCTCCGCCCACAGCACCGCCTCCGGGCTGAACCCGGGGGTGCGGGAGAGGTTGAACCCGCCATAACCCGTGAGGTAAGCCGGATGCGACCCGTCGAGCGTCAGCCCCTTCCGGTGCAGGACGAACATGGGTACCTTCGTGCCGTCCTTGGAGGTGTACCAGACCTGCTTCAGTTCGAAGCTCTCGGGTTTCATCGGAGGCGCTAACCGCGACCAGACTTCTCGTTCGCCCGTTTCAACGTCATAGCGATAACCGACCGGCGGCATGTGAAAGGACGAGAAGCCGAAAAACGCTTCCTTACTGCCCCAGCGCCCATTGACGTCACCGACTGTCCCTAACGATGGAAACGAGATCTCACGCTCGCGCTTGCCCTCCGGAGTGAAAATGACCACCCGCGAGGACACGTTCTCCAGGTAATTCGCGCAAATTCGGCCCCCCGCCAGGCTGAAGGATCTCAGGGCGGATCTGCCTTCCGGGATGATCTCGCGCCAGTTCTCGTTGAAGGGCTTACGCAGATCCACCGCCATCAGCTTGTTATTCGGGGCGTTCCAGTTGGTCTGGATGTACAGTGTGTCACTGGCGATCTCGCCGCTGAAGCGCGCATCGATGTCGCTCACGATCGGGCGTACCGGTCCGCCGCCCCTCAAATTCTGGAACCAGATCTCGGATTTCGGCGAGCTGCTGCCGTAGAACACATGGATCAGGAGGTAGCGCCCATCCTCGGAGACTGTCACGCCGACGCTCTTGTCAGGTCCGTAGCCGTCGCCAAAGATCTTTGCCTCTGGGCCGCCGGCGGAGGACCGCCGATAAACTCGCGATCCCTCTTTGCCGTTTCGTGAGTAGTAGACGGTCTTTCCATCGGGCGTCAGCGACACACCGAAGTACCTCGCCGCCGGCAGAATTCCGGGCAGGTCATTTCGCGAGTCCACATCCATCCGGCGGACCTCGACCTCATCCGCGCCCCCTTTGCGTACCCAGTACAGGATCGTCCTGCCGTCTTCGGAGACGTCCATCAACCCTGTGCTGACAGTGTGATCCGGACTCATGGGGTGCGGGTCCAGCAATGCGTGGTCCGGCCCATTGAGGCCTTTCCGGACGTACAGCACCGACAGATCCTGATCCGCCTTGCGCTTCGAAAAGAAGTAGCGCCCGCCCCGCTCGATCGGAGTCCCGACCGAGTCGATGCGGCGAAGCTCCGTGAGGCGCTTCGTCAGGGCAGCTCGGTTGTCGATGGCGCCGAGGAACGAGCGGGTATAACGGTTCTGTGCGTCGATCCAGGCCCGCGTTTCCGGACTCTTCTGGTCTTCGAGCCAGCGGTAGGGATCAACGATTTCGACACCGTGCAGTGTATCCACGACGTTGTCGGTCCGGGTCCGCGGCGCTTGGGCTGGCGCAAGGGCGGCGGCAAACAGCAGGAGCGCGATGGTGCGATTCATCAGGAGAGTCCCCAGGTTGCAAACATTGTACAAAGGGTCAGCAGCACTTCGGCCGCACGTATTTTGCCTGTAAGCGATGGTCCGAGAACCGCCTCCACTCAGCCGCCGAATGATTTCGGCCGTGCGCGGCCAAATGGCGCGCGTACGCGCTCTCGTCACTCAGTTCGCGCAGCAAACCCATGACGATGGCGGCGAAGTGCCCAATCATTAGTCGCATCTATACCTCTTCCGGACGGAGGGTCGAAGCCACAAAGGGCGTCTCCGTCGTCCTGCGCTCTCGCGTGCCCCGCAGGATCCCGACCCAGACACGCACCGAATCCATCAGAATCGTCGTCACGAGGACCATAAAGAGGGCGCAGACGGCGGCGTCCAGGCGCTCGTTGAAGATCAGCGTTCTTGTCTCCGCCAGCTTCTGCGGACTCAGGCCCCCCGCATCGATGACCGACTGCAATTGGGCCGCGCGCGCCAGGAATCCAATCCGCGGAACGTCCGAGAGGATCTTTTGATAGCCCGCCGTGAAGGTCACGATCAGCAGCCAGACCAGCGGCACTCCCGTGATCCAAACGTACCTGGTGCCGTGCATCTTGAGCAGAATCGTAGTCGCTACGCACAACGCCACGGCGGCGAGCAGTTGGTTCGCAATGCCGAACAGCGGCCACAGCGAGTTGATCCCGCCGAGCGGATCGCGCACTCCTTGATACAGGAAGTAGCCCCAGGCCATGACGATGGCTGCGCTCGTCAGGATCACGCCCGGCATCCAACTCGTTCTCCCGAGCGGCTTCCAGACGTGGCCGAGAAGGTCCTGGAGCATGAAGCGGCCCACGCGCGTCCCGGCGTCGATGATGGTCAGGATGAATAGCGCCTCAAACATGATCGCGAAGTGATACCAGAAGCCGAGGATGGCTCGGCCGCCTCCGCTTCTCGCGAAAATATGCGCCATGCCGAGAGCGAGCGAAGGCGCGCCGCCCGTCCGATGGAACAGAGTTGATTCACCGACGTCGGCCGCCATCAAGTTCATGTCCTGCACGGTGACCGGGAACCCCCAGGAGGTTATAGTCTGCACCGCGAGCGCCGGCGTCTCGCCGACAATCCCGGCCGGCGAGTTGACCGCGAAGTAAACGCCAGGCTGGAGCGAACACGCCGCAATCATCGCCATGATCGCGACAAGACTCTCGAGCGCCATAGAACCGTACCCGATGGGCCATGCGTGCGACTCCTTCGCGATCATCTTCGGCGTCGTGCCCGACGAGATCAGCGCATGGAAGCCCGAGATGGCCCCGCACGCGATCGTGATGAAGCAAAAAGGGAAAATCTTACCCGCGAAAATCGGGCCGGTGCCGTCCGCAAATCGCGTAAAGGCCGGCAACTCGAGCTGAGGGCGGACGAACAGAATACCGAAGGCCAGCATCAACACCACGCCGAGTTTCACGAACGTGCTCAGGTAATCGCGCGGCGCCAGCAGCAGCCACACCGGCAGGGCGCTCGCAAGAAAACCGTATATGATGACGGCGATCGCCAGAGCAACACCGGACATTGTGAACCAGGGCGCCAGGGACGGCGATTCCGCCACCGCCTGGCCGCCGAAGATCGCCGCGACGACGAGCGCGAAGCCAATCACCGAGACCTCAAGCACTTTTCCGGGCCGCCAGAACCTCAGGTATAGGCCCATGAAGACCGCGATCGGCATCGTAGCCGCAATCGTGAAAGTGCCCCACGGGCTGCCTTTCAGCGCATTCACCACAACAAGGGCGATTACGGCGAGCAGAATGATCATGATCAGGAGGACCGTAAGGAGTGCGGTGAAGCCTCCTACTCTTCCGATCTCCTCGCGGGCCATCTGGCCCAGCGACTTGCCGTTGCGGCGCATCGACGCGAACAGGATGATGAAGTCTTGTACGCAGCCGCCGATCACAGCGCCCAGAATGATCCAGAGCGTCCCCGGTAGGTACCCGAACTGGGCGGCCAGAACCGGGCCGACCAGGGGGCCGGGACCGGCGATCGCAGCGAAGTGGTGGCCGAAGAGGATCCATTTGTTAGTCGGTTCATAGTCGTGGCCGTCTCGCAGACGCTCAGCGGGCGTTGCCCGGTTGTCATCCAGCACCAGCACGCGCGCGGCAATGAACTTTCCGTACAGCCGGAACCCTACGAAGTATGTGCAGATTGCGGCTACAACCAGCCACATGGAATTGACGGGTTCCTCCCGGTTCAGGGCGATACCGCCGAGAGCGAAAGCAGCTGCGGCCGCCGCGAGTCCAAGAAGAAGATGCGAAAGGATCTTACGCATGGATCTCCGATTTTAGCGCCAGCGGTCGCCTCTCATTGCGCTGAGACTCCGCTTCGCGGACCCGGGAATTCCTGACGCCGAGCCATCAGCGCATCACCCGTGCTGCGGCAGGTGAGCCGCGCACCACTCGCCCGTAGTGACAATTTCGAATTATATTGCGGACTTGTTTGACAATGAAACATCCCTTTGCGATACTAACTTTTGGGCGCAGCAGAAACGAGGCCAAGCGGTTGAAAAAGCGAGGCTTAGAGGAAGCTGATCTCAGGTGATCGCAAGCGAAAGCGAAGCGAACATCAGTGGAACCTGAGGGTTGCCAGTTCCGTCGAATAAGAAGCGGCGATCTGGCAGCGCAAGGCGGTTCAGAGCTGTTCGGGATGCGAAGGCGAAAAAGAAGTTTGACAGGCTGCCACGCTTCTGCGATACTGCTTGAAGGGCGCGAACGAAAGTAAGCGCCGTTCCGAAGCGTCAATCAAACAACTCAGACGTTTCATCACAGGCTAGAGCCGGTTTCGACTGGTCCTTGACCTTCTAGTTAGTCCTGTGCCGGGCTTCATATGATCCCCGGTGCGCGGACAGCGATCCTTGACAATCTGGTTGGATGCGTACGTACATGTACGCAAAGCCAAGCGCGTTCCGGTCCTCGGGATCGGAACAAATACTTCAATATTGAGATCAAACGAGAGTTTGATCCCGGCTCAGAATCAACGCTGGCGGCGCGCTTAACACATGCAAGTCGAACGAGAAAGGGGAGCAATCCCTGAGTAAAGTGGCGTACGGGTGAGTAACACGTGGATAACCTACCCTCTGG
>DATMXS010000232.1:0-2897 GCA_035561355.1 Bryobacteraceae bacterium | reverse complement strand
CGGCGCGAGCGATCCGAGTCCTGAGGCACGCCCTGGCGCACCTGGAGAGACTTCAACTGGTGCTGGCAATCCGCTTCGACCCACGCCATCGTCCACGCGGACGTGTCCTGCCGTCCGGCAAATCAAAGGTGAACGAACTGGCTGCGAAAGCGCAGCCGAGGAGAATGAAATGAGACTCACTGCACTTGCACTGGCGGTGGCCCTGCTCGGGGCTGCCCAACCGCAACCGAAGATCGAACGCCTTCGCGACGTTCGGAAGATCTATGTCGCACCGCTCGGCCAGGGTGCCGGGGCGGAGGAACTTCGCCAGCGGATGATCAACAACTTCGAGGCTTGATGGATCAACCTCGGCTTCGGTTTGGCCGCGGGCGGACGACCTAGGAATGGCTTACAACGCCGTTTGGACCTGGACGAGACCTCGAATTCCGTTCTGAATGGCTTTCCGGGCCTGAGCGAGCGCCAGATCAACTTCTCTGACGCCGGGGCGAGCCATACTTTGAAAGGCACCACATCCAAGGCGTTCGCGTCCCGCGCCTCGATGAGGGCGGACCTCAAACGGGCGTTCCGCGAGCACTGCCAATGAGCCGGATGAAACGCGTTTTAACCAAGTTGGGCTCCAACACCCCAGGACGCTAGGTGCGCCCGGACGATATAGCCATTACGCCGGCGGATGATCCAGGATCTGCTCGTTCTTTCGGTCCCAGTGGATCTTCTTGCCCTCCCGGTAGCTCCGGGTCGCCATGATCAGCGCCACCGAGTGAGCGAATCCCGTCTCGATGCTTCCATTCGGTTCTTTTCGACTCCGCATACAGCGGAACCAGTCATCCGTGTGATAGCTCAAGTCATCGCTTTGCATGACAGGCGGCTGCTCCGTGCGCCCAGCTATGATCACGGGTTCCGGCTTCGCTCTTCCAGACTTCAGATCGAAAAGAACGTTTGAACGCCAGCCGCTCTCGCTCTCGGGCGCGAACCACCACTGCGGGCTGCCCTCGCCGCCCGGCGAAAACAGGGTCCCGCGTGTGCCGCGGATAATCGTATGGTCCCCGTAGGCGTTTCCGAAAGTCGTGCTGTACGTGTAGAGGACCTCCTTTGCGCCAAACGTCGAAACGCACTGGAACGTGTCCGGATTCTCGCGGACATCGTGCCACGCGAAAATTCCGCCGTTCGCAACGGTGTCGTCCGGGATAAATGTGTCGAGGTAGAAGTGAACGAGTCCGGAACCATGGCTATACCACTGGTCGGTGATACCGCCCGAGAAATCCTTGAAGATGCGGAACTCGAAGTACACTCGCGGGTCAAACGGCCGCCATGGACGGCCGAGCAGCCAGCGTTTCCAGTCGGTGTCCTCTTCACGAATGGCGGCTATCTCGGGCTCTTTGGGCGCGTGCCAGCGGGGGCCGTTGAAATTCCAGCTCTGGCTGATTGAAACGATCTTGCCGAGCCTGCCGCTCCGGACGATTTTGCGCACCTCCTGCTGGTACGGATCGCTCAGCCACTGCGAGCCCATTTGCACGACCTGCTTGCTCGCCCGCACCGCATCACGCGCCAGCTTCGCGTCGTCGAGCGTGTTGGCCATGGGCTTCTCGCAATAGCAATCCTTTCCCGCTCGCACCACCTCGGCGAGAATCCTGGCGTGCTGGTGGTCCCCCGTCCCGATCATCACGGCGTCCAGTTCCGGGTCCGCCAGCATCTCCTCCGAGTACTTGTAAGTTTTCGGCCGCGCACCGAAGAGCTGTCGGGCGTGGTCAGCGGCTCTGTCCCGATTGCCCGTCCAGATATCGCAGACGCTGCGTAAATCGAATCCGGGGTCGTTCCGCGACGAAAGCTCGAGCATGCGGCGATGTCCCGATGCCCTGTGGCCGCAGCCGATCTGGCCAATCTGAATTCGGTCATTGGCCCCGAGGATCCGGCCGTAAGAACGGGCTGACGAAAGCACCGCCACCGCACCGCTGGCTCCGAGGAATTCCCGGCGTGACGCCGCATCCGGCATTTTCGGCCTCCTTCGTGGATAACCGCGGGTGTCATGCCCGCCGCATCCCGTTCGTTATGCTTGCCGTGCTCTCAGGATAGAGCTTTTCACAGTTGTTGATCGCGTCCACCACTCACGAGACCTGCCGATACGGCGCAGGGGATTGAGTGACCGTCCGGTCCCGCGGGTCGCGTGTTGCGCCGCAATGGCTTCGCGCCGTCGCTTCGATCCGGCGACCGGAGCGAGTTATCCCACTGGCACGTAGGCCCGGGGGTAAATCGAACGTCAGACCCCTCGGCCCCCGTCCAGGTCCGGCCCCAGGTTGGCCCGGTCAGTGGAAACTGGGCCACTCGGTACACCCCGTTTTCGACGGCGAAATGGGGAGATTTCGTCCGGCGTTGACACAATGTGGGCTGTGAGAGCGAGCAATCAAGCTGCAATCGCCGACGAAAGCCGGATTTCCGTTCCTGTCTCTTTCTGTCGCTGCGAGTTTCCGTCCGAACACAAGGTACGCTGTGCATCAGGATCGACGCGCAGGCACGACCGCACCGTCCGTCACTATCGAGTTCCGCCCAGCCACGGTGCAGTCTGAAGGGCCCCTGCGGGGGGATCAGGCGTCTGCCCGGCCACTCCGGAAGATGCCCAACGTCGACGTCTCGTTACAGCTTGTAACGCTATGTGCATCCCGCCTTGTGCCACCCCAAGGTGAGAATCCATCGGCAGGGATGCTGCTCCGCGGAGCCCACGCGGTCAGCCGAGCTTTTTCACCACGGTCGCCCATGGTTCCCGCATCGGCACAGACATCATCTTCGCCGCTTCGGTGTCATCGACGATCGTTTCCTTCTTCTGATCCCAACGAATGGAGTGCCCGACTCGAATGCAGATGTCGCAGAGTTGAGAGATCAAGTCCGATCGAACGGCGGAATCG
>DATMXS010000231.1:0-8438 GCA_035561355.1 Bryobacteraceae bacterium | reverse complement strand
CGGCCACTGGCTGCACGCGGAAGCATCGAAGCGGCGCCTTCGCATACAACTCGAGATGGGCGGCAAAAACCCGACCATCGTACTTGCAGATTGTGACTTCGACGCCGCCGTCGAAAATGTCGCGAATGCGGCGTTCGGCTCCACGGGGCAGAAGTGTACTGCGACCAGCCGCGCCATCGTCGAGGACGCCATTCATGACCGGTTCCTGGCGGCTCTGGTCGAGCGCACTAAACGCTACAAGATCGGCAACGGAATGGAGCAGGGCGTCGATATCGGCCCGGCGGTGGATCAGGCGCAGCTCGATACCGATCTGAAGTACATCGAGATCGGGCGCAAGGAAACGGGTGAACCGCTCGCGGGAGGACACCGGCTCACCGGTGGGGGGTACGATAAGGGCTACTTCGTCGAGCCGACGATCTTCGGCGGCGTCACGGAGGCCATGACGCTAGCGCAGGAAGAGGTGTTCGGACCCGTGCTCGCCGTGATGCGCGCCCGCGATTTTGAAGACGCGCTGCGCATAGCCAACTGCGTTCCCCTCGGCCTCTCGGCTTCCATTCAAACCTCTAACGTGTCCCGCGTCTTCGACTATGTCTATAGAATGGAAGCGGGCCTTCTGACTGTAAATCTTCCCAGCGCGGGAGTCGAGTACCAACTGCCGTTTGGTGGCACCAAGGACTCCAGCTTCGGCCCGAAGGAGCAGGGGCAGACGGCGCTCGAATTCTACAGCGACTTCAAGACCGTTTACCTCAAGTACTGAGCCATGCGTTTCGGACAGATTCGTTTTGAGAATAAGCTTACCGCCGCCCTGTTCGAGGATGGCGCGGCCCGGCCCATACCGGGATACACGACAGTCGAAATGATCCGCAAGTCGGAAACCGAGGCAATTCCGCTCAGCGAACTGCTCCAGGAGATGGCGATCCGACACCGCGAGCCTATCTTGCCAGCCATTCCGATCAGCCCGGTCGAAGTGTGGGCGTGCGGCTGCACATACGCGCCGAGTGCCTCTTTCCGCGACGGCCAGCACGGCAACGAGCGCGGCATCTACGATTACGTGCTCAGTTCCGAGCGGCCTGAGATCTTCTTCAAGGGCACAGCGCGCGTGTGCGTCGGGCCCGGGCAGCCCATCGGTATCCGGCCGGATTCCAAGTTCACTGCGCCCGAGCCGGAGTTCGCAGTCGTGCTGGGGCGCAAAGGCAGCATTGTCGGTTACACGCTGGCGAACGATGTTTCGGCCTGGGACATCGAGCGCGAGAACCCGCTCTATCTGCCGCAATCGAAGATCTACTCAGGCTGTTGTGCGCTCGGGCCGGTGATCATCACGCCAGACGAACTTCCGGATTTACGCGAGGCTCACCTGGAGTGCACCATTACGCGCGGCGGTGTCGAACGTTTTTCAGGCAGCACCACGGTCAGCAACCTATGCCGGCCGATCGAGTACCTGATTGAGTACCTGCTGCGTGCCAATCCGGTACCGGCGGGCTCTGTGCTGCTGACCGGTACGGGCATCATCGTGCCCGAGGACTCCGCGCTCGCGCCTGGCGACACCGTAGCAATCCGGATGGCCCAGATCGGCGAGTTCGCCAACCCCGCCGCTATCGTGCAGTGAAGCGCGCGGTGGTCCGCTTCTATGCCGAGCTGAACGACTTCGTTCCGCCCGCGAAGCGGTACCGCGATATCGAAGTGCTGTTCCACGTCGGCCCGGCGGTGCGTGACCTCATCGAATCCGAAGGCATCCCGCACACCGAGGTGGACCTTGTCCTCGTGAACGGCGAGTCCGCTCCGTTCACGCGCGTCGTGGAAGACCGCGACCGCATCAGCGTTTACCCTGTGTTTGAGTCATTCGACATCGCCCCGCTGTCGCTCGTACGTCCCGAGCCGCTGCGTCACCCGCGGTTCCTGCTTGACGTGCACCTCGGCCGGCTCGCCGCGTACCTGCGGATGGCGGGCTTCGATGCGGCTTATGCGGATGACGCGGGAGATGCGGCGCTCGCACGGACGTCGGCAGCGGAAGAGCGCATACTGCTGACGCGGGATCGCGGCCTGTTGAAACGCGCCGCTGTCACGCGCGGCTATTACGTGCGGGAAACAGCACCGTTCGCGCAACTCCGGGAGGTGGTGGCGCGCTTCGATCTCCGCAGGCTGCTTGCGCCGTTCACACGGTGTCTCGCGTGCAATGGCGAACTCCGCGACGTAACGGCTGTGGGTGTCGCCGAACGCGTGCCCGCGGAGGTGCTTGCGAGGCACACCGAATTCCGGGAATGCCCGGCGTGCGCGCGCGTGTATTGGAAAGGCTCGCACTACGAGCGGATGCAGGCGCTGCTCGCGCAGCTTTGAACGTGGGCGAGCGGCGCGGGAACCGCAGCGCAGGCAAAAACGAGGACAAGAGCGTTGTTGTCACATCCTTACTCCGTGCGCGGCTCGTTCGTGCTCGAATCGTCGTCCTCGATCGCGTCCAGCATTTCCGCTGCTTTAGCAAAGCGCTTCAGCACGCGGATCGAGTTCGCTGTGCTGAATCCCGCGGTCCGCAGCCGTCGATAGGCCGAAGCCAGGGCTTTCGGCTCCGCGAACGCGGTCTCGAGAGGTACGGTGCGGTACTTGCGCCGAAGGTACGCCTCAATTAGAGTTACCTCGTCCGAATCGCGGTACGCTTCGGTAGCCGCCCGCTCGGCCACCGCGGGCGCGACCCGCCGTTTGCGAAGGTCGCGGATCACACGTGCCTTACCGATGCCCTGATTCTCCAGTCGCGAGACGGCGAAGTTCTCGGCCAGGCGCTCGTCATTCATGTATCCGCGCTCCTTCAAACGGCTGAGCGCTTCGGGAACATCCTCCGGGCGGGCGGCGCGGACGCGCAACTTTTCGCGCAGTTCCGCAACGGAATAGGCCCGCACGGAGAGCGTTCGGAGCGCATATTCCCACAGCGCGTTCGCATCAAGCGGTGTCGGCGTTTTTCTGGGCATATATGCTAGTATCTGGTACAGCGTTACACCAGAAGAGGAGGGAGCAAGAATGGCGGAAGAAAGCAGCAAATTTTCGTACTTTGCGTTCGGGCTTGGCTTGGGCCTGGCGGTCGGCGTCCTCTTTGCGCCGAAAGCGGGCGACGAGACCCGTGACTACCTGCGCGGCAAAGCAGATGAAGGCCGTGACTTCCTGCGGCGCCGCGGCGACGAACTTCGTGACCAGGCGGGCGAGTTGGTTGACCGTGGCCGCGGCGTAGTAGGCCGCCAGCGCGAGAACCTCTCCGCGGCAGTCGAGGCAGGCAAGCAGGCCTATCGCGACGCAGTCACCGGCCGGCCGACGGTTCCTGAAGCAGAGGTCTAGCGCAAGCGCTCTGAAAAACGTCCCATGACGCTACCGGCATTGGCGCTGATACTACAGGCGGTCACGGTCGATCCGACCCTCCTCACGGTCATGCAGTGGGCCGTCATCGTAGCGGGTGTGGCGATCGTGGTCCAGACTATCCTGCTGTTCGCCATGTACCTGGCGTCCCGGGCGATGAAGCAGCAGGTGACAGCATTGGTGGAGAAGGTTGAGCCGGTCGCCGACTCCGCGAGGCAGACGCTGGAAACGACGAGAGAGGTTCTCGGCGAGGTTCGCGGCTATGCCAGGGATTACGCAACGAAGGGTAACGAGATCCTCGACCTTACGCGGCAGCAGTTGGGCCATGTAGATGTCTTGATGGGCGAGGCCGTGACGCGTACGCGGACGCAGATGGACCGTATCGAGATGGTGCTCGACGATACGGTGAGCCGTTTTCAGGAAACGACGACGCTGCTACAAAGCGGGGTGGTCAAGCCGCTCCGGCAGGTAGCCGGGATCACCGCAGGCGTCAGGACGGCGCTGTCAGCCGTATTCGGCGGCCGCCGGCCCACGGTGGAGCAGGCTACCCACGACGAAGAGATGTTCATATAAAGCCCGGCGCCGGCGTCTCTTTGAGCGGCGCCGGCGTTCCTGGCCGACATGATCGACATCCACAGCCACATCCTGCCCGGCCTTGATGATGGTGCACGTACACTTGAGCAGGCCGTCGAGATGGTCCGGGTGGCCGCCGAAGCGGGCACTACCGATCTGGTAGCGTCACCCCACTGCAATCTCGACTACGCTTTCGATCCCGCTGTGGTCGAGAGCAAGCTCGCTGAAGTTGCCGAGGCCAGTGGACATGCTGTCCGGCTGCACTTTGGCTGCGACTTCCACTTCTATTACGAGAACATCCAAAACGCCTTCGACGACCCGCACCGGTACACGATAGGGCACCGTTCCTACCTGCTCGTAGAATTCCCTGACCTGCTAATCCCCGCCACAACACGCGAGGTTTTCACGGGCCTGCTGGACCGCGGCATCGTCCCTGTAATCACCCATCCGGAACGCAATTATTTGCTACAGGCCCGTTTGCCGCAGCTTCAGACCTGGGTGGACGACGGCGTGCTGCTACAGGTGACCGCGCAGTCGTTTCTGGGACGGTTCGGCTCCGACGCACGGCGCTTCTCGGAGGAGTTGATGCGGCGCGGCATGGTCCACATCGTGGCGAGCGACGGACACGATCCGGAAGACCGGCCGCCGCGGCTGGACCACGCCTATCGTCATATTGCGAAGAAGTGGGGCGAGGACTGGGCGAACGCGCTATGCGTTGCTAATCCCGAGGCTGCGCTCCAGGGCGTGTCATTGCCGCATCAGCCCAAGCCCGCAGCGAAAAGCTGGTATCGGTTCTGGGTCTGACGCTGTCATTTCGCATACAGAGCTCTACAGTCCCGGGCCGAAAGCGTCGATAGCCTCACTGTGCAGGGGTCACCGGAAAACGCGCTTGCGGATGGGATGCTGGAGGCTGCGGCTCACCGCCCCACCATGGTGTTTGCCGGCCTGCGGGAGCTCTCGCACAAGGACCCTCGGACGTTTTTCGCGGCCGCTATGCCCCTGATCGGAAGCCCGGCGAGCACTCCGGGGCGGCATTACGTGATCTCGCTCCTGATGTCTCGCGGCCTAGCGCCCCCCTGCGATCCTGCCGTCGCCTCGCTTGACGATGAGATAACGGTCGCGCGGGCACTTGGGCCTCAGGATCCACAACTCGACCGCAAGCTGGCCCGCCGCCTACTCGATTGCCTCCGCGCCAAGCCGCGTGACGAAACCCGGGCGGAGCGGATCCTCAGTATCGCGGCGGCTGTAAGTGAACCGGCGCGTATCGCACCCCTGCTCAGCCAGCTATTGACGGACCCCAACCCGCGGCTGCGATCCAAGGCGGTATTGCTGCACGCCCGCGCCAGCCGGGATCCGCGAGTCGTCGAGGCTCTGCTGGACGAGCCGAACCCGCGAGTGCGGGCGAACGCAATCGAGGCTCTGTGGGGTATCGACTCGCCCGAGGCCCGCGCGGTGCTGCAGCGCGCTGCACGGGACTCGCACAACAGGGTGGCCGGCAACGCGCTGCTCGGCCTGGTTACGTTGAATGACACCCAGGCGGCGGCGCGCGTACGGGAGCTCGCGGAAAGCGAGGACGCACGCCTGCGCGCGACGGCCGCGTGGGTGATGGGAGCAAGCGTCGCGCACGGCTTTCTGGAGGACTTGGCGCGCATGATCCGCGATCCCGACACGCGCGTCCGACACAGCGTTTTCCGGGCAATCGTGCGCTTGCGCCCATTGCTCCACTGATTCACGTGCCGAATGGCGTTCCTGTGCGCCATCATGGATGCGTGGCTGTGACTATTGGTGTTCACGCGGTGGCGGAAGCGCTCAAAGCGGGGCGGCCGCTGAGCCGCGTTTCGATCGCAAAAGGCATTTCGGGCGGCAGGGTTCAGGAGATCGTCGATCTCTGCCGCGAGGCCGATGTTCCGGTGCGTTTCGAGCCTCGCGACATATTGGACCGGCTGGCAGGGACGTCCGTGCACCAGGGTGTGGTCGCGGTAGGCGCTGCGCACGGGTACGCCGGGCTGGAGGTAGTCGAGGGCGCTGAACTCGTCGTCGTGCTCGATGGCGTGGAGGATCCGCACAACCTCGGTGCGATCGTGCGGACGGCGCATGCTGCCGGCGCGACAGCGATCGTTATTCCTGAACGGCGTGCGGTGGGGCTCACCGAGACTGTGGCGAAAGCCGCGGCCGGCGCACTGGAGCATATGAAGGTGGCGCGGGTCGCCAACATCAGCCAGGCGCTCGAAGCGCTCAAGAAGAAAGGCTTTTGGATTTACGGGCTGGACGAACGCGGTACAGAGGACTACGACACCGTCGAGTATACTCTGCCCACGGTGATCGTGATGGGCGGGGAAGGCAAAGGCGTGCACCAACTCGTGCGCCGCCACTGCGATTTCCTGATTCGCATACCGATGTCCGGGAAGATTTCTTCGCTCAATGTGTCGGTGGCAACCGGGATCGTTTTATTCGAGTGGAAGCGGAGGCGGCGGGCGGTATAACTCCTCTAGTGGGTTGATGCAGACAGGGGCGGATCACGTCCGCCCCTGAGGTGAGTGAAAGATTTCTACGCTTGCCGCGAAGGATCGTCTCGATCGATCAGTACCGGTAGTGATCCGGTTTGTAAGGCCCTTCGGGCGGCACGCCGATGTACTCTGCCTGTCTCGCTGTGAGCGTGGTCAGCTTCACGCCGATCTTTTCCAGGTGGAGCCGCGCCACTTCCTCGTCAAGTTTCTTCGGCAGCGTGTAGACATCCACCGCATACGTGTCGCGATTCTTCCACAGGTCGATCTGAGCGAGCGTCTGGTTGGAAAAGCTGTTCGACATCACGAAGCTCGGGTGCCCCGTCGCGCAGCCCAGGTTCACCAGACGCCCTTCCGCCAGCAGGAAGACGCTGTTGCCGTTCGGGAACGTGTACATGTCCACCTGCGGTTTGATGTTGGTTCTCTTCGCGCCGGATGCGTTGAGCCGGTCCACCTGGATCTCGTTGTCGAAGTGGCCGATGTTGCAGACGATTGCTTGATCCTTCATCCGCTCGATGTGCTCGAGGGTGATGATGTCCACGTTGCCGGTGCAAGTCACGTAGATATCGCCCGTTCCGAGCGTCTCCTCGATCGTCGTCACCTGGAACCCTTCCATCGCCGCCTGAAGCGCGTTGATGGGATCGATTTCGGTCACGATCACGCGGGCGCCCATGCCGCGCAACGAGTGCGCCGAGCCCTTCCCGACATCGCCGTATCCACAGACGACCGCGACCTTGCCGGCCATCATGACGTCCGTGGCACGCTTGATGCCGTCAGCGAGCGATTCCCGGCAGCCGTATAGGTTGTCGAACTTCGACTTCGTCACCGAGTCGTTTACATTGATCGCAGGAACCAGCAGCTTCCCTTCCTGCTTCATCTTGTAAAGCCGGTGCACGCCCGTCGTCGTCTCTTCCGATACTCCACGCCAATCGGCTACCATGTCATGCCACCGCCGCGGGTTCTCGGCGTAGACCTTCTTGAGCAGATCCTTGATAACCTGTTCCTCGTGGTTGTCCGAATGTGTATTGACCCACTCGCTGCCCTCTTCGAGTTCGTATCCCCTGTGGATCAGCAGCGTAACGTCGCCGCCATCGTCCACCACGAGTTGAGGGCCCTTGCCGTCTGCGTGGCTGACGGCGTTGTACGTGCACCACCAGTAATCTTCCAGGCTCTCGCCCTTCCAGGCGAAGACCGGCACACCGGCCGCTGCGATCGCGGCTGCCGCGTGATCCTGGGTAGAGAAGATGTTGCAACTTGCCCAGCGAACGATTGCGCCCAGATCCGCTAGCGTCTCGATCAGCACAGCGGTCTGAATCGTCATGTGCAGCGAGCCTGTGATGCGAACGCCCTCGAGCGGCTTCTCTTTCGCGTACTTCCTGCGGATCGCCATCAGGCCGGGCATCTCGAACTCGGCGACGGAAATTTCCTTGCGGCCCCAATCGGCCAGGTTTATATCGGCCACCTTATAGCCGGTCGCGACGGGTGGAACAACAGTACTCATGCGGATTCGCTCTCCTCCAGGGAATCATAGCACGAACATCATTGAATCATGATCTCTTGATATACTCCAAGAGTGCCCAACCTTCTGAAGTCGCTGCGCGCCCTCGGGGATGAAGGCCGGCTCCGAATCCTGCGACTGCTTTATGCCGAGGAACTCAATGTTGCGGAACTGCAGGAAATCCTCGGAATGGGCCAGAGCCGGATCTCCATGCAACTCGCGCAGCTCAAGCAGGCCGGGCTCGTCGAGGTCCGCCGGGCCGGACAGAAGAGCTTCTACCGCGCCGTGAGTGCCCACGCGCTAGTCGGCGAAGTCGTGCGCGAGGGCGAGAAAGAGATTCCCTCGTCGGCGCAGGACGATCGCGCCCTACAACTCATCCTCCGCAAGCGCAAGGACAAGCTACGCGAGTACTTCGACGAACTTGCCGGACGGTTCGGACGTGACTACGTGCCCGGCCGGAGCTGGAAGGGCATCGCTGAGATGGTGCTGCGCCTGATGCCGCCGCTGCGAATCGTCGATCTCGGCGC
>DATMXS010000230.1:0-7790 GCA_035561355.1 Bryobacteraceae bacterium | reverse complement strand
CTTTCACCAAGTTTCGCCGCCGGCAGCATCGATTACACCGGTTCGTCGGAGCTGGCGCGCCTGGATGTGATCGGCGACCCGGGGCTTGATGCTTCAGAGCGCAACTTCAACCGCAATTTCCGGACCGAGGCCTTCGCGCGCCCGGCCAAGGGAACGTTTGGCAACGCGGGTGCCGGCATCCTGCGCGGCCCGGGCACGAACAACTGGGACGTTTCGATCACCAAGCGTTTCCCGCTGGGCGCCGAGGAGCGCTACCTGCAGTTCCGCGGTGAGATGTTCAACGTCTGGAACCATACCCAGTTCAGCGCCATTGACACGGTTTGGACCAACGCAACCTTCGGCGCGTACACGACGGCACGGGATCCTCGCATGATCCAGCTCTCGCTGCGCCTGGCGTTCTAATCGCGGCAGCCGTCCTTGCGGCCGGGGTGAAGCTCCGGTTCGCAAGGGCGGCCGTCTTGTCATCGTTAGGAGATCGAATGCGCATCTTACTTTTGGCCATATTGGGCATCTGCAGTGCGGCCGCCGCCGATTTCGTCCCGGTGTCGGTGTGGTATGGAGGCGGCAAGGCACGCGCTCCCATGCTCGAGAAGAACGCCCGCGCGAAAAAGGAGGTCTGGCGCAGGGATATTCGCGAGATCAAGGCGCTCGGCTTCAACACCGTGCGCACCTGGATCGACTGGGCTACCGGCGAGCCGCGCGAGCGCGGGTACAATTTCGAGAACCTCGACGTCATCCTGGAACTCGCGCGGGAGGAGGGCCTGAAGGTCTTCCTGCAGGTCTACATGGATTCGGCGCCCCAGTGGGTCGGCAGGAAATACCCCGACTCGTTCTTCGTATCGTCCGACGGCTCGGTGGTCAAGCCGGAATCCTCGCCGGGTTACTGCCTCGATCATCCCGGGGTGCGCAAAGCCGACCTGGCTTTCTACGGCGCCCTCGCCGAACGGGCGCGCGCCAATCCGCACTTTCTCGGCTGGGACCTGTGGAGCGAGCCGCACGTAATCAACTGGGCAAACCCGACCTATATCCAGCGTCCTGAGTTCTGCTTTTGCAACAACACGAAAGCGCGCTTCCGGACCTGGTTACGGAAGAAGTACGGATCTCTCGACGCCCTGAACCAGGCCTGGTACCGGAGTTTCGAAAATTGGGACGAAGTCGAACCCGGGCGGTTGAGCACGATCCTGTCCTACACCGACTACATCGACTGGAAGACGTTCATCTACGACAAACTTGGCGAGGATCTGCACGATCGCTACCTGGCCGTGAAGCAGGTGGCGCCCGAAACGATCGTCACCAGCCATGCGGCCGGTGTCGGGCTGTTTGTCACCCCACACCACTGGGAAGGCCAGTCTGACGATTGGGTGATGGCCCGGCAGGTGGATTACTACGGAACTTCGTTTTACCCCAAGCATTCCGCTTTCGTCGATCGGGACCCGGTGTGGCGGGCCGCGCTGCTCGACTTCACCCGCTCCTTCGGGTATGCGGGCGATGGGCGTGGGTTCTATGTCGGGGAGTTGCAGGGCGGATTCGGCACTATCGCCCTGAATGTCAGCCCCACGGTCACTCCCGAGGACATTCGCACTTGGTCGTGGAGCGTGTTGTCCAGGGGCGCCAAGGGAGTCAATTTCTACGCCTGGTACCCCATGAGTTCGGGGTATGAGAGCGGCGGGTTCGGCCTCATCCACCTGGATGGAACCATCACCGAGCGGGCGCGTGTTGCGGGCTCCATCGCCAAAGTCGTGGACCGCAACCAGGAGTTGTTCTCGCGTGCCCGGCCGCCCAAGGCGCAGGTGGCGGTGATCTACAATCCGCTGTCGCACTTCGTGGGAGGCCGCCAGCGAGCGGCGGCGTACGCCGGGGCGCAAGGCGAGGTGGCCTCCATCGAGCGGGATTCGCTGCTCGGGATTCACAAGGCGCTGTTCCCCGCCAGCGTGCCGCTGGATTACGTTCACATCGACTACATGACGGCCGAGCAACTCGGGCAATACAAAATCGTGTACGTTCCTTATCCGCTGATGCTGCCCGAAAAGTCCGCGGCCGTGCTGAAGCAGTACGTGGCCGCGGGAGGCGCGCTGGTCGCCGAAGCGCGGCTGGGCTGGAACAATGAGCGTGGTTTTGCCTCGGACCGCATCCCCGGCCTCGGGCTGTGGGAGGTGATGGGTTGCCGGGAAACCGACGTCCAGACCGGCGAGAAGGGACTCACCACCCTGAATTGGTCCGGTGCCGGCATCCCCGGCATGAAACCCGGGGACGCGCTGCGGGCCCGCTGGTATGAAGAGACGCTGGAGCCCTTGTCGCCGAAGGCGCAAGTGGTCGCCCATTTTTCCGGTAACCGGCCGGCAGCCGTGGTGTCCCAATACGGCAAAGGCAAGACCCTGATGCTGGGATCGTACCTGAGCGCAGCCTACCAGACCGCTCCGACGCCTGAGGTGCAGCGCTTCTTCATGGGCCTGCTTGAATGGGCCGGTGTGGAGCGGCCGGTCGAAATCGCCGGCGGCGGCGTCGAGGTACGGACCCTCGAAAGCGGAGAGGATACCCTGGCGTTTGTGTTTAACCACGCGAAAACGCCGGTGGATGCCGCCTTCTCGCTGCGTGCTCCGAAGCGTCGTTCGGTGGTCACCGTTCTGGCGAGCGGCGAGGCGGTGGTCCCCGCCGAAGAAGGGGGATGGCTGAAATTCACGAAGAAACTGGACGGCAGCGGTGTCTGGGTTCTGAGGTTGACGCCGCGATGAGCCGGGTCCTGGCGGTGGACCTCGGCGGCACAAAGCATGCCTCCGCGCTGGTTGACGAGGCAGGCGGCGTGACCGAAAAGCGCAAGCTTCCGGCAGACCGCTCGCTGGAAGGCACGGTTTCGCAAATCGCGGACCGTGCCTCCGGCAGTGGTATCGATCGCGTGGGTATCATCGTACCGGGAATTTACGATCCGCGCAACGGCACTGCCTGGGCGCCCAACCTCTGGGGCTGGGACCCGGTGCCGCTGCGCGCCGCGCTTGAACGGAGGCTTTCCGTTCCGGCAACCATCGCCAGCGACCGCGCGGGTTATGTCCTCGGTGAGCAGTGGTTGGGGGCCGCCCGCGGCCTGCAGGACGTAGCGTTCGTGGCAGTGGGCACCGGCATAGGCGTCGGTATCCTGTCCGGGGGCCGCCTCATCGAAGGCGCTCACGGCATCGCGGGGGCAGCCGGGTGGATGGCGGTGGATCGCGCGTGGAAACCGGAATACGAACGGACGGGTTGCTGGGAATGGGAAGCAGCCGGACCAGCGGTGGCGCGCCGCGCTGGCCTGGACTCCGCTCAAGCCGTCGTGGAGGCGGCTTGCAAAGGTGACGAACGCGCGATGGCAGCGCTCGAAGAGACGGCGTCCTTTCTGGCGATGGGCATTGCCAACCTCATCAGTATTCTCGATCCCGATGCCGTGATCCTGGGCGGCGGCCTGATGCAGGCGGGCGATGTCCTGCTCGAGCGTATTCGCGCGCACGTTCCGCGGTGGGCGCAGCCCATCGCCGCCCGGCTGACCAGGATCGAACTGACAGCATTGGGCGAGGACGCCGGCCTGTTTGGCGCGGCGCGGCTGGCGTTTCTATCAGGCGAAGGTTCCGCAGGAATTTCTTAAGGAGACAAGATGTCGGCAGACGCATATTACAGAGCTATTTCGGGTGTGCTTGGGCGGATTCACGATCAGGAGGCGTCCAAACTCGAGGCCGCCGGCGAGATGCTCGCCGAGGCGATCGCATCCGGCAAGCGGGTATACCTGTTCGGTAGCGGCCATTCGGTGATTCCCGTAATGGACGTGTTTCCCCGTTATGGGAGCTTCGTCGGATTCTTCCCGCTGTACGACCCGCGGCTGATGTGGCACAACGTGGTCGGCCCGGGTGGTGCGCGAGAGTTGCTGTGGCTGGAGCGCCGCGAAGGATACGTGGAGCAGTTTCTGCAAAGCTACTCGTTCACGCCGGGCGACTGCATCATCGTGTTCTCGCACGGCGGCCTCAATGCGGCGCCGATCGAAGCGGCGCTGTACGCGAAAGCGCGCGGCGTGAAGGTGATTACGGTTTCCTCGCACGCGAACCGTGAACTGAACCAGGCGACGCACTCGAGCGGCAAGCAACTGGCCGACGTGGCGGACATCGCCCTGGACAACTGCGTGGCCGCGGAAGACTCACAGGTCGACATCGGGCGCCGCGAGAAGGTGGCCGCCGGTTCGACCATGGCCGTCGTGTTCATCGCCATGGCCCTGGTGGCCGAAACGGGTGCGCGGCTGGCGGCCAGGGGCTTTGTAGCGCCCACTTTCGTTTCACCGAACGTGCCGGGAGTTGAGAAGGATCACAATCTCGGCGTCTTTGAAGCCTACACCGCCAAGTGGTTTGAGCGCGGGCCGGCACCCCATGGCGCTGCGCATAAAGCCTGAGCCGAACGTGTCCCGGGATCTCCGGCTCATGAGCGGGGCCGCCTTTGCCGGCATGCTGGTATTCGGCATCGTGATGGCCCTGCTCGGCGCGGTCCTGCCTCCCCTCAGCGGGCGCCTGCAGTTCAGTCCCGCGGGTATTGGCACGCTATTCCTGACCATGAACATGGCCATGCTGGCGTGCAGTTTTGTCGTCGGGGTGGTGATGGACCGCTTCGGTATGAAGCTGCCGCTGATGGCTGGGCCGCTGCTGGTGGCGGCCGCGCTTGCCTTAATCGCACGCGCGGCTGCCTTTGAGCAGCTTCTGCCCGCGGCGGCGGCTCTCGGCTTCGGGGGCGGGGCCTTGAACGCCGCAACTAACACTTTGATCGCATACCTGCACCATGATGAGAGGCGCAAGACTTCCGCGCTCAACCTGCTGGGCGTCTTTTTCGGTTTCGGCGCGCTGCTGATGCCTTTCTGCGTTGGCGCGCTGCTGGCGAGCTTCGGGATCGGGACGCTCCTGATGGCCTGCGCCGCCCTTTGTGCCGTCATCGGAGTGTTTCCCGCTGCGCTGCGCTTTCCGCCGCCCAAGCAGAAACACCGGCTGCCGTTCGCCGAGATACCCCGTTTCGTGCGTTCCCCGCTGGCGCTGGCAATTGCTTTGCTGCTGTTCTTTCAATCCGGCATCGAGTTCACCCTGGGGGGCTACATCGCCACGTACCTCACGGCCTCCATTTCCATGACCGTGGCGGCGGCGTCCTGGATCCTCGCCGGCTACTGGGGGTGCGTCATGGCGGCGCGCGCAGTGCTCAGCAAAGTGCGGACCGGCGCCGCTCCCGCCCGCTTTATTCTGGGCGCCGCGATTTCGGCGGCGGCTGGCGCCGCTGTAGCAGCGCTGGCGACGAGTCCCGCCGTGGCTTCGTTCGGAATCCTGCTGAGCGGAGCTGCCCTGGCCGGCATCTTCCCGACTGTGCTGGGCATCGCCGGCGCCCGTTTCCAACAGCACTCGGGAACGGTCTTCGGGATTCTATTCACGATCGCGCTCACTGGAGGCATGCTCGTCCCATGGATCTCCGGGAATCTTGCGGCCGTGTTCGGCTTGCGCTGGGTGTTCGGCGTTGTCGCGATTTGCTTTCTGTGCATCGCCGTAATGAGCCTGATCGTCGCCCACCTCGCGCGCCCCTCGGAGGGGAAAGGGTAAATCAGTAAATCAACCAAATCGACTGCACCCCACCAGTTCACTCCAAGTATGTAACCGGGTTTCGTAACCTCCGGCCTGCTGCAAAGTTGGCCGCGGATGATGGTGCGAATCGCCTTTCGGTGCATCGAATCCGGCAGGAGGTTCATCATGCCGAGTTATATCGTGCTCGCACACTATACACACAAAGGGATGGAGGGGATCAAGCAGAGCCCGTCGCGGCTGGACGCAGCTCGGCAAGCGTTCAAACAGGCCGGCGGCGAGTTGAAGGCATTTTATCTGACAACGGGGCGGTACGACATCGTCTGCATCATCGAAGCCCCGAACGAGGATGCGATCGCCCGGATATCCCTGGGCCTTGGTGCGCAGGGCAACATACGAACGGAGACAATGCGAGCCTTCACTGAGGACGAGTTCAGGAAGATCGTCGGCAACCTGCCGTGATGCTCGACAGCGCAGGCTCACGATTCATCACCTCTCGGGATAACCGGGGAGCTGTCGGTGGCGTAGAGGATCGGCGGCGCCGAAAGCGTGAGCGCATCACGAACTCGGCACAATAACAAATGCGTTAACAGCAGCAATCAAAGCGCGGCCTCCAGAAGTTCGGTCAGTTCACCCGTTGTCAGCACGATCGGGTTCGCTTTCATGCTGCTGGCTTTCGCGGCTTTCTCGACCAGATCGGGTACGTCGGCTTCCGTGATGCCGTACGTGCGGAGTGGTGGAATACGGAGATCTTCGCAGAGCGCCGAGAGCCAGCCTACAGCATCCTCCGACTTGGCAAGGGGATCCGATTTCAGAGTGCGGGCGACTTCTGCGTAGCGCCGGAGCGCCTCGCCTTCAGGGTCGCGTGCGCGCAGCGCACGGATATTCGAGTCCACCGCGTGCGGCAGCAATGCCGCGCAGACTGCTCCGTGGGGCGCATCGAAGCTGCCGCCGATGGGAGCGGCGAAACCGTGTACGGCGCCGAGCCCGGCATTCGCCAACGCGAGCCCCCCCATGAGGCTGGCAAACGCCATGTCGGTACGCGCCACAAGGCTGGCTCCCTGCACGTAAACCAGCCGGAGGGACCGGGCGACCCTGCGCATGCCTTCGAGGCAGAACATGTCCGTCATCGCATTCGCGCGTGAGGAGACGAACGGCTCGATTACCTGGGTGAGCGCGTCGAGGCCGGTTGCGGCTGTGACGGCCGGGGGCAGGCCGATCGAAAGCTCGGGGTCGATGAGGGCGACACGCGGCAGCATGTGCGCGCTCCGCAGGCTAGCCTTCACCTTGTGCTCCGTGGAGGCGAGGACGGCGTTGCGCGTCACCTCCGAGCCCGTCCCTGCGGTAGTCGGCACGGCGATGAATGGGACGGATCGATGAACGAGCGGCTGACCGCGTCCCACTACTTCGAGATAGTCGAGCGGATCGCCGGGGTTGGCCAGAAGGGCGGCGATGGCCTTGCCGGCGTCGATGGCGCTTCCGCCGCCAACGGCAACCACGACGTCGCAACAGGCCTCACGGGCTTGAGTTGCGCCGGTGCGGACCAGATCGACAGTGGGTTCGCCTGTCACGGCCAGCGTCGATGCGGCCGTGGTCTCGATGCGCGGCGTGGCGCCGGTCACCAGCAATGTCCGGCGACCGAGAGAGCGCGCGATAGACTCGATGCGCGCGGCCGCGCCCGGCCCGAAGATGATCTGTCCCGCTGTGGCGAAGTCGAGCACCATTCGCTTACCAGCCCGCGTCCTCGGGGAAGACGTTTGCAAACTTCACCGCGCTCCGCGGCTCAGCCATCATGGGGGCGACGGTGTCCCGCCACTTCGCGTAATGCGCAGTTTCTTTGTGCGCGGCGGGGGCTGCGTCAGTGCGGTAACACTCGACGAGAACGAAACGCGTGGGATCGTCTTGCTGCTGGATGACATCGAACCGCGCGATGCCGGTTTCCTGGACGCTGTTGCGGGCGTTTTCGGCACTGGCTGCCTTAAACGCGTCTACAGATTCCGGCTTGACGTGAACGTGAACGTGGACGATGAGCATTGCGGTTTCATTATAGGCAGCGAGGGTTGAGCGGAGTTTGGCGGGTCGTCCGGCTTATTCGTACCTGAGTGCATCGATCGGATTCACGCGCGAGGCCTTCATGGCCGGGTAGATGCCGAATATGACCCCGACGGCGACAGAGACGCCAAAGGCGACGAATACCGAGATCGGCGTGACGATCGTTTTCCACTCGGC
>DATMXS010000229.1:0-5338 GCA_035561355.1 Bryobacteraceae bacterium | reverse complement strand
GTTGTAGACATGGAAGGCGCGGATCGGGATTTACGATAGCCAGAAGAGCCTCCCAACAAGGCCGGGATTCCAATGGGAGCGTCGGGCTCCGGAGAGGGATCTCACCACACTTTAACAAAATTCTTGCCGGGCAACTGCCGGATGAGGCCGGTCATCTCCAACTCGAAGAGGGCGGCGATGATCTCCGACGACGTCAGATTCTCAATTCCGGTAAGGAGATCGTCGATGTGGGTGGCTGTTTCGATCTTGAGCCGGTTGAGGACAGAACGGGCGGCAGGGTTGGTGCTAGTCACTTGGTTGGACGCGGCCGGCCCCGCCTCGGTTTCCTCCCCTGCAGCGAACAGGCGTCCCCTACTCTCAAAAGCGAGTTGGCGGCGCACTTCGGGGCTGAACTCCACAACAACGTCATTGAAATCTTGCACCAGCTTTGCCCCTTGCTTAATCAACAGGTTAGGCCCCCAGCTCATTCTCGACATAATGCTGCCGGGGATTGCGAATACCTCTCGCCCCTGCTCCATCGCCAACCGTGCCGTAATGGAAGACCCGCTGTACTGGGCACCCTCCACTACTAATACTCCAAGACTCATGCCGCTCACAATCCGGTTCCGAATCGGGAAGTTCTGAGGATACGCCGGCGCTCCCATCGGAAACTCCGAAACGATGAGGCCCTTTTCCGTTATCTGCTCCGAGAGCTTCCGGTTCTCCGCCGGGTAAACCAGGTCCACGCCGCAGCCCAGGACCGCAACCGTGTTTCCCTCCGCTGCCAGTGCGCCCCTATGAGCTGACGTATCCACTCCGCGAGCCATCCCACTCACAATCGTCAGCCCTGCCCTGGCCAGATCGCCGGATAGCCGTTCGCTCGCGGCAACCCCGTACGGGGTCGGCCGCCGCGTCCCTACGACGCCCAGGTGCAGTCCGCCGAGGAGATCCAGACGGCCGCGCGCGAACAGCACAACGGGCGGATCGAAAATTTCTTTGAGCCGGACGGGGAATCGCGGATCCAGTATCGGAACCAGGCTGGCCCCGGCAGCCGCCATTTTTTGGTGCTGGGCTGCGGCGTCGTCGAACGCACACCCACTGGTGATGCTCTGCGCCACCCCGCCGGCTACTCCGGAGCTCTCCAGTTCGCTTCGGGAGGCCTGGAAGATAGCGGCCGGGGTCCGGAACTGCTCGAGGAGGCGGTTCGCGGTACGGGCGCCCAGGCCCGGCACCATAACGAGCGCCAGCCAATGCAGTTCTTCTTCTCGTGTCGGGAGGGTCACCTGAGATGGTGCGCAACGGCCCGTCTCCTTCTCAAAAAAGGTGAAAGGAACCGGCTTGACGCGGCATACGGGAAACGAGACCGTCCCATGCTCGAAGCTTGGCTGTTCGCGTTCATGCTGATCCGCACCCATCCCGCCGCGGCGACACCTGCACCCGCCGAACGGGATCCGGCTCCAGGCAGTTTCCTGCAAGGCCCGAGGACATCGCCGCCGCCTCGAAGTCAGGCTCATTCTCCCCGTGACGGGCGCTGCGTCGTGCCCATGGCTATCGGCCCCGGAAGATACCCCACCCGCATGCCGCGCATCAGCCCTACGCGTCCCGAGCGCATGCCGAACATCGTCCCCCTGCCAACGTGCAGGCCCGGCGAGCCCCCCGGCAGGTAGGCTGCTATCCTGATAAGAGTCCAACCGGAACGATCACTATTTTGAAAGTCGGATTTGTCAGCCTGGGGTGTCCCAAGAATCTTGTGGACACAGAAGTAATGATGGGGCAACTCGCCGCTCGCGGCCATGAACTCACGCCGCGCCCGGAAGAGGCCGAAGTTATCGTCGTCAACACGTGCAGCTTCATCGATCCCGCCAAGCAGGAGTCCGTCGATACGATCCTCGAGATGGCGGAGTTCAAGAAGACCGGCGCCGCCCGGCGCCTCATCGTTGCGGGTTGCCTGGTGGAGCGGTATCGCGACGATATCCGGAAGACCCTCCCCGAAGTGGATGCCGTTGTCGGCACGAACGAACTCGATGAGATTGTCGCCGCTTGCGAAACGGGTCAGACCGAAGCGCACCCAGAGCCGTACCTCTATCACGACGCGACCCCCCGCGTGCTCGCCACCCCCGGACACTTTGCCTACATCAAGATCGCCGAGGGCTGCGACCACCCCTGCTCGTTCTGCGTCATTCCCCAGTTCCGAGGGCGGTTCCGTAGCCGCCGCTTCGAATCCGTAGTTTCCGAAGCTCGCCGCCTGTTCGATTCCGGTGTGCGCGAACTAAACCTCATCGGCCAGGACACCACCTGTTACGGCGAGGATCTCGGAATCAAAGACGGCCTCGCAGAACTCCTGGTGCGTCTCGCCGCGATCGAGACCCCGCGGGAAAAGTGGGTCCGCTTCCTCTACGCATATCCGAATCGCATCAACCAGCGCCTGCTCGACGCGGTCGCCTCGAGCGCATCCATTGCGCCATATATCGACGTTCCGCTTCAGCACGCCTCCCGCGAAGTCCTCAAACGGATGCGCCGCGGCCAGTCCGGCGAGAGCTTCCTGAAGATCATCGAGCGAATCCGCGCGACCATCCCCGGAGTGGCGATCCGCACGAGCATGATCGTCGGCTTCCCCGGCGAGACCGATTCCGATTTCGACGAACTCTGCCGTTTCGTCGAAGCCGCCCAATTCGACCGCCTCGGCGTGTTTTCCTACTCCGACGAGGAAACCAGCCAGAGTTACCACCTGAATGAGAAAATTGAGCCCCGGAAGATTTACAATCGCAAGCGGCGGCTCATGGCCATTCAGCGAAAGATCTCGGCGCGGCGCAACCGCCAGGCCATCGGCCGGGAATTCTCCGTCCTGGTCGAAGGACGCTCCACCGAAACTGATTTGCTCTGGCAGGCGCGCTCGCAGGTTCAGGCTCCCGAGATTGACGGCGTCTGCCTGGTCAACGATGTCGAAGGCGCTGAGCCGCGGCGCGGTGAAATTCGACGCTTCCGAGTGACCGAAGCGCACGATTACGATCTGGTCGGCACGCTCCTCGAGCCCACTGAGGCGCCTGCTGTCCGTATCGAGAATCCGTTCCACGTTCTGTCCGGATCGCGATGAAACAATGCCTGATTTGCAGGAAACCAGTTGAGCCCGAAACCAAGTTCTACCCCTTCTGCTCCGAACGCTGCCGCCTTATCGATCTCGGAAATTGGGCCAGCGAGAAGTACCGAATCTCCACTCCCGTCACCCCGGACGAGGAGGACCAGACCGAGCAGGGCGAAGACCAGCCCAGTGACTAACGCCGGCCGCTGGATCGGCCTGTGGTTCGGCTGCGGCCTGTCGCCCATCGCGCCCGGCACGGTCGGCTCACTTGCCGCGCTCGCCATCGCCTTCGCACTGGTTCGGCTCGCAGGCTTCCAGGCTTGGCATTTCGCGCTGCTGGCTATCCCGTTCACGGCACTGGGGGTCTGGGCCTCGGACTGTGAAGAGAAGTGCTCCGGCAAGACGGACCCGGGCTCGTGCGTGGTAGACGAAGTTGTCGGGCAATGGATCGCGCTTGCCGGCGCCACCAGCCTTGCATGGCCCGCTTGGGTGCTCGCCTTCGGGCTCTTCCGCCTGTTCGATATCTGGAAGCCGTTTCCCATCGATCGGCTCCAGTCTCTTCCCGGCGGTTGGGGCATTATGGCCGACGATGTGCTGGCCGGTATTTACGCGGCGCTTGTTTTATACGCGGCAGGATGCTTCAATCTCTATTGAATATGGCCACGCGCAAAGAGGCCGAAAAAAAGCCCCAGATCAGCGAGATCAGCCCCATGGCTGCGATTGCCGGCGGCGAGTTCCACATCCGGGGCACCGGCTTTGCGCCGCCCCAAGGTCGGCCTCGCGTTAGCTTCGGAGACGTGGATGCGTCGGTCGTGATCGGCTCCGATTCGTTCGTGATCGCACGCGTGCCCGACGGCGCTGCAGTCGGCGAACTCGTCGTCCATAATGACGGCAAGTCCAGCGCCACCCACTCCTGCGCCATCGGCGTCCAGGTCGCCGACAACATCCATCCGGTCGCTAACCCCGTTGTGGATGCCGAAGGCAACATATATACAACCCTCAGCGGCAGCCGTGGCCAGAAGACCCCCGTTTCGGTCTACCGCATCGACCTCAACTATGAGGTCAAGCCGTTTCTTACCGACCTCATGAATGCCACCTCGCTGGCGTTCGACAGCGAAGGCCTGCTTTATATTTCGAGCCGCTACGACGGTATCGTGTACCAGGCGACGCCCGGAGGCAGCGTCTCTACATTTGTAGAAGGCATGAACGTCGCGACCGGACTTGCTTTCGACCGTGACGGGAACCTGTATGTCGGCGATCGCCGCGGCACCATTTGGAAGATCAGCCGCGACCGTCAGATCTACGTGTTTGCCACTCTCGAAGAGTCCATTTCGGCCTACCACCTGGCCTTTGGACCCGACGACCACCTGTACGTAACCGGCCCCACCACTTCCAGCTTCGACGTGCTCTACCGCATCTCGCCGGCCGGCGAAGTAGCCATTCATTACCGCGGGCTAGGCCGTCCCCAGGGCATCGCTTTCGATGAGGATGGCCGGCTGTACGTCGCCGGTTCAGCGGCGGGCCGCAAGGGCATTCTCCGCTTCGCTCCCGAAGGAGGCTCGCCCGAGTTGTTCCTTTCCGGGCCGAACATCGTCGGTATGGCATTCACTCCATCGCGCTCGCTCGTCGTCGCTACGAACGCCGCGCTGTTCCGGGCGGACGTCAACATCAAGGGCAAGCCGCTGCCGTAGGCACCGCCGGCCGCCGCGCTTCAGACGCACCCATGAATGCCGAAATCATCGCCGCAGGTTCTGAACTGCTCACGCCTGCGCGCATCGACACGAATTCGCTCTGGCTCACTGAAAGGCTCAACCTGCTGGGCGTCGAGGTCACCGCGAAGCACGTCATCGGCGACGACCGCGCGCGTATGGCGGCGACTATTCGGACCGCCCTCGCCGGCGCGGAAATCGTCATCCTCACCGGCGGGCTTGGACCCACCGAAGACGATGTCAGCAGGGACGCCGTCGCCGCCGCCCTCGGTCGCAAGCTTGTTTACGTCGATGCGATCCGTGAGCGCATTGAGGCGCGCTTCCGGTTTCGCAACCGGCCGATGCCGGAGATCAACAAGCGGCAAGCCTGGCTCGTCGATGGCGCGGAAATGCTGCCCAACCCCAATGGCACTGCGCCGGGCCAGTGGATTGAGAACTGCGGGCGCTTCATCTTGCTGTTGCCCGGGCCGCCGCATGAGATGAAGCCGATGTTCGAGGCCGAGTGCGAGCCGCGGTTCCGCGCGAAGCTGCCGCCGCTTGTAATCGCCACCCGCGTTTACCGCATTGCGAT
>DATMXS010000228.1:0-38692 GCA_035561355.1 Bryobacteraceae bacterium | reverse complement strand
GGGATCGCGAACGCGCCCGCTCTGTTCGATACCGCAAACCAGGGGTGCCGGAGCACGACGATGACGGCGCTCATCGCCGGGTGTATGTTGCAGAACACGCGAACCACCCCCGGCCGGGTGAACCGAACGGCGCGATTGTCTCCGGGCGCGTACAGGCCGAGATCGAACACCTGCCCGCTGAAGTTCGAGAACGCGTTGTGAAAGATGGGATCGTAGTTCGGAAACTCCACCTCCGATCCTGCCTGAATCGCCACGACATGCGGGACGAAGCGCTTGCCGCGCTGCTCCATGCGGGCCTTCGATCGCGCCGTACCGGACGCGCCCTCCACCACCCCGGCGGGCTCCAGCCACACCACCACGCCTGAACGGTCCCGGCGCTCCGTGCCGGTCAACCGGACCGTCCCGGTAACGGCCGCGCCCGAAGCGATCGCGCATAGCAGGCTAGAACAGGTAAGCAAGCGCCAGGTCATAGTGATTGTTTCGCGCCGTCGAACCGCCCAGATACTTCGTTCGCACCTGTGCCGCCTCTAGCCCTGCCAGGACGTTCGGCGCCAGACGGTATTCCAGGTTCGCGCCCCAGGCCAGGTTCCTCCCGATCGCACCTCTGAACAAATCGCTGTTCCGGTCGTCGTGAATGCCCCCGAACCCTCGCACCGTTAGCCGCTGGACGGGCCGCCAGGCCGCCTGCGCCCACCCGCCGCGCGCACGAACGGCGCGTATGTCACCGTACTCGGAGATGACGAAGCCCTGCCGGATGCCGCCGGTCCCGAGGTGGGAGACGTTCTGCCCGGCGAAGAAGATGCCGGTCAAGTCGAACGCTGCGACCGGGCGCACCAGCCAGTCCACTGACATGACGTTCGAAGGCACGGACACAGGCCCGACGTGAGACACGCTCCTATGAAATCCCGGCGCGATCTCAATGCGTCGCTCTTCGCCACCCGCGAACAACTCGAAACGGCCTTCGATGCCCGGCCGGGTGGGACCGACGTCAGGGTTGTAGGCGTCCCCGGGGGCCGTCACAGCCGTTCCGATCTCGCGAGTCTGCACGGCTGCAACCTGGGCGCGGAAACCGGCGCTCGGGCCAAGCTTCACCCGCTGCTCGAAACGCACCTGGGGGATCCACAGCCACAGGTTCCCCGCCCCGGTGAGCGGCGAAACGCCGACCTGCGCGAGTGACGCTGGGTCGCGGACTGCGAACAGCGGTTTATCCAACCCAGCGGTAACGGAACGCGTGTCCCAATCGAGCCCGAGAGTGGCGGTCCGGATCCGCGCGCCCTGGTCGAGTATGCGGCCGGTGCCGCCGAAAAAATCCATGTTGAATTCGCCGCGCACGTTCGCCCCGGCGACGGTGCGAGGACCGTGGAACTGCAGGCCGATGATCGTCTGTCGAAGTCCGGCGCCGCCCGCTCCCCTTTGGTCGGGAGCCGCGAAGGCCGGGTATTCCGCCTCGCCGGAGCCACCCTTATTGAGCCAGGCGTTGAATAGCGCCATGCCGGTAATGCGGATCGGGAATTTCTGCGATGCCTCCACTTTGGTGGCCGCCTGCTCCGCCACGCGCGCCTCCTGCACGGCCATGCGCTCCTTGAGCGTCGGCTCTCCCGAAGCGGGCCGCGGCGCATCCGGCAGCGCCTCGGCCTCGAGCCGCGGAGTGTTGGCGATCTGCATGCGAAGGAGCCGCACCTCCTCGGCCAGCGCGCGGTTCTGCTCCTCGATCCGTTGGAGACGGTCGAGGATGGCGCGCAACTCGTCGGACCGCTGTGCCGGCGCAGTTGCCGCAGTGAAAACAATGAGCGCCGCTGCGCCGGCGACGCCTCGAACTGTCCTAACGATCAGATTGCCGCGTTCCATTGATGAGGCCCTCGACCCGCCGGCGTACTTCCGCCGGCGAGCACGGCTTGGAGAAATACGCATCCGCGCCGAGCGCGAACACCCTCTCTGCCGCGTCCGGATCCACCGCGCCGCTCACCACCACAATCGGCGTTTTCACGTGCCGCGGATCGCCACGAACGAGACGGATGAGATCGAACCCGCTCAGGCTCGGCATTTCGAGATCTGTGACGACCGCCGCGATCTCAGCCCCGCTCCCGATCAGCCGTGCCGCTGCTAGTGCCGAACGGAGCACCTGTACCGGCGCGACATCCGCAAGGGCCAGCTCGAGCGCCGTCGCGGGCGCGTCGTCCACCAGCAGAATCGCCCCAGGTACTTTCGCGGGCATGGCTGCCCCTAAGGAAGAAAGCGATAACCGACGCCGTGTACGGTAGTGAAGTGCCGCGGCACGTCCGGATCGGCCTCGAGCTTCTGCCGCAATTTAAGGATGTGGGTGTCCACTGTCCGCGTGTGCGAGCCGAACGAGTAACCCCACACGGCGTTGAGGATGACATCCCGCGTCAGGGCGCGATCGGGGTGGTTCAGGAAGTAAGCGAGCAGGCTGTATTCCACGGGCGTCAGCCGAACCTCCGCGCCGCGCCGCGAGACGATGCGACGGTCCAGGTCCACCTCGACGTCGCCGAAATGGGTGATTTTGTTCGCCGCTCCGGTTGACCTGCGCAGGACCGCACGGATTCGCGCGAGCAGCTCCCGCGTGCCGAACGGTTTCACCACATAATCATCGGCGCCCATCTCGAGCAGGAGCACCTTGTCGATCTCATCGCCGATAGCGCTCAGCACGATGATCGGAGTCTCCGATTGCGACCGCCGCAATTCCTTGCAGATCTCGACACCGGACATGCCGGGCAGCCGCAGATCCACCAGCGCCATGTCGGGCTTCAGGAACAGCGCCTGCTCGAGCCCGCTGGGGCCGTCCCCTGCGGTGATGGCGCGGAACCCTTCGCGCTCCAGCATGAGCGCAACGGTATCGCGCAGGTTCTCGTCGTCGTCGATGACAAGGATAGTTTGCATCCGGAAGAAGCCCCTTTTCCGGCCCGATTTGCCGTCATTGTAGCAAACGCATTCGTCAACGGAATGTCAACACATTGTGAATTGGGGGGTTTGACAAAATCCTGACGCCCGCAAGACGACATCTCATCGGCATGCCCGTAGGATCGGAATCAACCTATGGGCGCGAGCACAACAGCCATCCCGAAGCGGCAGCAACTAACGGTCCGGGCCGGACTCGCTGCCGTCTTAGGCCTCGCGCTCATACAAATCGTCCCGGCGCCGCCGCGGAGCAATCCTGCGGTGGACCGGGACGAGACCATCGAGGCCAACGTTCGCCTCACAGCCGAAGCGAAGCAGGTGCTCAGGCGGGCGTGCGCAAACTGCCACTCAAACGAAACCCGATGGCCGTGGTACAGCCGCGTGGCGCCCGGTTCCTGGCTGCTCGGGAGTCACGTCGAACGCGGCCGCCGCGCGCTGAATTTCTCCGAGTGGCGCACTAGGACACAGGGGAAGCCGGGCGCCGCCATGGCCTCACTCGCCGCAGCGTGCGCCGCTGCCGCGAGCGGACGGATGCCGCCGCCGAGTTATCTCTGGCTGCATCCGGAAGCCCGGCTTACCCCGGCGGACAAGCAGGCCCTGTGCGCGTGGACGGATGCCGAGATCGCCGCCATCGTCGCGGCTGTACGTACTACGCCCCGCGCAGCAGGCATGAACATGAATCAGACAGAACCGCGACCGTAAGAATCGGAAGCGTTTGATCGAGGGAGGGGCACCATGTATCACCGAACAGCACGCTGGATCGCGATGTTGGTCGCGCTCCTGCCGTGCTCCACCGCTGTCTACGCCTTTTCAGCCGGCCCGCCCGCCGGACTGGCCGGCGCGCCCGGCGACGGCACGTGCGCTCAATGCCACGGGACCGGGCAGGTCAACACCGGCGGCGGCAACATCAGGCTGAACATTGAGAACTACATTGCAGGCGCGAAGCAGCGCGTCATCGTCACCATTTCGGACCCCGACGCGATGCGCTGGGGGTTCCAGGCCACGTCGCGTCTCGCCGACAACACCACTGCGGGCACTTTCGAGACGGTGGACGGCAACACCCAACTTCGGCCCGCCGGGGCGCGTCAATACATCACCCACACGTCCACCGGGACCCGGCCGGGCACTCCGGGACCGGTGTCATTCGAGTTCGATTGGACCGCCCCCGCTTCCGGCGAAGTCACCTTCTACGTAGCCGCAAATGCGGCAAATAACAGCGGCAGTCCGGACCCCGGCGATCACATCTACACGGGTGCGTTCAAGCTGACGCCCGCCGCAGCCGGAAACGCTCCTGCGTTTGCCGCGGCAGATCCCGTGAAAAACGGCGCCAGCTTTGCCCCCGGCATGTCCCCCGGCGCGTGGATCAGCCTCTTCGGAACCAATCTTGCATCGAGCACGCGCACCTGGCGCGATGACGAAATCGTGGAGGGGCAACTGCCGACCTCGCTCGACGGCGTCTCCGTCAGCATCAACGGCAAACCCGCGGCAGTCTACTACATCAGCCCGACGCAGATCAACGCGCAGGTTCCCGATGACGACGCGACGGGCAATGTCGAGGTGAAGGTGACGACCCCACAGGGGACCACCACCACGACGTCGACACTCGCGCGGCAGGCCCCGGGATTATTCATGTACGACCCGGACAGCCGAAAGTACGTCGCCGCCCAGCACAGTGACTTCTCGATCGTCGGGCGCGAAGGTTTGTTCTCCGGCGCGACATCTACGCCTGCGAAACCCGGCGAGGTGATCGTGCTGTATGCCACCGGCTTCGGCCCTACTAACCCGCCGACGCCTTCCGGCCGCCTCGTGCAGCAACCCGCCGAAATCGATAAGACCAATCTGCGGGTCCTCATCGGCGGCCAGGCTGCCGAAGTGCAATTCGCAGGCATCACGATCGCCGGCGTCTGGCAGCTCAACGTCAAGATCCCGGAGGGCCTCCCCAACGGCGACGCAACCGTGGTCGCCGAAATCAACGGCCTGCGGACTCAGGATGGCGCTTTCCTTTCGGTGAGCCAGTAGGGGTCTTCCCTCGGCGGGGCCTCACCCTTTAGGGGCCCCGCTTTTTTTATCGATGACGCTGCCCTCACACCTCAGACCCGGCAAGTGCCTCTATAATGATGAGTTCATGGGCGCAAGCCCGCACGAGGAGGGGACAACAGCGTGTCCATCAAAGGGGACTACATGGGAGGAGCCGTCTTCGACACCGCGGCGGCGGAGCGAACGTACGGCTTTTATGAGCTCTCGGTTGGCAAGAAGGCCGTCATGGCCCTCACAGGCGTCATCCTGTTCGGATACGTCGTGGGGCACCTCATCGGCAATCTTCAGCTCTTCGCCGGGCCGGAAGTCATCAACCGCTACGCGCATTTCCTGCACGCCAGCCCGGCGCTGCTCTGGGGCGTCCGAATTGTGCTATTGGCTGCCGTCTTCCTTCATATACTGACCTCGTATCAGCTCTGGATGATGAAGCGGCGCGCGCGTCCGGTGGCGTATCACAAGAAGGACGACGTGCCCTCCGCCTACGCCGCGCGCACCATGTTGTGGAGCGGCCCGATCATCGCGGCATTCATCGTCTTCCACGTAATGCACCTGACGGTGGGCAATGTACCGGGACTGCCTCTCTCTGAAGTGGAGGGCGGTTATGACGTGTACCGAAACGTGGTCGTCGGTTTCCGCCATCCGCTAGTCTCGATCTCCTACATCGTCGCCATCGTGCTGCTGATGATGCACCTGTACCACGGCATCTGGAGCATGTTCCAGACCATGGGGTTCAGCCATCCGCGCTACACGCCGCGACTCCGGCGTTTCGCGCAAGTCTTCAGCATTCTGCTTGCAATCGGCTTCATCTCAATCCCGGTTTCGGTGATGCTCGGCGTCATCGGCGCGGAGGTGCGCTAATGGAACTGAACGCCAGAATCCCGTCCGGCCCGATCGAAACTCTTTGGGACCGCCACCGCTTCAATCTCAAGCTCGTAAATCCCTCCAACCGCCGCAAGCACACGGTGATTGTGGTCGGGACCGGGCTTGCCGGCGGGTCGGCCGCGGCCACGCTCGGCGAGCTCGGCTACAACGTCAAGTGCTTCTGCTTTCAGGATTCCCCGCGCCGAGCGCACTCGATTGCGGCCCAGGGCGGCATCAACGCGGCGAAGAATTACCGCAATGACGGCGACAGTATCTACCGCCTCTTCTACGACACAGTGAAGGGCGGAGACTTCCGGGCGCGCGAGGCGAACGTCTACCGCCTGGCGCAGGTCAGCGTGAACATCATCGACCAGTGCGTCGCGCAGGGCGTTCCCTTCGCCCGCGAGTACGGCGGGACGCTCGACAACCGGTCGTTCGGAGGCGCGCAGGTTTCGCGGACATTTTACGCCAGGGGCCAGACGGGCCAGCAGCTTCTGCTCGGCTGTTACCAGGCGCTGATGCGCCAGATCGCGGCGGGCACGGTCGAGATGCACCCGCGGACAGAGATGCTCGACCTCGTCGTTGTGGACGGCCGCGCACGCGGCATCGTGTGCCGGAACCTCTATACCGGGCAGATCGAGTCCTATGTCGCCGACGCGGTGGTGCTCGGCACTGGCGGATACGGCAACGTTTTCCACCTTTCGACCAACGCCAAGAACTCGAATGCCACGGCGATCTGGCGGGCATACAAGCGAGGCGCGCTGTTCGCAAATCCGTGTTTTACGCAGATCCACCCGACCTGCATCCCGGTGAGCGGCGACTATCAAAGCAAGCTCACGCTGATGTCCGAGTCGCTGCGGAATGACGGCCGCATCTGGGTGCCGAAGAATGCCGGTGACAAACGTGCGCCCGGCCATATCCCGGACGACGAGCGCGACTACTTCCTGGAGCGCAAGTATCCGAGCTTCGGGAACCTGGTGCCGCGCGACGTGGCTTCCCGCAACGCTAAAGCGGTCTGCGACGAGGGCCGCGGCGTAGGCCCCAGCGGCTATGGGGTCTACCTCGATTTCCGGGACGCCATCCACCGCCTGGGGCGCAGCGTGATCGAGGAACGGTACGGCAACCTCTTCGACATGTACGAGCGCATCACGGGCGAGGATCCTTATAAGGTCCCGATGCGCATCTACCCCGCCTCGCACTACACCATGGGCGGGCTGTGGGTGGACTACAACCTCATGTCAACCGTCCCCGGGCTCTTCGTCATCGGCGAGGCGAACTTCTCCGATCACGGGGCAAACCGACTGGGCGCGAGCGCGCTCATGCAGGGTCTGGCGGACGGCTACTTCGTGCTGCCGAACACGATCGGCGATTACCTGGCAAGCAGCAAGACGGACAAGATGGACACCTTCCACACGGCCGTGAAGAGCGTCGAAGCCGACGTCACTACACGGCTGAAGCGCCTCCTAAACGTGAACGGCAATCGCAGCGTAGATTCGTTCCACCGGGAACTCGGCCAAATCATCTGGGAGGATTGCGGGATGGCGCGGAATGCGGCCGGGTTGAAGAAGGCGCTGCAACTGATTCCCGAACTGCGCGAGCGTTTCTGGCGCGAGGTCCGCGTGCCCGGCGAGAATGAGGACTTCAACCAGTCGCTGGAGCGCGCCGGCCGCGTGGCCGATTTCTTCGAACTCGGTGAATTGATGTGCCTGGACGCGCTGCAGCGCGAGGAATCCTGCGGCGGCCACTTCCGCGAGGAGCACCAGACGCCCGAGGGCGAGGCGGCGCGCAACGATGCGGATTACAGCTACGCGGCGGCGTGGGAGTACCGGGGCGAAAGCGCGGCCCCCGCGCTCAACAAGGAACCGTTGACGTTCGAATACGTGAAGCCCACGCAGAGGAGCTACAAGTAAATGAGGATCGTTCTTCACGTGTGGCGGCAGCGAACGGCCGCCTCTAAAGGCAAGCTGGTGCGCTATGAGGTTCCCGACGTCAGCGAGCACATGTCGTTTCTGGAAATGATCGACGTTCTCAACGAGCGCCTCTTCCAGAACGGCGAGGATCCGATCGCATTCGATCACGACTGCCGCGAGGGCATCTGCGGCATGTGCGGTTTCATGATCAACGGGGTCGCCCACGGACCGGAGCCAGGCACGACCGTGTGCCAGCTTCACATGCGGCACTTCAAGGATGGCGACGAGCTGTACTTGGAGCCGTGGCGCGCCCGCGCCTTCCCGCTGGTGAAAGACCTCGTAGTGAATCGCAGCGCGTTCGACCGCATCATCGCTGCCGGAGGCTTCGTCTCCGTTCCCACCGGAAGCGCGCCGGAAGCGAACTCAATCCCGATTCCGAAGGACAGTGTCGAGCAATCAATGGACGCCGCGTCCTGTATCGGCTGCGGCGCTTGCGTGGCGATGTGCCCCAATGCGTCGGCGGCACTGTTCACGGGAGCGAAGATCGCGCACCTCGGGAAACTGCCCCAGGGCCAGCCCGAACGGGATCGCCGTGCCATCGCGATGGTCGTGCAAATGAACAACGAGGCGTTCGGGCATTGCACCAACATCGGCGAATGCGAAGCGGTCTGCCCGAAGGAAATCAAAATCGAGGTGATCGCGCGAATGAACCGCGATTACCTGAAGGCAAGCTGGACCGAGCGCCACAAGATGACATTCCGCAACGACGCTGAACAGGTGGGCAAGGAGCCGAAGGCGGGCGTGCGGCGGTAAGCCGGGCTGGCGCCGCTTTCGGAAGTGATGAAAAGTGATGAACCGCCGGCGGCGCCTTCGCTGTCGGCGGCCGCTCCATGAGCTGCCGCAACCGCGCTATGTGGCTCATATTCTGAGAAGTAAAGCGTAAGGCCACAGTAAACCCGCCGGCGAACCTGCCGAGCATGCTCGAGGGTCTAAACGGATGTAAGCCCTTGAAATCAAGGCTGTAGACCCGGCCGCCACCGCCCCTTCCTGCTGCTTACGCGTGAGCTTACCGTAAGCTCACTTGAACTGCTCCCCTTCGCGGGCGAAAATGCGCCGAAGCGGAAGTCCGGGCACCTCGCTGGAAACTCCGGACTTTGCGCACGTTCCCGCATGGCTTTGGAGGTGGAGATTTGAGACTCAAACGCTTTATCTGGCTGCTCGCCGCAATGTCGCTGTCGCTGGGCATCGCCGCTGCGCAAGACAATAGGGCCACCGTACAAGGCGTCGTCACCGATTCGAGTGATGCCGTTATCGTCGGAGCCAAGATTACGCTCCTAAATGTCAATACCGGGGTGGCGGTCGTTCGGGAGACCAGCGGCAATGGCCACTACCGGTTCGATTTCGTCGATCCGGGCACATACACCGTAACCGCGGAGATGGCTGGGTTCAATAAAGCGATCCAGGAAAAATCCGCGATCCAGACCCGGGCGGACATTACGGTCAATTTCGCGCTCAAGCCCGGCGGCGTGACCGAAACCGTAACAGTCACGACCAGCGCGGTCGAGTTGCAGTTCAACACCAGCTCCAAGGAACTGACCATCGACAGGAAGCAACTGAGCGAGCTCCCGGTTATGGCGCGGAACCCGTTCACACTGGCGATGCTCGATCCCGCAGTGCAGAACGCCTACCCCGCCGAGCGGAACCCGTTCTATATGTGGGCGGCCAGCGGGATCAATGTTGGCGGCCGCACAGCGCGCCAGACCGATCTGCTGATCGACGGCGCACCCGTGCAGGTGGGGCCCAAGGGGTCCTACACGCCCACCATGGACGCCGTGCAGGAATTCACTGTTCAGCAGAACAGTGTGGACGCCGAGTTCGGCCATAGCGCAGGGCCCATCGTGAGCATGGCGATGCGCGAAGGCACGAACGAGTTGCACGGCACCGCCTACTACTTCGGCCGCAACCCGGCGTTCAACGCCGCGGACAATGCGATCACTCACGCCAAGAGCGAGGTCAAGAACCACACCTGGGGCGGCACCGCCGGCGGACCGATCAAGAAGAACAAGCTGTTTACGTTCTTTGCTTACGAAGGCTGGAAGACGAAGGAGCCCCTCACCAGCTACTACACGCTGCCGACCGATCTGGAGCGCGCGGGCAACTTCTCGAAATCGCTGAACGCTGCAGGCGGCCCGAGGGTCATCTATGACCCGTACACGACCGTGTACGATGCGGCCAACAACAAGGCTACCCGGCAGCCGTTCGCCGGGAACGTGATTCCGACCGGCCGGCTGGATCCGACAGCGGTGGCCATGATGAAGCAGATTTGGACGCCGAACAATCCGGGTGACACCATCACCGGGGTTAACAATTTCAAAGCCAGCTACGCCGGCCTGGTGGATTACTGGAATATTTCGAACCGGACCGATTACAACATCTCAGACAACCTGAAGGTCTACGGCCGGTACAGTCAGTTCCATACGCAGCCGGATCAAGAGGACTTCACGCCAAACAATTCGCCCGCGATGCCGAACGGAAGGGCCGGGCTGATGAATTCCCGCAACGTTGCGGGAGACCTGGTGTATACGCTGAATCCGAGTACCGTCTTCAACGCGCGCGTTAGTTACGCAGGCTTTGCGGACAATTACAACGCTCCGAACCAGAAGATTGGGCTCAAGGGGCTCGAGCAATACTGGCCCGGAAACGCCTGGTACTCGTCCTATGCCGATCAGGCGCCGGACGTTTACTTCCCCGCGCTCAATATCGGCGGCAACGGCTTCGGCACTGGCTGGTACTGGACGCAGGAGCCACACAACTACAACTGGAGTGCGAAGCTTTCGAAGTATTTCGGCACACACAACCTCAAAGTGGGTGTCGAGAGCCGCCGCCAGGCCATGTTCGGCTCCTATCCCGACCTGATGGATTTCGCGTTCGACGCCGGAGCGACGGCCGATACATTCCTTTCGCCCGACACCAGCAAGAGCGGGGACGCCTACGCGACCTTCCTGCTCGGAGCCATCGGGAACGATTCGTATTCCAGCCGCACTTCATGGCAGAAGCTCTCGATGGCATACTACGGGCTCTACTTTCAGGACGACTTCAAACTGACGCGGAATGTCACCCTGAATTTCGGGCTCCGGTACGAGTACGAGAGCGCGCCTGTCGACGTCCAGAACCGTTACAGCAGGTATCTTGACCTGACGAACCCGATTCCCGAGATGCAGGCCACACCTCCTGCGATTCCCGCATGGATCAATCAACTCCGCGGTAAGCCGGCGATCTTCAATGGGGCTTGGCTCTTCGCCGATGACGAACACCGCAGCCAATACAGCCCGCAACGTGTCAACCTGGCACCCAGGGCTGGTATCGCGATCCGGCTGAATGATAAGACGGCGTTCCAGGCGGGCTATGCGCGGTACGTTGTCTTCCCGTCTACGGTGAAGGACGGAATGATCGGCGGGGCCAGGTTCCCGGGTTTCAGCGTCAGTTCCAATCCGCTGCCATACCTCGAGGGCATCCCCCAGGCGCGGCTCTCGAATCCATTCCCGGCGAATAATCCGCTGCAGGCAGTTACAGGCAGGTCGCTGGGGCGGTATACGAACCTCGGCAACGGGGCCGCCTGGACACAGCAGGATTACCGGAACGGTACGAACGACCGGTTCAATTTCACGATTCAGCGTGAACTGCCCGGAAAACTGAAGCTCGACGCGACCTTCTTCATGCACTTTGCCCACGACGTCGATATCTCGACGACGTGGGACTCGAAGCCGGTCAACATGGCGGACCCGAAGTTCATCTACACGTTGAAGGGCGAGGTCTACGCTTCCGTTCCGAACCCGTTCTTCCAATATTTAACGCCCGAAAAATTCCCGGGTTCGCTGCGCTACCAGAGCGAGATCAGCGTTCTCGACCTTCTCCGGGAGTATCCGCAATACGGAAATCTGAGGGAGGATCCCTCGAACGGCGGGAAGCAGCAATATAAGTCAATGCAAGTGCGCGTTCAACGGGCGTTCGCGAACGGCATGAGCCTGCTTTGGGCTTACAACTACAACCGTGAGCGGGTCGGCTGGTATCCGAACGACCTTGCCTGGTACGCGTTCAAGTCCGACTGGCGCGACAGCGAACGCAACCGCCACCGCATGGTCTACGCCGGCACCTACGACCTGCCGTTCGGCAAGGGCCGGCCGTTCCTGAGCACCGTGCATCCGGTGGTGAACGCGATCCTCGGCGGCTGGTCCACCAGTTCGATGCTCGAGATCCAGTCCGGGTCGCGCAGCATGTTCTGGGGCGGTATCCAGATGAAGGGCGATCCGAAGATCTCTGGTCCTTCGGTTCAGAGACGCTTCAACACCGACGCGTTCGAGGCGCTCCCGGCGTTTACGCCGCGAACCGCGCCCCTTGTTTTCGACGGTGTCGGTGCGCCCAGGTCATGGAACCTTGACTCAACGCTCACCAAGCGCTTCCCCATTCAGGACCGCTTTAACCTGGAACTTCGGGCGGAGGCATACAACCTGACCAACAGCCTCATCTGGGGTGGTCCCGATACGGGCATTTTCAGCTCGACATTCGGCAGGTGCACCTATCAGGCAAACAAAGGCCGGCAGATGCAGTACACGCTCAGGCTAATCTTCTAGTCTCTGGCTTCGAAGCGGCGGCCGGCCTCGCAAAAGCCGGCCGCCGTATTACTTACGCGCCCACCATCGTGCCTCGCCGGAGATCCCGTAGGAATGCTGACGGCGGCCCTGGCTCCGTTCACCTCGCCCGAACTGTTCACCGTTGCGTGGCCGGCGCTGGGACGCTCGGCGCGGGGCGGACCGCAACGACGGACGTCTCTACCGGGAGCCCGCCCCGGACGGCGATGCGCACCAGGACTTCCCAATCGGAGGAGAACGGCTTTCCCGCGGCGGCCGAGCGAATCTGCGCCGCGACTCCGGTCATGTTGCGGGGTGATGCGAAGAACTCGGCAACACCCGCCGTACCCGCGCTACTAACACCGGCCAGCAGAAGGGTCTTGAAACCGTACGGCGAGGTGAGCATTTTCATGAGCCCGTACTCGAAGCGGGCGGTGGGAGGCGCCGTGCTCGGCTCGTTTGGGTAGAACTTAAGTTCACCCGGGAGGGGCTTGCCGTTGGCGATGCCGCCGCGCACAAACTGAAAATTCGAGCGAGCATCATCCTGATAGGACCAGTCATTGCTGGATGGTCCTCCGAGCAGCACCAGGTCCTGTTTCTGAACCTGACCCCAGTTGAGGAAGCGGCTTTGGGTTGCGCGATTCGCGCGGTGCAGCGTCTGGAACAGGCGGCCCAGTTCGTATGCGGCAACGGCCTCCCCAATACCCGTGAAGTCCTCACGCGAGACGTACAGGTAGTGATAGGGCAGTGTTCGATCGGTCTCCCGGAGTGCGAAGCCGAAGGTGCGTTTCAGCTCCTCGGGCGCGCTGGTCCTACGGGCCGCTATTCCCGCCGCCTCCTCTGTCTCGGAACCGTAGTACATCACCACGCCAGGGTTACTCAGGACCAACAGCATCTCGCGGTCCGGAGCGGTGCCCAGGTTTCCGAGCAGATCCGTATAGCAGTCGTATTCCGCCGAAATCCGACCCGCGCGCCAGTGCTGCACGGCGAGCCACGCCAGCACGCCGCTCGAGATTGTGAGTGCCAGGACGAGTCCGGGAATCAGAAAGCGGCCCCGGTTCGCCCTGACAGCAGGAAGGTCACCTGGCACCGGTGTCGCAACGGATTCCGGCTCGGCGGTAGCGGCGGCTGGTTCACGGTGCCGGAAGACGGGGAGATAGCTGCCCTTTGGGATCTCGATGATGACCGGCTCCTCACGGCCCTCTCCGGCGAAATACGCTTCGAGGCGCTTGCGGAGCTCGCGCGCCTCCACGCGCACGATATTGTCCTCACTCATGTCGGATTGCGGGGAGCGGCCGAACACCCGGGTTCCGATTAACTGGGCAGTCAGATTCTCGTGACGGCCCAGGATGGCGTTCTCACAGACGTACAGGAGAAAAGCCCGGAGCTTGGGCCCTTTCCGGAACAGCAAGCTGTCGGCAACCCGTTGCACGAGTTGCCAGCGGGGTTCGGCGAGAGTCAACGATGTCGACGGTACGGGTGCTATATCGCTCATTTTCGAAGCCGAAAGCGTGAGGTAAAAGTAAAGCCGCCAACAGCCCCGAATAGCATACGGCATGGTCTGGACGGATGCAAGCCCTTGCGCAGCAGCAGCGTAACCCCCAAGCGCTCCGCCGCGGCGTGCTGCTTACCCGTGAGCTTACTGTAAGCTCACTTGAATGGCTCTCCAGCGCGAGCGAGAATCCCGACGTGTGTTGGTGGGACCCTAAGCGCCTGGTCGTCGCGGCGGCCTGCTGACGCCGTCGCGTTCGATCACTTTCTTCTGAGGCGCGCTGCGGTCCGAACGCGCCCGTGAGCGTCGCGATTGCCGGCGCCGCGCCGGGCATATCGGAAATATGGCATTGCGGACCGGGAGAACCATCCGCATCCCGCATGATGTGCCCGGAGTTTAGCAGTAGACTAGCGCTTGCGCGGCGGCGCGCTATAGTTCACGCTGCATCATAAAAGGAGCATCGGAATGACTCAGGCGTGGTCTCGAAGGTGTTTTCTGGCCTCCACAGCGGTTATGCCGTGCCTGGCGGCGAAGCGTGTGCTCGGCGCCAATGACCGTATCCGGATCGGGGTGATTGGGGTCGGCAACCGGAGCGGGCTGCTGATCGACCAGCTGCCCCAACAGGCCGAGGTGGTAGCCGTTGCCGACTGCTTCCTGCGCCGCTGCAACGAGGCCGCCGGCAAAAGGCAGGCGACGTGGCGAATCTACCAGGACTACCGCCGCCTACTCGAGCAGAAAGACATTGACGGGGTCATCGTCGGCACTCCGGACCACGCGCGCGTCCTGGCCTGTATCCGCGCGTGCCAAGCAGGCAAGGACATTTACGCCGAGAAGCCGCTGACTCTTTTTGTCGAGGAGGGCCGAACGCTCGTCAAGGCCGTGCACCGCTACGAGCGCGTGTTCCAGGCCGGCAGCCAGCAGCGCTCGATGGCCATGAACCGCATGGCGTGCGACTTCGTGCGCAACGGCGGTCTCGGCGCCATCAAGCTGGTGCAATGCGTCAATTACACGGGGCCGAAGCGGTACACTCCGATGCCGGAGGAACCCGCCCCGGACACGCTCGATTGGAACATGTGGCTGGGCCAAACTGCGAAACGGCCGTACAACGGCTCGCTCCATAAGAGCTGGATGACTTGGTGGGACTACTCGGGCGGCGAGATGACCAACTGGGGCGCTCACGGCCTGGATCAGGTGCAGTGGGCGCTCGGGATGGACGGAACCGGGCCGATCGAATGGTGGCCGGCGGAGGATGGACCCGAAGGCTCGATCGGCTTCCGGTATGCGAACGGCGTGACCGTTCGCCTGGACCAGCCAGCCGGACGGCTCGAGGGTGGCGCGCTGTTCACCGGCGAAAAGGGCAAGATCGAGATCATACGCAACAACTTCAGGACCGATCCGCCGCGCATGATTAAAGAGTTGCCACCGCCGTCCGAGGTGCAGAAGTGGCGCGACGAGGTCGCGCTGTGGCAGGCGAAGTATCACATGGAGAACTGGTTGGACTGCATGCGAACGCGGAGCAAGCCGCTCGCGGACGTCGAGATCGGACACCGCTCGGTCAGCCTGGGGCACTTGGCGAACATCACGCGACAACTCGGCCGCAAGCTCGTTTGGGATCCGGAGAGAGAGCGGTTCAAGGACGATAACGAAGCGAACGGCTTGCTCGCAAGAAAGCCGCGGAAGGGCTTCGAACTGCCGAAGGTCTGAGGCCGGATTGCGGCAGAGAATAGGTGGGGCGCGCACTTTCAGGCTTGCTTCTGCTTGGCGCGAGCGCCTGGATCACTCGGTCCGCAACGCGATCGACGGATCGACTCTAGCCGCGCGCTGGGCCGGCCAGAAGCAGGCGATGGCGCCCGACAGCACCATGACAGCGCTGACGGCGGCTAAAGCGGTGATATCGAATTCCGCCACGGCGCTCATGTAGCTCCTGAGCAGGCGACCCGCCGCGAGCGTCGCGGCCAATCCGAACGCGAGCCCGATCGCGATGAGTATCATGCCCCTGCGGAGGACGAGCCAGGTTACATCGGTGAAGGCGGCTCCGAGGGCCAGCCGGAGCCCGATCTCCTGCGTCCGCCTCGCGACGGTATTCGAGATGACGCCATAGACTCCCACCGTGGCCAGGATCAGCCCGAGAGCCGCGAATACGCCGAACAGAATGAGATTGAACCGTGGCCCCGAGAACGCCCATCTCTCGAGCGTCTCCTGCACGGTCCGTACGTCGGTAACAGGCTGGTCCGGATCAATCGCGTACACCTCCGCAGCCAGCGTCTTGCTCAGCGAAGCCGGATCGACTGCGGCGAGCACCGAAACATTATCGGCCCGGCCGAGCACGGTATACGGCACGAACATTTCGGGCTGCACGCCTTCTTTTGGATCTTCGTTCAACACGTTCGAGACGACGCCCGCTATTTCGAAGCCGGTCTCTGGCAATTTGTACGGATCGCGCGCTAGCCGGGGCACTCGAACGATGGCCCCGAGCGCACTGCGGCCCGAAAGGTAGCGTTTGACGAACGCGTCATTGACCACAGCAATCCGCTGCTGCGCCGCAACCTCGTGCTCACTCGGAAGTCGCCCTGCGAGCAGCCGGAAACCGAAGATCTTCAGGTATCCGGGGTTGACCTGACTGAAACCGACGGGCCGGGTGTCCTGGCTTCCTCCCGCAACCTCGACCTGCATGCCCCAGCCGCCGAACGGATGCATGCCAGTATTGATGCCGACCGCCGCGACGCCCGGCACGGTGGCGACGCGCTGAAGGAGATCGCGGAAGAAGACGTTGCGGCGCGCCGCGTCGGGATACCGGGTCTCGGGAAGTGGAACCCGCATGGCAAGCACACGTTCGGGCCGGAACCCGAGGTCTGCGTCCGTGAGCCGGAGAAGCGTGCGCAGCATCAAGGCCGACCCGGCGAGGAGCATCAGCGCGAGCGCGACCTCGGCTACGACCAGCCCACCCCGGAGCAGTTCTGAGTGTGGATCGCCGCCCGCCGTGCGCGTGCCGCTTTTGAGCGACTCGACCAAGTTCGGCACGCAGCCATGCAGCGCCGGCGCGAGGCCGAACAGCAGGGCTGTCGCGGCCGACACAGCCACTGTGAACAGCAGCACGGGGACGTTCATCGCGACCTGCGCCTCATCGGGGATCGTGTCCGGCGGGACGATCGCGATCACCGAGCGAAGAAGCGCGTACGCGAGCGCGATGCCCACCGCCCCAGCGGCAGACGCAAGCAGGAGGCTTTCAGTCAGGAGTTGGCGGATCAGCCGCCAACGGCCGGCGCCCATCGACGCGCGAATCGCCATCTCCCGCTGGCGGCCGGCCGCCCGGAACAGCAGCAGGTTCGAGACGTTCGCGCACGCGATCAGGAGTAGCAGGCCGGTCGCACCGAATAGAACAAATAGGGCCGAGCGGAGACCGCTCGGGAAGGTCTCCTTGAACGGGAGCAGTGCAACGCGCCACTTCTCCGGAAAGGACTGCGGCTCGCGCCGCGCCAGGTCCTCGATGATCGGCTTCAGGTCCCCCTCGGCGTGAGCTGCTGATATGCCGGGCTTGAGGCGTCCGAGCACGTGAACGGAGCGGACTCCTTCGACGGCTTCGCCGCGACGAAAGTGGGTCGGTAGGTACACGTCGGCTCCGCGCCACATGAACCGGGGCGGCATCACGCCGATGACCGTGCGAACAACGCCGTTCAGGACCATCTGACGGCCGATCGCACGCCGATCGCCGCCGAACTGCCGCTGCCAGAAGCGGTATCCGAGCACGGCCACGGGCGGCGCTCCGGGTTGTGCATCCGTTGCGGTGGGAAGGCGGCCGGCCAGCGGGCCCACCCCCATGACCTCGAACGTGTCGAACGGGCCGTGATTGCCCCGGAGCCGCTGCGGTTCGCCCGCGCGGGTCCAGACTACGTCGCTGATGGTTGAGGCGATGACGCCGTGGAAGATCCGGCTACGTTCGCGGAACTCGAGGTACTGATCGACGGTGTAATAAGTGCGGCCTCCCTGGCGGCCCGGCTCGAAGACACGAATGCTCGTCAGGCTGTCCACGTCCTTGTACGGGAAGGGATCCAGGACCACAGCGTGAATGACGCTGTACATGGCCGTTGCGGCGGCAATTCCGAGAGCAAGGGAGCCGACCGCGACGGCGGTGAACCCTCTTTGCCGCAGCAATCCCCGCAAACCAACGCGCGCGTCCCATAAGAAACGGTCGCCGATGGACATACGGACCTGCGGTTCTCCCACGAGAGGGCGGACGAATTGTCAGCAACCATAATACGGAGGAAGACGCGTCTGTTGGGACCGTGTCACGTCAAGGCAGCACCGTCCGCATGATTCTGCCTCTGGTCACTGCGGCGCCGCTGCGATTGCAGCGAAGTCGAATCGGCCCAGGTACATCGGCCTTGACACCGGGGGTTCCTTCTTGGTCGGCGTGATCGGATATGGGGAGTCGCTGCCTGTCGGGAAGCCCCAGATGTCACCGGTGCGCCGGTTGATCACGATCTTTCCGAGTACAGTCGCAGTGCCGTCAAGTTTACGCAGCATGGTGTGGCCCGGTTCTATGTACAAATCCTGGTCCGCAACCTGGGCGCTGGTGGGTGCGGGGCGTGCGATGCGGTCCAGCGCAAGCGTACAGAGCGAGACAGCGATGATCGTCAGGACGAAATTCGTATAGCGCATACACGTATTGACGCGCGAAATCCGTGTTTCATCGAAAGCAGTCCGGTATCGACATACTGGGGCCGCGATGATTGCGCCGAGAGCGGTTTGGGCGTACAAAGGAAATAGCTTCGCAGTCGCTTTCGGGGGTTCTATCGGCGGAACGCAGTAAAGGCGTCCATCCCGTCCCAGAACCGCGAACGTTCGGCTTAACGGTTCCGCAGGCTTCGTCCTGCTCGCAGCATAAGACGCAGCACCGCATGGGCTGCGGCGACTCGCTCGGATCGTGTTACACGGAATCACTCTCTAGAGGAAGGGAGAACCTTGCATAAATGACAGCTGGCGAAGGGCGTCCGCCCACCAGGAAAGCAGTTTCCGCCAGCGCGCGGATTAGTGAGGACTGGCTTGCTGTCGCTATCGGCCTCACCGTGTTCTGCCTTGCTTTCGGCTACTTCTTCGGCGTGGACCTGCTTGGTTGGGCTGTAACGACGTCGGTATGGATGGACCCCGGCAAGGCGCTCGGCTCCGTGTCGAAGAACTTCGCCCTGCCTGGATGGGTGTCGCTCGTGCTGACGTATCTATTTCTTCTGGGGCTGCTGGCGCCTGGCGCACGCGCCCTCGGCATTCGCCTTTCAGGTTTTGTGAAGGGATTCACGGCCGTGTTCTTCATTAGCTACGGTTGCTGGATTCTCGGAAGCTGGGCCTATATCGCCGCGACCCCGGACAAGCTCGCCGCATTCGGCATTCCCTGGTCATTGAACCTGACCAACGAGGCCGGGTTTATCGTCGCTCTTGTCGCGGGCCTTTTGGTCGGCAACTTCTGGCACGGCGGCGTGGCGATGATGAAGGAGGCGATCCGCCCGGAGTTGTACGTCAAGACCGCCATTGTGATCCTCGGGGGTTTTCTGGGCGCGACCGCTGCCGAGCAACTCGGCCTTGCCACCACAGTGATGTTCCGTGGGCTCTGCGCGATTATCGAGGCCTACCTCATCTATTGGGCTCTGGTGTATTACATCGCGCGGCGCTACTTCAAGTTCAGCAGGGAGTGGGCTGTGCCGTTAGCGTCGGGCATTTCCATCTGCGGCGTTTCCGCCGCGATTGCCACCGGGTCTGCGATCAAAGCCCGGCCGATGGTGCCCATTATGGTGTCGTCGCTGGTGGTGATCTTCGCCGTGGTCGAGTTGCTAATCCTTCCCTTCGTGGCTCAGCGGTTCTTGTACACGGAGCCACTCGTTGCCGGAGCATGGATGGGGCTCGCAGTCAAAACGGACGGCGCTGCCGTCGCGAGCGGTGCGATTGCGGAATCTTTGATCCTGGCCAAGGCTGCCGCCGAGCAGGGCATCACGTACCAGCGTGGCTGGATCATGGCCGCGACCACGACGGTGAAAGTCTTCATCGACGTGTTTATCTGTATCTGGGCCGTCATCCTGGCTTGGATCTGGACCACGAAGATCGAACGGCGTGCCGGAGAGCGTGTCCGGTTCAGCGATGTCTGGAGTCGCTTCCCGAAGTTCATACTCGGCTATCTCGCTACGTTCCTGACGGTCCTCGCCGTCGGTGTCCTACTGCCGGAAACCGCCGGGCGCGTGAAAGCGTCGATGACCGAGGCCAACGTATTCCGCGGCATTTTCTTCGTCATGACGTTCTTCACGATCGGCGCGGTCTCGAACTTCCGCAAGTTGTGGGAGGAAGGCATCGCGAAATTAGCGCTCGTATACGTGCTTTGCCTGTTCGGATTCATCGTGTGGATCGGATTGGCGATCTCCTGGATCTTTTTCCACGGAGTGAAGCCGCCGCTCGCGTAGGAGACTGGAATGGACGAACCGAAGATCGCAGATGAACTCCGGAAGATGGAGTACGAGCCACTGCTCCCAGTGGAGAAGCGGCTGATTGCCTGGAGCCTCGGGCTGGGCGTGACGCTGCTCGGGCTATTGGTTTGGATCAGCTACACGTTCTTTGAAGCGTAAGCGGCAGTTCCGGCCGCCTCCTCCGAGAAAGCGGGCGAAGCCGTCAGGAGACCGGACGCCAGCGCGCCGGCGCTCCGGCGTCACGTACTTGCCCTCGCCCGCTCCACGGGTCACTTGCCATCCCCGTGATGAATCCGCTTCAGCGGTTCACGGTCAGCGTGACCGCTCCTGCGCAATGGGTTCTTCGCTGTGCGATTCAGCGGCGGACGGCAATACAGGCAAGTCCACGAGATGCTCGGAAAGGAACCACACCTGCATCTCGTTCGTGCGGAGAACGTCACCGGCCAACATGTCATTGGTCCCGTCGTCTCCGTTCTCCGCGGCAGTCCGCGCAGCCTTTCTTACGTGCTCCAGGACGAGCTGATGCGCTTCGAGAAGCCGTGAAAGCTGCACCGGCACAGATTCGCGGTCGCGAGGAGGACGCGGCACACGTGTCGTCTCCGCCACGTCCGCGGCCATGGCGATCGCTATGCCCCCGAGCATTTGGATGCGCTCGGCGATCGTGTCGATGAGTTCGACCTGCTCTTCATAATGCTTGTCGAATAGGAGATGTAACTGGTAGAAGGTGTGCCCGACGACTTGCCAGTGGTGTTTCTTGTAGAGGTCCCGCAGCGACATCGTGTCGGCGAGAAGTTGGTTGAGCAGTTCGATATTGGTCTTCCTCGCGTCTTCGCCGAGAGCGATCGGCAGCGACTGCACGGTCCCAAACCGTTGAATCGGCGCCTCGTGTGTATTGGTGCGCGGCGTCAGGCGGCCGTTGCCCGCATCGTCGTGCCTCGACCGTACGTTCCGTTCCGTACCTTTCATATATTCCTCCTTCACTTGACCTCAGGCGTGATCATGAAGCCCGGCGGAAGGCGCAAATACGCTCGAGCTGGCTTAGGGATCTGACTCGGTGAATAGCGTTGTGGTTCTGAGCAGCTTGCAGCAGGAGCGCGGGCGGTGATTTTCGGCCGCGTGCGTTGGCTTGAATCTTCCGCAGATAAGGGCCGGGGGCGGGATAGACTGCGTTCGCTCGTGAGTGCCAGCGGCGGCGGCTGCACAGGCGCGTACCTCACACCAACCCCTCTGTCTCACAGAATAGACCAATTGGGGCTGCTCGGCAGACGAGAGAAGGCTGTGGGGCGGGTATGCCCGGCCGCTACTTCCAGCGGAACAGCTTCAAGGCCGCGATGAAACAGACCACCAGCCAGCCGGTGAGAATGCCTAGTTCGCCCGAGATCTGGTGAAGGCGTGCGCCCTGCAACATGCCGCCGCGTAATGCATCAACTGCCGCCGTGAGCGGGAGGGCCTGTACGAACGGTTGAATCGCCGCCGGGAACCGCTCGGATGAGAAGAAGACCCCCGAGAAGATCCACATTGGCAGCATCACGAAATTCATCAGTCCCGATGCAGCCTCCAGCGTCCGCGCTCGCGATGCGATTAACAGGCCCACCGCGCTGAATGCGAGCGCCGTCAGCAGGCACACGACAGCCATTTCCCATAACGGCATCCGCATCGGAACGCCGAAGACCCAGATCGCAAACCCGATCAGCACGCCTACTTCGATTGCGAGCATGGACAGCCGCGAGAGCAGGAAGGACAACAGGTACTCCGTCTTCGACATCGGCGAAGCCACCAGGCGCTTCAACAGCTTCTTGCGCCGTGCATCTACGATGGTGAAGCCGAGTCCCCAGATGCCGCTGCCCATCAGGTTCATGGCGAGCAGGCCGGGCACCAGGAAATCGATGTACCGCGACCCCGGCTCACGCACGAGCTCGTCCCGTGTCTTCACCGCCGGAGTGGCGCCCGCGGCGGCCTGCAACGCCCTGTCGGCGAGCAGCCGTGCGTTGCGCGCTTCCGGGTTCGTATCGTCGTAGCGGTATGTGGTGGGCGAACCGGGTTCCACCAGAACGAGAATGCGTCCCATGCGCAGGGCGTCGGCGCCTTCCGCGGGACTGAACACCCGCACGTCGAGAGACTTGTCACTCTTCAGAACGCTAACCAGCGACTGGTCCGTCACGCCGATCTTCACCACCTCCGGCGGCCGGTTCCGGAACGCGATGCCCAAGCCCGCAGTGAGCAGCACAGGGAAAATAAAGGCCCAGAATACCGCCTCCGGCTCGCGCCAGAACTCCCGGTAGCGGACCATCGTGAGTTGGCCCAGCGAGCTGTTACCCATCGCGCAGGTGCCTCCCGGTGAGTGAAACGAACACATCCTCCAGCGTGGCGGAATGGATCCGCAACTCGGCCAGCGCGGCGCCTTGTCCCGACAGATCCGCGAGCAGCAGCGGAACGGTTCGATGCGGTTCGGCCACCTGCAGCAGGAACGTGGAATTCTCAGTCCTCAGTCCTGTCACGCCCTCGATGCGCCGCAGGGATTCGGAATCGACCGCCCCCGAGGCCAGCGCGAATTCCAGCACGTGAGCCGCGCCCAGCGAAGAAATCAGCTCGCGGGGAGTACCGAGCGCGATGATGCGGCCCTGGTCCATGATGGCGGTCCGGTCGCATAAGCGCTCGGCCTCCTCCATGTAGTGCGTGGTCAGGATGATGGTGCGGCCCGCGGTCTTGAACCGGGCGATGAGATCCCACAACTGCCGCCGCGCCTGCGGGTCGAGACCCGTAGTGGGCTCGTCGAGGAAGAGCAGATCGGGATCGCCCACCAGCGCGCATGCCATCGCGAGCCGCTGCTTCTGTCCGCCCGATAGATTGCCGACCCGCGCGTTCCGCTTCTCTTCCAACTGCACCATCGCGATCACATCGTCCACCGGCTGCCCGCGGCGGTAAAAGCTCCTGAAGAGGCGCACGGTTTCGACTACGGTCAGTTTCTCGGCGAGCTGCGTCTCCTGAAGCTGCACCCCGAGCCGCTGCCGCAGTTCGCGGCTGTTGCGGTCCCAGCGCAGGCCGAGCAGTTCCACAACTCCGGCGTCGGCGCTCGTAAGGCCTTCACAAATTTCGATGGTGGTAGTCTTCCCCGCCCCGTTCGGTCCCAGGAGGCCGTAGCATTCGCCCGGCCACACGGTCAGGTCGATGCCACCCACGGCGGTTACGGCGCCATAGGATTTCCGGAGTCCACGAATGGCAAGGGAAGGCGAAGGAGCGGACATTAGCCTCTTCGTTCTACGATAACCTCTTATGAGGCTTGCTGTTCTGTTGGTGGCGCTGGTGTCTCTACGCGCCGCCGCGTCCAACCCCGTGCTGCCGGGCGATCATCCCGACCCATCCGTCATTCGCACCAGCAAGGGGTACTGGGCCACCGCCACCACCTCACGCTGGGCTCCGATCTTTCCGATCCTGCACTCCTCCGACCTCATCCATTGGCGTACTGCCGGGGCCGTCTTCCAAGAGCGCCCGGACTGGGCCGAAACGAATTTCTGGGCGCCGGAGATTGCCGAGCACAAGGGCCGCTACTTCGTCTATTACACAGCCAAGAAAAAGGACGGGCCGCTCTGCGTCGCCGTCGCGACCGCCACGCAGCCTGCGGGGCCTTACACGGATCACGGCCCTCTCGTGTGCCAGGAGGCCGGCTCGATCGACGCACAGCCTGCGACCGATGAGCACGGGCAGCGTTACCTGATCTGGAAAGAGGACGGCAACAGTCGCAAGCAACCGACGCCGTTGTGGGCGCAGCCGCTCGATGAGAGCGGCACGAAGCTCACCGGTGAACCGCGCGAGCTGTTTCGCAATGACGCGTCCTGGGAAGGGCAACTGGTGGAGGGTCCGTTCGTGCTCCGCCGCGCCGAATGGTTTTACCTGTTCTATTCGGCAGCCGGGTGCTGCGGACGCGGCTGCAACTACGCTCTCGGGGTCGCGCGCGCCAAGAGCCTTCTGGGTCCGTGGGAGAAGAACCCGGGCAACCCGATCCTCGCGGGCAATGACATGTGGAAGTGCCCTGGCCACGGCAGTGTCGTTGAGGATCGTCGTGGGCGCACGTTCCTGCTTTACCATGCTTACGATCCGCAGGAGAGCATCTTCGTCGGACGCCAGGGCATGCTCGACGAAATAGCGTGGGATTCCGAAGGGTGGCCGTCCATCAACGGGGGCAAGGGTCCTTCGAGCGGGCCACGCCCGCGCGGCGTCACGTTTGCCGAGGAGTTCTCCGGCACGCCATCCCCGCTTTTGGAGTGGCCCGTGAATCAGGCCGCGAAGATGGATACCGCAAGCGGCTGGCTGGACCTGGAGGGCGTCCTCGCCAAAGCGCCGACTGCGATGGATTATTTCGCACGGACAGTGGTGGAGGGCTCTGGCGGCATTGCCGCGTGGGGCGATGCGCGCAATGCCACTGGTCTCACGCTGTCCGGCGGAAAGCTCACCCTGTGGCGGCGCGACAAGGGCGACGAAGCCGTCCTTGCCACTGCTGAAACCACTGCGCAGCGCGTACACCTTCGTTTCCAGTCCACCGGGGGCAACCGCTTCGCGTTCTCTTACAGCGAAGACGGGCAGAAGTGGACGGACCTGGAGCCCTCCGTTGATGGAGACCACCTGCCGCCCTGGGACCTCGCCGTTCGAATCGCACTCGTCGGGCCGGGCAGATTCGATTTCCTCCGGACACGCGATGCGCGAGGCCAAGCCGCAGTGAGTGCAGCCGCGGCAAACGCAACGACACGGGCGCCAGCCAAACGGAAGTCGAAAGCCCGGAGACGGCGCTAACACCGCAACCCCATGAACAATCGCTAATATGTTCTTGTGAAGATTCTGATGGTCGCTCCCGAGGCGACTCCGTTCGCGAAGACAGGCGGACTGGCCGATGTCGTCGGGGCGCTTTCCGCAACTTTGCGCTCGCTCGGGCACGAAATCGCAGTGTTCATGCCGCGCTACGCACACGTTTCGCTGCAGGGGCTCCCTCGCGTGTATCAGGATCTGCGCGTGTGGTTCGGGCCCACATGCCACACGTGCACCGTCTACGAAGCGTCCGACCGCGGCGTCTGTTACTGGCTTCTGGACTGCCCTCACCTTTTCGATCGGGAAGGCATTTACGGTGACGAGGCCGGTGACTACCCGGATAACCACGCTCGCTTCGCGGTTCTGAACCACGCAGCGCTGAACGTTATCCGTTATCTGTTCCGGCCCGACATCATCCACTGCCATGACTGGCAGACTGGGCTCCTGCCGACTTACATAAAGACTCGCTACGCCCTGGACCCGTCGTTCATCGGCCCGAAGACGGTGTTCACGATCCACAATCTCGGCTACAAAGGCCTGTTCCCGCGCACGGCTCTCGCCGAGGTGGGACTCGACGACGCATTGTTCAGTCCGGGCCTGCTGGAGTTCGACGGACAAATCAGTTATCTCAAAGCGGGGCTCGTGTACTCGGACGCGCTGACCACGGTGAGCCGCGCGTATGCGCGCGAGATCCAGACGCCCGAGTTGGGCTTCGGTCTTGAAAGCACGCTCCAACAGCGCGCCGATGTGCTCTGGGGAATTCAGAACGGCGTGGATTACTCAGAGTGGGATCCCTCAGTGGACACGCACATCGCGGCGCGCTACACGCCGGAAGATCTATCAGGCAAGCGTGCCTGCAAAGCGGATTTGCTGGGGGCGCTCGGCATGGAGGAGAATCTCGAGCGCCCGCTGATCGGTATCGTCTCGCGGCTCGCCGGCCAGAAGGGCTTTGACCTGATCGAGGAAGCCGGCGACGCTCTCATGGCGGAAGACGTCGCGCTGGCAGTGCTCGGCTCTGGCGATCCCCGGTACGAGAACCTGTTCCGCGACCTGGCGGAACGGTATCCCGGCCGCGTGGGGCTATACGTCGGCTACAATAACGAACTCGCCCATAAGATTGAGGCGGGAGCCGACCTGTTCCTGATGCCCAGCGAATACGAGCCCTCCGGCCTGAACCAGATCTACAGCCTCCGGTACGGCACCGTGCCGGTTGTCCGTGCTACCGGGGGACTGGACGACACGGTGGAAGCCGGTGTCACTGGGTTCAAGTTCCGCGAGTACACCGGGGCTGCCCTGCTCAGCGCTATGCGAACAGCGCTGGCTGCGTATGGAGATCGCAAGCGCTGGAACGCGATCGTGCAGGAAGGTATGCGGCGCGATTACTCCTGGGCGCGCTCCGCACGCGAGTACGAGGAACTGTATCGCGGGCTGGCAGGAAAGGCCGCGCGAGCCGCGGCATGAACCTTAGGGCCGCGGGCTTGCATCTCATAAGTGTTGGGAGAACGGAGAACTATGGCAATGGCGGGTGCAAACACCCTGAGCGTAACTGATACAAACTTCGATACCGAAGTCGTGAATTCCGCCGTCCCCGTGCTGGTGGATTTTTGGGCCGAATGGTGCGGCCCCTGTAAGATGATGAGCCCCACCGTCGAGCAGGTGGCAACGGAGTACGCCGGCCGTCTCAAGGTGGTGAAAGTAGACGTTGACGAGAACGGCGGCACCGCGATGCGCTACAACATCCGGGGCATTCCGACACTGCTTCTTTTCAAGGGCGGCAAGGTGGTCGAATCGCGTGTTGGCGCGGTCGGCAAGTCCGAAGTCCTGAAAATGCTTGAACGGCACGTGTAATTTTCCTGGCTCGTGGCCCGTGGTGAACGCACTGCCATGGGTCACGGGCCCCATCTCCTCGCCTCGCCGGCTTGCGCCTGTGCTAGCATCCTTAGTCTGGAGATGCAACCCTTCAATTTCCTGCGCATCCTGCTCGCGGCGCTCAGTATCCTGTTCGCGTGGCAACTCGGACGCGTCGGAACAGAGCTAAAGATTCGGCGCCTGCCGCTCACGCGGGCGACCACTTGGTTCTTGCGCGTTCTGGTCACCACGTTCGCGATCTTCTGGGTGGGCGGATTCGACCTGATCACCATCGCGACACTGATCCTGGTCGCGGTCGCGTTCGGATCCGGCGTCTGGAGAGAGTACCGGCCGAAGCACGACGACACCATCCACTTGGATCTTCAGTAAATCTTCCCCGCTCCGAGGGCGCTGCCAGTCGATTGCTACTGCTTTCCATCCTGCTGAGGCAGCGTGTGAACAAATGCCTGGACGTCCTGCTGAGTCCGATATGCTACGTGCAAAGCGAACGCTGATATCAGCAAGGCCAGGCAACTGATGACGAGCGGCAGCCGTTTCATGCGCGAAGCTTATCACAGGTCCTGCGCCAAGCCGCTTTAGCGATCGCGCTCGTTCGCGTTTAGGTATGCGGCAGCACGCCTTTCGGCAGCAGCGGAAGCGAGCGCAGGCGGACTCCGGACGCGCGGAAGATGGCGTTGCCGATCGCGGGCGCGACGCAGACGATCGGCGTTTCCCCCGCCCCTGCGGATGGGAGATCCTTGCGGTCCACCAGAACCGTGCCCAGCACCGGCGTGTCAGCAAACCGGGGCACGCGGTAACCGGAGAAGCCCGCATTGCGGATCGTGCCGTTCTCGAACTCGATCGCCTCAAAGAGCGCGCCACCGATGCCCATGATTACCGCGCCTTCGATCTGATTGCGGAGATGCTCCGGGTTTACAACCGCGCCGCACTCGAACGCAGTCACAATCCGCGTCACTTTCACTTTGCCGCTCGAGCGGTCTACGTCAACTTCTGCGCAACTCGCAACATAGCCGCCCTTTTCGAAACCGCACGCGATTCCGGCAGGCTTCGCGCCGGGCCAGCCGAATTCTTCTGCGACGGTGTTCAGGACGGCTAACAGCCGGGCATCTTCGAGGTTGCGTCGGCGGAATTCAAGCGGGTCCATGCCGGCGAGATGCGCGGCTTCGTCCATGGCGGATTCGCGGGCGAAGTGATTCGCGGTCGCCGCGAGGGCACGGTAAGAGCCCTGCCGTAACGGCGACTCCGACCGATGAAACTCGATTTTCTGGTTGGGAATGTTGTAGAGCGTCCGGATCCCGGAGGCGCCGGAGTTGTAATTGTGGAACTCCCACGCGGACAGGGTCCCGTCCTTGCTGATCGCCGCGGAGACATCAATCACACCGGCAGGGCGGAAGTAGGCCCACGTGAATTCCTCCTCGCGGGTCCACAGCAGCTTGACTGGCTTGCCGGCCGCGCGCGCGAGGCGCGCCGCTTCGATCGCCGCCTCTCCGCTGTGCTTGCCGCCATAGCCCGAGCCGGTATCGGGGATGATCACCCGAACCTGCTTTTCGTCCAGTTGGAATGCCTTCGCGAGCTCGCTCCGTACGCCGAAAGGGCGCTGGCTGCCGGTCCAGACGGTGAGCTTGCCTCCGGTCCACTGCGCGAGGGCGGCCCGCGGCTCGAGCGGACAGTGCGCGATGTAGGCAACCCTGTAGGTCTGCTTCAGGCGGTGCGCCGCAGCCGCCGTGCCCTGCTCGACCGAGCCCGCCGAGTGTACGGATTCCGAGTTCTCCGCAGTCCGGCGAAGGTCGTCATAGAGCGTCGCGTTCGAGCCCTCGGCCGGTGACTGCTTCCACTGGGCACGCAGTGCGGAGAGTGCTCGCTCGGCCGTCAACTCGTCTGGCGCGGCGACACCAGCGAAGTCGCCGTCATGTACGACGGTGGCACCGGCGATCGCTTCCGCGGATTGTTTGTCCACCGACGCCAGCTTCGCGCCGAAAGCGGGCGGGCGCAGCACCTTGCCGTAGAGCATGCCCGGGAGGCGCAGATCCGAAGTGTACTTGTGGCGACCGGTGACGAAATCGCGGCCGTTCACTTTCGGCGCGGAAGCACCCGTAGGCGGCGCGGCGCTCTCGCCCGAGATCGCCTTCATTAGCTTCTGGCCGTGCGCCAGCTCGGCGTACGTGGCGGACCGTTTGGAAGCGGCATGCGACACCTTGCCGGCGGCGACGGTCACCGATGCAGGATCAACCTTCCACTGCTCGGCAGCCCTTTGAAGCAGAAGCTCGCGCGCGGCGACGGCTGCCTTCCGGAGTTGCGGAGCCATGTAGGGCGTGCTGCGGCTGCCGAAGGTACCGGCATCGTACGGAACCAAGTCCGTGTCGGCCATGATCATCCGAATGGACTCAAGCGGGACGCGCAGCTCTTCAGACACACCCTGCGCAAGAGAGGTGCGGATGTTCTGGCCCATCTCGGCCTTCCCGGTGTAAACGCTCACGACGCCGTCCTCGCCGATGTGCAGCCACGCGCCGATCTCATCCGGCATGTCGCGCCGTTGAGCGTCGGCCGGACGCGTAACCACGATCAGCACGCCAAGGCCGAGCGCCTTGAAGAAGTCCCGCCTGTCGAGCTCGAACCGGTAGAGCGGCGGTTCCAGGAATTCGTAACGTTCCGGCTCGAGGTTCATACTGCACTCCTGGAGGCTTTGGTGATTGCGCGCGCGATGCGCGGGTACGTGCCGCAGCGACAGATGTTGCCCTGCATTGCACTGACGATCTGCTGTTGTGTGGGGTTGGGGGTTTTCTCAAGCAGCGCGACGGCCGCGAGGACCATTCCCGGCGTGCAGTAACCGCACTGCAGCGCATCGTCATCCAGGAACGCCTGCTGCACCGGGTGAAGGCGCCCATTTTTCGCGAGACCCTCGATAGTGGTGATCTCCTTCGCCGCGACTTCGCCGACGCTGGTGATGCAGGAGCGCACGGCACGGCCCGCGACGAGCACGGTGCAGGCGCCGCACTGCCCTTCTCCACAGCCATATTTGGCGCCTGTAAGGTCCAGGTCGTCACGCAGAACGGACAGCAGGGATCGTTCGGGGTGCGCGTCGATTTTGACGGATGCACCGTTCACCCTGAGTTGTTTCACGTTGGCCATGCTGGTTCGCCCCCCTCCCGATTGTATTTCGAAGCGAGCAGTGAGCAGTGCGCGAGCAGCTTTCAGCCCTGACGTAGTCCAGCGGCTGCGGGTACTTTCGTCAGTCGAATTCGCTTAAAATCGGGAACGCCTCTTTGGGGGTTTCGCCGTTATTGAAGAACCGCGGATCGAGCAGGCGTCCTGGGTCCACGTTTCCCATCGCCGCCAGCATGTGCTCCTTCATATTGGGGTACCGACCCTCGAGCTTTCCAAGAACATCGTCGCGTAGCGCGCGCCGGACCGTGCCGGTCTTCTGCGAACAGCCGCAGGGGATCAGCGGAGCACCGCAGGCTTCGGCATAGCTGCGCGTCATGTCCTCGGTCACGAAGACAAGCGGCCGGATCAGCCGGAACTCGTTGTCGCGCGAGCGTGTGATGGCGGGAAGGGAGCTCAATTTGCCCGTGAAGAGCATGTTGCGGAGGAGCGCCTCGCAGAAATCGTCGGCGGTGTGGCCGAAGGCCAGGACGTTGGCTCCGAGACTGCGCGCCACCTCGTAAACCGCACGGCGCCTGTAGCGGCTGCACAGGTCGCAGCCGTGTTCGGGCTGGTCGTTGAGGAGCCGGAGGGAAGGCGCGTCCCGGTAATAGGTCCACGCGATGCCCCTCTGCTTCAAATATTGGGCAAGCGGCTCTATGGGCCGGAGAAACTTGCCCTGCTCCACGGTGAAGGCGCACACTGTGAAATCGACCGGGGCACGCTTCTCGAGCAGCAGAAGCGCTTCGAGCAGCGTGAGCGAGTCCTTGCCGCCCGACAGGGCCACTGCAACGCGATCGCCGTCGCGGATCATCTTGAAACGGCCGATGGCTTCGCCGACCTTGCGCAACAGTGTCTTTTCCAGGTCCACAATCAATTATGGGCATATCGGCGGCGCGAGCCGCGGCGTTCGACATCCTGATGCTGGTGGAGCGCGGCGGCTACGCTTCGGACCTTCTGGCGTCGCGCACGGGGGGCATGGACGCGCGGGATGCGGGACTTGCGTCGGAGATCGTGATGGGGGTGCTGCGGTATCAGGCGCAACTCGACTTTCTGATCACGAAAATCTCGGGACGTTCGCGCTTTGACCCGGAGGTCCGGCTGGCTCTCCGAATGGGCGTCTATCAGCTACGCCACCTGGAACGGGTACCGGCGCACGCGGCGGTGGGGGAGAGCGTAGCGCTGGTGAAGCGCGCCAGGAAGACATCGGCCGCGGGGCTGGTGAACGCGGTCTTGCGAAAGGTGAACCGCGAGGCGGTCGCATGGCCTGACCGCGCCACCGAACTGTCTCACCCGGAGTGGCTGCTGGAGCGGTGGGACAGGCAATACGGCGCCGGCATAGCCGATAGAATCGCCAGGGCAAATTTGAACCCGCCTGAAACCTGGGTTCGTATTACGGATGCGCCTCACTCTGAAGCGGTTCTCGAGGCCGGGGACGTCCCTGGCGCATACAAGTTGGTGAGTGGGAGCGCAGAGGGGCTGCGGATTCAGGACATCGGATCGCAGGCGGTGGTGCCCCTGCTGGACCTGGAGCCGGGACAGACGCTTCTCGACCTTTGCGCGGCGCCGGGCAACAAGACCGCGCAAGCGCTCGAATCCGGGGTCCGGGCCGTGGCGTGTGACCTGCACTGGAGCCGGCTCTCCCGCCTACGCGCAACCGGCTGCGAGCGGGTGGTCCTGGACGGCACACAGCCGTTGCCGTTCCGCCACACGTTCGACCGTATCCTGGTGGACGCGCCCTGCTCCGGAACGGGCACGCTGCGGAGAAATCCGGAGATCAAGTGGCGGCTGACTCCGGACGACATTGCGGACCTTCACGCGCGGCAGACCCGGCTGGTCCGGAATGCCCTGGAGCGGCTGAAACCGGGCGGGAAGCTGGTATATTCCACCTGCTCGCTGGAACGCGAGGAGAACGAAGGAGTTCTGGAGGTTTTAGGGCTTTGCGCAGCGCGGACAATGGCTCGCATTCCGGGGGTCACGCCCGGGGATGGATTCTTCGCGGCGGTGGTCCAAGATTAACGGTGTGGCGGGCGAATGCGGACCTGTTTTTGTTAACCTTAGGATAGCCCTAAATGGTTCAGATTCTTCCTTCCATTCTTTCGGCGGACTTCGCGCGGCTGGGCGAACAAATCCAGCAAGTCGAGCAAGGTGGCGCGACAACGCTCCATGTCGACATCATGGACGGGCACTTCGTCCCGAACCTGACCATAGGGCCTCCCGTTGTGAAATCCATCCGGAAGATCACCAAGATGACGCTGAACGTCCATCTGATGGTGACGGATCCGGACAAATACGCCCCGATTTTCATCGAGGCGGGCGCCGACCAGGTTTGCGTGCACCAGGAGACTGCGCACCACCTGGACGCAACCATCCGCAATATCCAGGCGGCGGGCGCCGACGCGGGCGTGGTCTTGAACCCGGCCACCCCGGTCGCGGTGTTGGAAGACATTCTCTATCTGGTAGACTACGTGCTGGTCATGAGCGTCAATCCCGGTTTCGGGGGCCAGCAGTTCATTCCCAGGGCGCTCGACAAGGTTCGTGCGCTCGACCGGAAGCGCAAGGAACAAGGGTTGAAGTTCGCCATCGAGATTGACGGCGGCGTGACGACCGATAACGTGGGGGAGATTGTCCGAGCGGGTGTGGACTGGGTAGTCAGCGGGGCTTCGATTTTCCTGACCCCCGATCCGGCAGCCACTGTGGCGCGGATGCGCGAGCTTGCTCGTGAGGCCACGTCCGTCAGAGTGTGAGCGGTACGTTATGAGATTGCATCGGAAATGGTTCTACAGCGCTGTCATCGTGGCCGCGAGCCTGCTCGCCGGCTGTGCGGGGAAGAAATACGATAACCCGATCACGAAGGACACGCAGCAGCCCGACAAGGTCCTGTTCGATAAGGCCATCAAGGACATCGAAAAAGGCCGATACGAGATCGCGCGGCTGACACTCCAGACCCTGATCAACACTTATGATCAGAGCGAGTTCCTGGCCAAGGCGAAACTCGCAGTCGCGGACAGTTGGTACCGTGAGAGCGGCTCGCACGGACTGGCACAGGCGGAAGCCGAGTACAAGGACTTCATCCTGTTCTACCCAACGATGGAAGAGGCGGCTGAGGCGCAGGAGAAGGTCTGCAACATCCACTACAGGCAGATGGAGAAGGCGGACCGCGATCCGACGCATGCCGTACGAGCCGAGGAAGAGTGCCGGCAAGTCCTGGTGCAGTTCCCGAACAGCAGGTTCGCGCCAAAGGCGCAGCAAACGCTCCGGGAAATCCAGGAAGTGCTGGCCCTGGGCGAGTACCGCGTCGGGACGTTCTACCACACGAAGGGCGTGTATTACGCCTCCGCCAACCGCCTCAATGGACTGACGCAGCATTACCCGCTGTTCAGCCAGGCGGACGATGCTCTTTGGAAGCTCGGCGACTCGTATTCGAGGATGGGCCCCCGTTTCCGCGACCGCGCGTCGGAGGCTTATGCGAAGCTGATCCGGGACTACCCGCTGAGCTCGCTGGTTCCGGACGCCAAGCAGCGCCTGACCCAGATGGAACAGCCGATTCCCGAGCCCGACCCGGTCGCACTCGCGCGCATGAAGTACGAACTGGAAAACCGGAAAGAGCCGGGTATGATGAGTCACTTCTGGGGCATCTTCCGCAAGAGCCCCGACGTGAGCCTGGCCGCGAAATCAGGCACGCCCGTGATGGAGAGCCTGCGTCCTACCACTCCGGTGACGGTGCAGGCCTCACAACAGGCTGCTGCCGCAGCGGCGGCGCAAGCGGACGTTACCGGTGAAACGATCACCGGTCCCTCGGCGCTGGACACCCTGCCCGACGCCCGCCGGAATCAGGGCCAGCAGGCTACGCAGGGCGCGGACACGCAACAGCCGCAGCCGCCGGCCGAGCAGCCGAAGAAGAACACGAAGAACAACTAGCTGTAATGCGGCCGGGCTCGGGGATTCTTACCCAGGGCCCGGTATCCCTTCGGTTGCGGCAGCGCACGCGCTCGCGGTCGCCTGTACCACTTCCACCAGCCGTGTTGCGGTGTAGGGTTTCTGAAGGAAACCGTCCAGCCCCTGCCCTTGGAAACGGCTGATCGCCTGCACTTCGTTGTACCCGCTGGAGAGTATCACTCTGACGTCAGGCCGGATCTCCCGTAGTCCGCGCAGAGTCTCCTCACCCCCCATCACGGGCATGGTGAGATCGAGCACGACAGCCACGATGTCACCAGCGAACTGCTTGAAGATTTCCACGCCGCGGCTGCCATTCTCTGCCAGGAGAACGCGGTATCCATAACGCTCGAGTGCCATGCGGGCGCTCAGGCGGACCAGGGACTCGTCGTCTACGACAAGCACGGTTCCCGAGGCCGGCCGTGCGCCGGAGCGCGACGGCTCCGTACTCGCCGGACCGGATTGTGACACAGGGAGGAGCACGGTGAACCGCGTCCCCTTTCCCGGTTCGCTCTCAACGTGTATGACGCCCTTGTGCCCCCGGACGATGCCCTTCACGGCTGCGAGGCCGAGACCGCGACCCGTGAACTTAGTCGTGAAAAACGGGTCGAACATGCGGACCCGCGTCGCCTCGTCCATGCCGGATCCGTTGTCTTCAACGACGATCTCGACGTTCTGGCCGGGGGGGCCACCGTCCACCTCAGCAACCTCGCGCACGCAGGTCCGGACCCTGACCGTGCCGCCTGCCCCCTCGCTGATCGCCTCGGCGCCGTTGATGATAAGGTTCATAATCAGTTGCTGCATCTGCGAGGGATCGGCGTCGATGTTCGCGGTTTCACGAAGATCGAGATCGAGTTCGACATTCTTCGGCACTGAAGCCTTGATCAGACCAACCGTCTCGCGAATCAACCCGGAGATGTCTACAGGCTGGATTATGAATCGCCCCTTGCCGGAATACGCGAGCAACTGACGGACTAGATCCGCGGCGCGCTCGCTGGCAGTGACGACCCCTTCGAGCATCGGCCGCAACCGCGGCAGCTCTGGAGGAAGCGCGTCCAGGGCAAGGCTGGCATTTCCCATCACACCGACGAGGAGGTTGTTGAAGTCATGGGCGATACCCCCGGCGAGAACGCCGAGGCTCTCGAGTTTCGCGGTTTCAAGGAGCTGCTCTTCGAGGCGCTTGCGGTCCGTGATGTCTGTCATGAAGGCCAGCGCGAGCATGTCGTCGCCCTCGCCCGTATAGCTCAGGCTAATTTCAATCGGGAACTCCGTCCCGTCTTTCCTGACGCCCGCCAGGTCCATGCCGAGCCCCATGGGCCGGCTTTTCGGTCTTTCAAAATAGCTTTCGCGATAGCGCTCGTGGGAGTGACGGAATCTCTCGGGGATGAGAACGTCCAGTCGCTGGTTCAGCAACTCCTCGCGGCTGTAGCCGAACATCTCCTCGATTTGCGCGTTGACGAGGGCGATCCGGCCCCGCAGGTCAACCGCCAAGATGCCCTGCGAGGCCGATTCGAGAAAAGCCCGTAGCTTGGCCTCGCTGTCTTTGAGTTTGCGGTTCGCCTCTGACAGGTCCTTGGTGCGTTCGGCAATCAGCGCTTCAAGTTCGGGGTTCAAATGCCCCAATTCCTCTCGATTTTGTGATCTTCAACCAGTTTATATCAGCGACAGCTTTCAAGAACAAAAGGATCCCCCTTGCACTTTCATCTCAGCATGGGCTTACGGGTGAGACGAGAGCGCAAGGGGGCCGTGAAGAGCTCTTACCGCACTAAATCGAAAGCAGGCGCCCGAAGAAGGAACGGTAGCGCTGGAGCGCCACCCGCAGGTCTTCCGTGGAAGCATTGTCGCCGCGATCCCAATGCGCCTCGAGTTTTCTGCGCTCGTCGGAGAACACCTCGGCCAGACGCTTCATGGCCTGGGCGACGAGCTCGTCGGCCTGCTGGACTGCGCGCCGCGGCTCATCAACGAAACCGGTCTGGATGCTGTCCCAGCGCGATCGCAGCTCGATCGTGTCCCTTTCTGGGAACAACGCTGTGTGGTGCTCTTCGGCGGCTTGCAGCGGCTCTCTGGTGCGGGCCGCGCCCGCGCCGCCGGTGCTCGAAACCTCAGATTGGCGCTGGGCATCGCGTGTTTGCTGTTCGGCATCGCGGATTTGCCGCTCGCGGCGTGCGATGTCGTCCGTGGACAAACGTTCTCGTTCATTCATAGGTTCACCTCCGGAGATCTTCCCGCAACGTTTACGCGTTCCCCGATCAGGTTCTCGTACAATGCGCGGTAGTGGACCATCGCGTTGCGCAGGTCCTCTGTGCTCGCCTGACCGCGGCTGTTCCGCACGGACAGCTCATGCGCGGTGCGGTAGCGATCGATGACGCGGCCGTGCGCGACGCTGAGATCGGCCGCGCGCTGTTCGAAGTCGCCGACCGGGTACCCGCGAGTTTCCATGACGTCGCACACCAGCGCATCGGCGTCCTGGATCGCGCCCGACGGATCGTCGACAAAACGCGCCTGCACTCGGCGCCACGAGTCCGCAAAATGGTCCTGCTCCTCGCGACTCAGGTCGCGAATGGGCAGGGCTTCGACCCGCTTCTCTCTGCGTGCCAGTTCAGCTTCGGCATTACGGGCGCCGTGCGCTTCGACCGTGCGGTCATATTCCTGCCCGAAACGGCTGCGCAAATTAGCCGCTTTCTTCCGCTTCGCAACGGCCCAGAGGGCCCCCGCGATGAGGGCGGCCACCACAGTCACAAGTAACAGCCAAACCCAGGAATTCATATCGCCTCTTCCCTTCCCTCTACCAAGCAGATCGCTTGCCAACGCTGGAAGGCGCACCGCCACAAGGGCTTACAAGGTCGAGCGGGCGAGGCTGGGAGTGTAAGAACTTCGGTAGCTGGGCAGAACGTTTACGGACAGCGACAGCCGAAGCAGCTTCAGCGGCTACTCGACGCTCCCTGCGCGCACGGCCTGCGCGGCGATTCCAGTAAACCGCCGCGCAGAAATGGAAGCCGCCCTGAACGTCGACTCGTATGAGCCGGCGGTTATGCGGCTTTGCGGCGCCAGCGCATCATCCCGAGCACCACCGATCCGGCGATAACGGTGAGCAGCGCCATTTTCGGGATCCGGCTTCCGGCCGGCTCAGGCGGAACTGAGACCACCCCGCGCTCGTCCGCTACAGCAGGAGTCCGCGCATACCGCCCTCTGGCGGGACGCGCGATCCGGTCGAAGTTGTCAGCCAGATACTGGAGGGCGGCCGTCATCTCACCCCCGCTCATCGGAAGACCATGACCTGCCGCTGCGACCGCGGGCATGAGCCCCGCCAGCCGGCCGACCGACAGCTTGGCTGCCTCCCAATCCTGGGTGTAGTACGCCGGCGGCCCGTGCAGTTCCGGGCGCTGCGTTGCCACTGCCATCAGCGATTCCTGCTTCGTAGTCGTAAAGGCATCGCCCGCAATCAGGACCCGATCTTCATCGCGAAAGAACGACACATGGCCGGGAGTATGGCCTGGCGTGGCGATCCAGCGCCATCCGGGCATGCTTGGCACGGAACCATCCTCGGGCAGGGTGTGGACACGATCACTCACATCGCCTGCGCCGCGCGGGTAGAGCGGCGCCATCAGCGTCATCGCGCCCCCTCCAACAGTCGGATCGGGCGGCGGGTATTTGGAGCGGCCGGTGAGATAAGGCATCTCGAGCGGGTGCGCGTAGATAGGCACGTCCCAGTAATCGGCCAGCGAGCGCAGCGCGCCCACGTGGTCAAAGTGTGCGTGCGTCAGGACGATCGCGTCGGGACGCCGTTCGCCGAACAGACCGCCGGCCCAGTGCCGGATCTTGGCAGCCGAGAACGGCAAACCAGCATCGACCAGAGTCCAGGAGCCGTCCGGGCGTTTGACGGCGAAAACGTTGACCATGACGATCCGGAGGCCGGTGACTCCGGAAGCAATATTGTCGAGCGGCGCCACCTCGTGCGAGGGCACCATAAGTCCTTCTTGCATAACATCCCCTTTTACGCGCCCAAACTTGGGCTTGCCAATGAGACGCGAGGGCGGAGGACGGCGTTGCCTCCGTCGAGGAGATCAGAACAGCCGGTCCTGCTTCTTGAGGGTTCCGAACGAGCCGATGTTCGCGAACGAGAAGGAGATGTAGAACTGGTTTTCGTTGCTCGGGGTGAGGCCAATTCGGCGGTAGAGGCGGCGATACTGAACACTGAAACCGCAGCAATCTGTGTTGTACGTCACCTGCGCGGTGGAGTAGAGCATCACGCCTTCCCGGAAGTTGTAGGTGCTGCGGAACGCCGCGTTCCAACCCCGGCGGTTGTCATGTCCAATTCCGAAGAGGCCGCTGAACTCATTCCCGCCCGGCGTCAGGAAGCGCTCGGTGCCATCCGAAGCCGGATTAAGGCGCACGCGGCGCACCATGTTGTGCGCGACAGAGACATAGTACATGCCGAACCGGCCGTCGCCGCTGATCCCGCTGTTGGTCCATTTGCGAGCGCGCGCGGGATCGTAATCCGCCCGCCACTCGATACCGAAGCCCGGCTTGGGATTGGCGCGGAACACGGAGACGATCGGCGAGTACCGCCGCGGCCGGTCGAGAAACGCGTACGGGGTCAGGTCGAGCGAACTGAACAGGACGTTGCGCTCGCCGGGCCGGATCGCGCCGCCAAAG
>DATMXS010000227.1:0-7918 GCA_035561355.1 Bryobacteraceae bacterium | reverse complement strand
GGGATTTGGTGGGATCGCGGGAGAAGATATCGTGCGGTCGGCGAGCGCCACCGAGAAAACTACAGGTCAGCAAGTAGGAACGACTCATAGTCCCGACGTGATAGGCAGGCACCGCCACTCTTGACGTATGCACAACCGCGCAACCGAACTCACCTCCCGAGGCACCGTCTCTTCGTTAGCGGAGGATGACTGAGAGTTCGTCCCGAGCAAACTGCAAGGCGCTCGCCCTGCACTTCGAGGATCGGCTCGACCTCGGGGCCCACTTCACAACACCTGCGCTCGCTCGGGTTGTACGGTTAGGAAAGGGCTTGGTATGACGTCAGTGCGTGCAACCCGGCCCCTTCCACCCGCTCACTCGACGCAAGTCATAGCCTGAGTGCTACGGCGTTCTGACATAACCGCTCAGCGAGTACAAGACAGTCTTGAACGGTCTGCCGGACATCTGTTGCCGACCTGCTCGTCCTTGCACCGTAGCGATACTGATGAGCCCAGTCGTGGCGCACTTTAACAAGCACATCCAATGCTCCCACCAGATTGGGGTCAGACGGCACATCGACGCCAACGGGGAGCAAGAGCCTACGGAGATGTTTGATCGCAATCCCGTGATTCTTTCCGACCCGCAAGGAATGGGACTCCTTGGCCTCATCGATCGCGATCCGGATTTGATCAAACACGCTTCTAGCCTCGCTTGCAGGGTCACTGCCAAGGCTCGCACCACGAAGAAGTGCAACCGTGCTACGACTGAGGCGGTTCCGAAGCCAGTTGGTTTGGACTCTGGCGACAACATACAACGCCAATCCTTCCACGAAGTTCTCCAGTGCCCCGTGCGCGAGCACCGCGAACGCCGCTACATCGAGCTCCTCCGCCCGCGCCGGCGGAGCAAGAGTCGTCGTCTGCGTGTGCGGGGCGAGGTAACGCGCATCGATCTCACGTACGAAGCGCTGTAGCGCGAGGAGCTCTTTTCGCGGAACACTCAGCGGCATCGCAACTACTCACTCTTGCCGATGGGCAGCGCCTTAACCGTCTTACCAAGCGCGTGGCCGAAGACCTTACGATAAAGGCTGAAGCGCGCCCGCGTATTCTCGAGCGACTTGGTTGTGGACTCAACCGCCGCCAGAAACGACGCGTCGGCCGACAGCCCAACAAACGCCTTCTTCACCGCTGCTTTTCGCTTTATCGCACTCGCCCTTATGGCCTTGTCCACCAAGAATACTGCCTGGACTTCCAAAACCGCCCTATTGAGTGTCCCCTCATACTTGCCGTCCTTGTACTTACGTCCAACTGTATCGCCGAAGACATCTTGTGCGGTGTCCACCGCGAGCAAAATCTGCTCAACAACTTCCCGAATACGCTTCTGGTTCGTCGACCATGACGCGTTCAGGCTGGTCATGGTGTCGTCAAGGAACTTCTTCATGTTTCCCGCGTACGTTCCGGAGAACTCCGTCCAGGCAATGAGGCGAAGGAGAAGCTCAACGTCCCGAAGGCGTGCATCCGGCTCCGCGATGCCAAGAAGCCGCCAGATAGCGTTCTCTTGGGAAGTAACATCAAGCAGAAAGCGCGCGAAGGCGCCCCGGTTAAGGACCTGCCGCAGCTCTTGAGACGACAGCGGTACGGAGCCGGTGTTAATCCGGTAAAAAATGTCGTACAATACACCTTCGTCTCTGAAGCCAGACAAGACGGTCGCCCTAATGTCCGCGTTGTCAAGCTGACGCCGATATTGCGCAAACTGAGGCTTGCTCAAGAAGTCATCGATGCTGACGCCGTTCAGATCTTTCAGAATCTCAAGTCCGCTCAGGACAGGCGCCTTCCAGTAAGCGCGAAACTCCGGGAGAAAGAAGCCGGCAATACTCATCAGCCGCTGTTTGCCATCGATGACGATATACGATTTTCTCTTGCGTGGGTTCTCCGCGAGCACTATTTGCGGCACCGGGAAGCTGAGAATGAACGACTCGACAAGACGGCTGCGGCGAGCGTCGCGCCAGGCGTTACGGCGCTGAAACGCTGGGTCAAGATCAATATTTTCTTGACTGACTTGCTGAACGATTGTCCCGACTGTCCAGTCTCGCGCGCTAATCGCTACTTCGTAAGCGCTTGGCCTGGCCGGCCGCTGAAGTTCAGCAGCGTCCTCGCGGTTCCATTCGTCGATGTCGTCGCTGTCCTGCGGTGCAACTGCCTTGGCTCGCGTCATCAGGGGGCGCTCGGATGTATGAGGAGAGGCTCGACGAAGAAACTGAGACCCTTGACCCTACGGCACTCGGTCGGGCTGCGCCGCCAGGCCAAGGCGCACAAGTTCACATTATTCCGCAGACGGCTTGGGCATGGAGCAAGGCCTCGGGAGGGATGCCGCCAACACTCCAAAAGGTGTACCGCTCCCCTATCTCGCACAACAGCGCTTGTACTTCCTACCGCTTCCGCATGGGCAGGGATCGTTGCGTCCCGACCGCAGCTGCTGCAGTTGCGTGAGTAATTGGGCGCTGCGCATCATCAGTGGCGCGATTTCCGTCTTGGGAACCGATACCGCCCCGAACTGAAAGGCACGCTCGCCTGCGTTCATGACTTCAACAATTCTATCATGCACTGCGATGAACTCGTGGACCAGCGGATCGTCGCGCATCGATCGTCGGCGGTTATTTACCTGTCGACCATCCCAATTCTGTGATGGATCCGGCAGGAAGAGCACATTCTTCTCCCCATCGACTCGTGGAGTGACATCGGTCAGCTGCCCCGCGGAATCTCTCCACACCGCGTGAAATTCTGCCTCAATCATTACCGCCGGCCACTCCCAGAGCGCCCATCCCAGTGCCCGGGACCCACCGTGGCATTGGATCACGCGCTCAACGTTCCCGAAGCACTCGCTCCGGAGCCCATCCTTAATCGCCCGCACCGGGACGTAGACCGGCTTCGACCCGGGCGCGATCTCCGCAGCGAGCGCCTCTAATTGCCGAGTGAGCGCTCTCGGGGTGCGAGTCAGCATTCGATGCAGTCTAGCGTCGGAGTCCTACGTTGGGCGGTTAGGGACGCTCGATGAGTCCAGCGATTCGGCAGTCACGATCGCGATGAGCCCGGCTTGCGCTCAAGGAGGTGGAGCGACGCGTGGATCGTCGCGAGGTAGTAGTAAAAGGACCAGCTATACCAGATTGCTTTGTCGTAGCGGGTCTTCTGCTTCGCGTTGTGATGACGAATGCCAAAGTTGTTCGCAAGGTTGAACAAGTCTGCCTCGTCCTTCTCCTCAAGAACTTCACGCACCTCTGGGCGAAGATACTCCAGGACGTCGGCCAGATCGCGCAGCGCGTCCCTCCGGTCCTCAGACGTGGCGCTATGGCGTCTGAATTTCAGCACCGCCGCGTCCACTCGGTTTCGCACGTTAGCTTCATCCGCTCCGTCCGGAAGTTTTGCAGCCAGCAGCGGCCTCAGTCCATCATCGCCAAGCCGGAGCACCTCGCCTTGCTCCGAGAGCTCGAATCCGGCAGAGTACTCGTTCAGTAGCCTATTTATCTTCTCTCGATAGGTGGCTTTCCCCCGGATCGGATCGAACTCTGAACAGTGCCAACCGCACTGATTCCAGTCGTGATAGTCCCGCTTTGTTGGAAAGGATACATAGTCGAAGAGGAACTCGATCACGTCGAAGAGATCATCCTCAGAGTAGTTGTCAATCCAGCTGCGTACGGGCCAAAGGTCGTCCTTTCTAAGCGCGAGTAGGACTTCGCCACGCACGTCCCGGCCCAGGGCTCCGAAGACCATCCCCGAGTCGACGCACTCGAAACCGAACGCCTCCTGAAACCAGCCTTCCTCATCCAAGTCCGAGTATAGACTGAGAAAGAGGCGCTTAAAAGTTGGCAAATCGAGCTGTACGCCGCCAGGTCGGCGGCCGGTGCGGATCGAGTAGTATCGGCGCTCAGGCATCCAAGAGTCTACGACGCGCCTGCGAGCGCGGTAAGGTTTGTTGGCCTTCAATGCGGGACAAACTCTGAGGAAATCTTGCCTCATTGGCCTGCCGCCCGGCTGTATGCCTGGAAGGCGGTCCCGGGATCCGATAGTGCGTACGGCCGGCACGCGACACCCAAGTCGCAGACGACTTGCACCGGACGTCGAATGGCCGCGCAGTGGCTTGATCTGCGAGGGAGTGGCGGGAAGACCGAGAGGTGCGAAGTCGGAACATGGGCATTGAATCGCCCCGAAGGTAGCGCCGACCCGATGCGGTCGCCCTCATCCTATGGGAAAGCGGCGACCCAAATCGGTCTCAGTTCAGCGCGAAGTGCCCCGTGCCGGGGTGAGGTCAGCGCAAGCGGGGACGAATTAGGCTTCCTAACCTGCCGACTTTCGCTTAGCGCCGCCCGCCCCGCTGGCAATCGGCGCGCAACCCGTAGATCACGAGCCGGTGTCCCTGCCGGGTCTACCCCTCCGCCTCGGCCATCAGGGTGGTCATGCGCTCCAGGCGCTCGTCGCGGAACTCGCGGACGGCGCCGCAGGTGGAGCAGATCAGATGCTCGTGGTGGGGGATGTCGCGGGCCGGCTCGAAGCGCTTGAAGCCTTCGGCGAAGTCGCGCTCGACGACGAGGCCACTCCGAACGAGCAGCTCGAGGGTGCGGTACACGGTGGCGGTGCCGACTTTCACCTTCCGGGCCTTCAGCTCGCGCACCACCTCGTCCGCGGAGAGGTGCCGCACGGAGCCGAGGATCAGCTCCGCGATGGCCAGCCGCTGGGCGGTGACGGGGAGGTTGTGCTCGCGCAGGTAGGCGCGGAACTCGTCGCTCACGGGGCCGCGGGGGCCTCGGGCGCGGGAATGCGGAGCAGGGCGCGGAGCTCGGCCTGGTCGTAGCGGCGCGGAGGCTCCACGTCGCCGGAGCGCTGCTGCACGCCGCGGACGACGCTCTCCAGGGTGATGAGGGGGGCGTCGGCTTCGGCCTTCACGTCGAGGGCCCACTTGCCGCGGTCGGGGCCCTTCAGGACGAGACGGTAGTTGGCGCTGTAGACGGTGTAGCGGGCGGCCACCTGCGAGGGGTACTCCTCGTCGGCGTCGATGGGCTCGGACTCGACGTCCGCGAAGTCGTTGACGAGGCTGCTGGTCAGCGAGATCTGATCAGAGGAGATCGAAAGGGGCGCCCAAGGAGGGCGCCCCTTTCGTCCACGGGTCACGCTGATGCGGTTAACGCGTGACTACGAACACTTCTCCTTTGGTTTCGACCGCCCGATCAGCGGCACGGGCCAGGCCCCGCGCGATGTCCGAGTCTCGGATCAGCGACGCGTCGCCGGTTCGCGGCGCGGCACACTGCACGGAAATCGTCATCGGCGTGTAAATCCCGAACGTGAGTGCGTTCACCAATCCGTTCAGGAATGTCTGTTGAGTCTCGACCTTGGCGACTCCGGAGGGGCACTTAGCTGCAGTTTCGACCACGGGGGGCGGCACGAGTCCGTAGACAAAGCTGTTTGCCCACGGCTTCTCAATCGATTGGCCCGACGGCGCCAATCCAGTATCGATTGTGGAGTGGTAGCAGCCGGTGGCGGACGCGACAAGGAGAATGAGTGCCAGTTTGCGCATTGCTCTGGGATAGATGGTTTGGGGTGCCGCTTTGAGCGCGACGCGTGTATGCAGCCCCCGCAGAGTGCCGAGCCGGGTGTACCGGAGGTGGTGCACACCGCAACAGTGTATCACACGGTCGGGCTTGCTATGCTCACCCTGTGGGAATGACTCGACCCACGGTGACAAAATTGAGTCGGCGGTCCCGTCTTGAGGCGGTTGTCCTCCCAAAGGGAGGCTACGAAACCGTTGCGCGGAGGCTCTGCGTCGCCGGAGCGGTGCTGCACGCCGCGGACGACACTCTCCAGGGTGATCAGCGGGGCGGCGGCTTCGGCCTTCACGTCGAGAGCCCAAGTACCTTGAGCTGGGCCCTTCCGCACCAGCCCTAGACGGCAGGGAAACCAGCACTCCTCATTCTTGAACCCGAACGACGAGGGGGGCGGCTTCACGGTGGCCGAAGCTGGCGATCACGCGATATGTGCCGGGGTCGGGGAGGACTGATCCACTGGCACCAGACGGTTTCGCGGCAAATACGAACGTGTGCGACAGGGTCGCCCGGGCACCAAGCACGATCGCCGGCTGACCCCAGGTCCAGCTGCTCGGTCCCCCGCGATCAGGGTCCAAGGCAATCACCCTGGCTCCGAACCCGGCGCCCTCCGTCTCAGCAGCGGGAATCTGCCCGGTTTTGTACGGTGGGCCGCCCAATCTGACCGTGACCGGGCGCTCGCGAGGGTTGGCGACGCTGATCGTGACTCGCAGGCTGTCCCCGGCGGCGACGGACAAGCTTTCCGCTTCGAGACGTGCGGTGACGACGAGCGCCTCGGAGGGCACTTCGAGGGGCGAAGCGCTGCACCCGACTACCAAGGCAATGAGGAGGGCGTACGCAGGCGGAAGGCGCATCGACATCTCTGGAGGGTTTGGGGGAGCACGCATCTCGCGGCCGGGGCGCCCCCGCTGAAACACGCTCGCTCCGGCGAGGCGACCGCGCCGTTGCACCATTCCATCTGGCAAATCTCAAGTAGTACTGCGCCACCCCGCTGCATGCCGAAATCATTCGCGAAGGCAAAGGCCCCGGGAGCATGCCATTAACGGAACCTGCGCGACCAATAGCCACCGTAGCTCCGAACCTCACCCACCCGTACATCTATCCGCCCTGCCAAGCGGACCTCAGGCATCGTGTGAATGAACCTCACCGATCCCTTGCAGTTGCATGAGGCGAGTGCGCACAGTCCCACATGCGCGCCGGAGGGATTCCTCGAATTCAAGCTGCCGTTCCAGCGAGCCGAATGTGATTGCCTGAACACCCAATACTAGAGCTGCCAGTGAGTACGCGACCTCCGTGGGCGTGCGAACGCTGCCGGTCGTTGCGGTTCCCATGGTCATTGCACCCTGCTGTGGTCGACGTGCAAGCGCGCTGATCTCGTCCTGGTCAAGCTCCAACACAACATCCATGAGGTACACGGGCCTCTTCCACAGCCAGAAGCCCGTGCTGGCCGGTACGACACGAGTGTGGAGCCTCATCTCGCGTCAAGAACGCCGAAAGACCAGCTGATCGAACGTGATGGTCGACGTCCGCCCGCCGAGGAGCGCCCCGATGCAACCCGGCTTGACCTCGATGTCGACCTTCGCAAAGGTGTGGAATTCCCACCCGGCATTCGTCTGCTGCTCGATGGCCGCCTGAAGTTGCTGGGCCACCGTCCCTGCGTTGTCCGACGAGAAGAATCCACTCTTAACTTGCCCGATGAAGGGCAGAACCTTGTACGAGGTCATCGCTTTCCTCAGGTTGAAAGGTGATGTAACGGCGGCAGATCGACCGGGTGCTTACACGATTTGCCAGTGTGCGCGCTGATCCGTTCCGCCGCCGCGCAGTCAAGAGACCGGCACCCAGATGCGCTGCGACCGACTGATCAGGCATGCTAGTCTACAGCGGAGACGACGGCACCGTACTCACCCTGTGGGAAACGCCCGACCCGCAGTGAAACAAGCGAGACGACACGGGGCTGACATGGTTCCGGGGAAGATCATGAGGCAGTACACCGCCTCTGTCATCATCTTGCCCCTCGGCCCTCAGCCGGTCCGGGTCCGCGGGCTGTCAGTGAAGCCGCGCGACGTTCGGTCGCGAGCCGAGAGCAGGATGCTCCAAAGCCCGATAGCGAGCGGTTTCTACCGCCGCCCGCCCCGCTGGCAATCCGGGCACAACCCGTAGATCACCAGCCGGTGCCCCTGCCGGGTGTAGCCCTCCGCCTCGGCCATCAGGGTGGTCATGCGCTCCAGGCGCTCGTCGCGGAACTCGCGGACGGCGCCGCAGGTGGAGCAGATCAGGTGCTCGTGGTGGGGGATGTCGCGGGCGGGCTCGAAGCGCTTGAAGCCTTCGGCGAAGTCGCGCTCGACGACGAGGCC
>DATMXS010000226.1:0-3059 GCA_035561355.1 Bryobacteraceae bacterium | reverse complement strand
GATCCTCATAAACCGGCTTTAGCTTGTTGGGAGCCGCGGTGTCCGCCTCCGCCCGAGTGGTCACGGTCACGACCCGCGCCTCCGCCGCTTCTCCGGCGGTCGCTCTTTCGAGATTCCTGCCTAAACGGTCGAATACGCGACCCGCGGATTTGCCTACACCCGCCGCCGCGCCTGCCCGGCTTACGCCGAGGGAATACTCCACCGCCGTCTGGGCCGCCCCGAACACCGTGGCCGCGCAGATCAGCACGAACGCACTGATGATCTTGTCCAAAGCGCATCTCCTGGGGAGATTATACGCGGTGCATTGCGGGACAGGTCCTTGTTTCATCTCCCAAGGCGCCCGCTACTCCTCCTCGCTCGCAGCTCCTCTCTCCTGCGTTTGTCGCATACTGTTATCCGTGCAGAAAAAGGCGGCTGGCGCGGCGTTCTATCTGAGCTGGGCTTCGGCGGTTGCCGTGCTGGTCTCCATCGCGGCATCTCAGATCCTTCTGGCTCTGGCTGTTGCGACGCTCCTGATCTCGGGTTTGCGACTGCGCCTGCCCCGGATCTGGTGGCTCCTGGCCGCATTTCTCGGCGGGACACTCATCTCGCTCGCCTTTTCCCCGGACCCCGCCGCCGGCACGCCCCAAGTCCGGAAGTTCTTTGTGTACCTGGTGCTGCTGGTGGTGTTCTCAACGTTTCGCAATGTCCGCCAAGCGCGCTGGCTGGTCCTGTCCTGGGCGGCGGTCGCCGCTGCCGGCTCCGGCGTTGCACTGGCCCAGTTCGGCGCAAAGGTGTTTGAGGCGGCGCGCCAGGGCGTCGATTTCTACCAGTACTACGTCGCGGACCGCATCACTGGGTTCATGAGTCATTGGATGACCTTCAGCGGCGAAGCCATGATCGCCCTGGTCCTGTTGACCTCCTTCCTCGTATTCGGCCGGCCGGACAGGAGGCTGCGGATTGCAGGAAGTGCAGCCTGGGTCCTGCTGTCGCTCGCGCTCGTACTGGGCTTCACACGCGCTGCGTGGGTAGGGGCCGCTGCCGGCATCGTTTATCTGTTTTGGTACGGCAAGCGCAGACTGCTCTGGGCCTTGCCGGTGGCCGCTTTTGCGATGTTGCTTGTTCCCGGCGTCCGCAGCCGCGCCTTCTCAACCTTCCGGCCACACGGTCAGCTTGATTCGAACCAGCACCGCATTGTGTGCTGGCGAACAGGCATTGAAATGATCGAGGCGAATCCCGTTGTCGGGCTCGGTCCCGAGATGGTTCAGCCCAGGTTCAATGATTACGTGCCGGCCGATATCCCGCGCCCACTGCCCGAAGGCTGGTACGGGCACCTCCACAACATCTATCTCCACTACGCCGCCGAGCGCGGCATACCCACGGCGCTCGCGCTCACGGCGATGCTCATCGTGATGCTGCGGGATTTCCGGCGCGCAGCCGTGCGGCTCGGCGCCGGGCCTGCCGAGCGGGACGCCCGTTTCCTGCTCCACGGAGCAGCCGCCACCGTCATCGCCGTCATGTTTTCGGGCTTGTTCGAGCACAACCTCGGCGACAGCGAGGTGCTCGCCATGTTCCTGGCGACAGCAGCCGCCGGCTATGTGGCCAGGGAATCAGCAGGCGCTGCCAGCCCAGAGACCCTCGCCGTGCAGCAGGAGGATCGCGGAAACGGCGCGTTGCGCGCGCCTACGGTCACCCCTCAGCCAAAATAGGACCAATGCGAATTCTCGAACGGAAACAGATCGTAGTCGTGGGGGGCGCCGGCGGGCTTGGTTCCGCCGTGACGGAGTTGCTGGAAGCCGAGGGCGTGGAAGTGATCGTCGGCTACCGCACCCGTGCGCCGCAGGGCGGAGGTGTGTGCGCCGACCTGAGGCGCGCGGAGGATCGCGACAGGCTGCTTGATTCAGCCCCGGAACTCTATGGACTTGTGGTGATGGCCGGCCATCCCGCACGGGTCGGAAACGCCACCGAACTGGAAGCGGCGATGCGGTGCTCCTGGGAATCGAACTATCTCGGCCCTGTGCTCCTGGCGCGTGACGCCGCTGCCCGAATGCGCTCCCGAGGCGCCGAAGGCGCGATCGTCCTCATCAGTTCTATGCAAGCCGTCGCCGTCTTCGAGAACTCGACGGCGTACGCCGGAGCGAAAGCCGCTCTCATCAATGCCGCCCGAATCCTGGCCAAAGAGTGTCGCGGAGATGCGAATATTCGCGTGAATGTTGTTGCCCCTGGGGTGATCGATGCCGGTATGGCGCAGGCGAGCATCGCCGCAGGAAAATATGTGCTGTACTTCCAGCAGGGAAATATCCCGCGGTACGGGGCCGCGGCGGATGTGGCGCGGGCTGTCCGTTTCTTCCTGGAACCGGATAACTACGTTACTGGTCAAGTGCTTACAGTCGATGGAGGCCTGACGCTCTGAGGCGGCGGTCGGGTAAAGGTCGGGCCAAATTGCGATTTTATGAATGCATGCTTGCGCACCCTGGAATGCGGTGCTATTCTAACGAATGCGCGTTGGGTGATCCGGCAGGCTAACCGCAAGGTGGTCAGCAAGTTGCAAAGGCAAACCGGGTCTGATACGCTGATGTAAGCCGGTCGAGAGAAGAACAACACAAGCGGCACAGTGCGGCAGCAGCCGAGTGAGAAATACGGTTGCGCCCCGGTCGCGGTAGTGATAAACTCGACAAACGGCAGTAGAGAGCGGGGCATTAAAGCCTACCTAAAGCTCTTACCAAGTTCTGAAGTTTTCGTCGCACGGAAATTTGCGCCCTGACGAGCGTAAGTGCGACACACGGTTTAGAGGCCGAGTCGAATCGGGAGCTTCGAAAGATCCTTCCGAGGCGGCGCAGATCATTGAAAATCTGGTTGGACGCAAAACTTGAGTACTCGTTAAGACGAGTCCAGCCCATAGGCGATACAAAGCCCTGCGCTTCGGCGCAGGCGATCAATGAGATCAAACGAGAGTTTGATCCCGGCTCAGAATCAACGCTGGCGGCGCGCTTAACACATGCAAGTCGAACGAGAAAGGGGAGCAATCCCTGAGTAAAGTGGCGTACGGGTGAGTAACACGTGGATAACCTACCCTCTGG
>DATMXS010000225.1:0-45102 GCA_035561355.1 Bryobacteraceae bacterium | reverse complement strand
CACCCGGACAACGACGGCGGCCTGATCAATGATCTGTTGTGAAGATTCCAGAACGGTCCTCGCCGTCAAGGGTACGCTGCGCCGCGAACCCCGGCGCGCCCTTGACCGCTGCGGGCCGTTCTGAACGAGAACTGTTCAAGAGGGAAAGGGGGCGAGCGGAAACGATTCGTTGGGCGACCCGTGCGACCGCCCAAAACTAACCACCAATCTGGGGTGCCCTTTAGCACACCGGGTTACATGTTCAGATGGCACAACCGAGGTCCGGCCGGGTTACATTTTCATTTGGCTTGACACGGGAGAAGCGGTGCATTGGGCACGTAACTGGGCTTACCGGACAAGTGAGCGATCGCGGCACGCGGGGAATGCCGCAAGTTCGGAATCTCACCATTAGCGAGAACTTGAGCCGGAGATGCAGAGTGGACGCCTTTCTGCCGGCTCATTCTGGTGGAGGCGCTCGGCGCAGGGCTGCGCGGATCCGCCGCTACATGGCTCCGATCAAGAACGTCACCAGCACGTTCGCGCGGACCTCGATGGTTCCGGATTCGATCGGCGTTGGCACTCCCGGCGCCATCTCGGCCCTCGCCATCATCGTGTCCATCGGACGGATCGGCCTTTCGCCGCCCTGTTCCTCGGCTGAATGGACTCCGAGTATCTTCACGCGCAGGCTGAGCGCCATGACTTCCGCGATTGCTCTGGCCTTGGTCACCGCCTGTTTCACTGCCTCCGCTCGCGCGGACTCAGGCTCCCGCAGCGTGAACTGGAGCCGCTGCACTGTGTTCGCCCCGGCACGCATGGCCGCGTCGATCAGCTTGCCGGCCGCGTCGATATCGTTGCTGGTGATCTGCACGATATTGTTCGCGCTGTAGCCGGTGATCGCGGGCTTGCCGCCCTCCCTGGGGTAGTTATAGTTCGGTTGCACCGAGTAGCTGATGGTCCGGACCTCGCCACCTGCGCCTACAGCCGGCTTGAGCGCTTTCAGGACGGTGTCAACCCTGGAGGCATTCTGCGCCGCGGCGGCATCCGCAGTCTGGGCCTGGGTGACGACCCCAAGTTGAATCTCGACCCGGTCGGGCTTTGCCATCACTACCGCTTCGCCGCTGACGCGGATGTGAGGCGGCAGAGGGCTTTGTTGCGCGAACGCGGACCCGGCGACGGCCACTGAGAGCAGGAGAAGGAAGCGCCCGATGATCATGGTCTTAGGATACCGGCCGTCCGCGAACGGTTTCGCCGAATTGCCGGCTCTACAGGTTCGCCAGCAGCGCTTTCGTCCAATTCAGGCTGGCCACCAGATCTTCGCGCTCGCGGGCCGCGGCCTCTTCCCTCGGAACGGGCGGCGCGGGCGGCAGCGGCTTGCCCCGCTCGGCGAGGCGCACGAAGCGGGCGAACTCCCAGGCCGGCGTAGTCCGATACGCGTCCCAGAATTTTGGATCGAGGTAGTTGTAGTTACGGCCCGGGATCACGATCACCTCGGCTGAAAGCGCGCGCCCGGGACACAAGTCGGCGAACTTCCTCACCCACTCCTCCATCCCGACGTTCCCCTCGCCCGTGCGGACCCAGGCCACGGCGGCGCCCTCGGGAGTACGCCACACCGTGCTATCGCGCAGATGCGACGTCAAAACGTACGGCGCGAGCGTTTCGAGAGTCAGATGCGGATCTTCGATGGCCCACAATGGGTTGGCCGAATCGAGGCACGCGCCCACGAAGTCCTTGCCTGCCCCTTCGATGAGCGACTTCACCTCGCGTGCCTGCATGTCGCCTGCGTGGTTCTCCACCGCGATCTTCAGCCCCGCATCCACAACTTGCGGCTTCACGTTCCGCAGCACCTTGACGGCGTTTTCGATGTGTCCTTCCATCGGCACCGGGCCGGTACGGTCGTTCGAGGTCCCGAGGAACGCTCGCACAATCGGCGAGCCCAGCGTTTTCGCCGCCTGCACCATCCGGAGCACCTGTTCCTCGGCGGTCCCGGCCTTCGCGTCGAAGCTCTTCGAACTCGGGCAGAAGGACCGCATTCCGATCTCGACGCCCATGCCCAGCCGCTCCGCATGCGCGCGTACCTTCTTTAAGTGCTCGTCCTCGAGGCCGCCCAGGAAACGGATCTCGCTGAAGTGCACTACCTCGACGCCGTGCCCGGCGCAGAAGTCGAGGTATTGAAACGGCGTCCACCCGGAACTGCGGATGCTGAAGAGATCGACGCCGAACTTCACGCGGCGTTTCTGTTGCGGCGCGGCGGCGAGCACGGACGCGCCCATGGCGAGGAAGGTCCTACGAAGCATGGAGATTATTGTAGCCGCCGCAGGCCGCGGCGGGAGCGGGCTTCACTGTCGTTCGTAGAGGAGGGTGGCGGTTGCGCGTGCGCCGTCGGCCAGGGTGGTCTCGGCATCCTCGCGAAATGTGGCGCCATCCTCCGAGAGCGTGATGAGTTCGGTAAAAATCAGTACGCCCTTCCTCGATCCGGTGGCTTTCCAGGTGCGCCGGTCCAGCCGCTCAATCGCGAAGCTGTCTACAAGCGCGGAACCTTCGACGGGATAGTTGAGGCCGTCGAACCTCGCGTGGATCGTCACGATCTCCGCAGCTCCGGCCGCGTCGAGCGAGTTCTCGGTCAGACTCACCGCATCTTCGGTGGCGGCGATCTGCAGGACGACGGAGCGGGGCGGTTCGAACGGCAGTTGCGAGCCGCCCGTGTTCAGCCTCCACATGCCGGTAAATGGGTCGGCGAAGCCGTGCAGCGGCCGCATAAGGACACGTTACTCCAGTTCTCATCCCGAGGCGCCTGTCAACGTCAGCGATGGCGTTCTCAACTTACAATGAAAGCACGAGGGGCACTATGATCCGACTTGGTGGGGCGTTCCTTTTCTGCGCGACGTTCCTGGCTGCCGAGATTATTCCCGGCCAATACATCCTGGAGTTGAAGGCTCCCGCCGGTATGGCTGCAAAGCCGCAGGCCGGCGCTGTCCGGCTTGCGGCGCGCTCCGGCCAGGACGATGTTCGGGACGAGGTAATGCGCAGGGGCGGCAAGGTTCTGGCCTCCGTCGGCCACATCGCCAACGCCGTTATCGCCGAAGTGCCTGGAACAGACGCGAAGGCCCTGGCGTCCATCCCGGAAGTGCAGGCGGTCTACCCGGTGCGCAGATACCGGATGCACCTCGACCGTGCGCTCGACATCCACGGCGTTTATCAGGCCTGGGAGGCCATCGGCGGGGCGGAGCGCGCAGGCCTGGGAATGAAGATCGCTATTCTCGACACAGGAATCGATGTGACGCACCCCGGATTCCAGGACGACACCCTCCCCGTTCCTGACGGCTACCCCAAACTTGGCGCCGAGTCCGACCGGGCGTTCACAAGCCACAAGATCATCGCCGCTCGCTCGTATGGCGACGCTGCAAGCCCGCAAGACGGCCACGGGCACGGAACGGCCGTCGCGATGGTGGCCGCGGGGGTTCAGCACATCGCGCTCGGGGGTACGCTAGCCGGCGTCGCCCCGCGCGCCTACCTCGGCAATTACAAGGTGCTGGACAACTCCGGCACCACGACGAACGCCACAGTACTGCGCGCTATGGACGACGCCGTGGCTGACGGCATGGACGTCATCAACCTCAGCCTGGGCGAATCCACCGCGCCGCGGCCCGCCGACGATCCAGTCGACCGGGCCATCGACACGGCTTCCGGCGGCGGCGTGCTGGTGGTCGTTTCGGCGGGGAATGAAGGGCCGGATCCCAACACCATCGGCTCGCCCGGCACGGCGGGTTCGGCGATCACGGTCGGAGCGTTCCGGACGGCTGCCGGCAGTGTGACCGTGCAAGGCTTGCCGGAGATGCAGGCGACGCTGCCCAATGGCGCAGGAAGCCGGGATGCCATCACCGCGCCCCTCGCGGACGTGGCCGCGCTTGACGAAACCGGCCTCGCTTGCCAGCCGCTGCCGATCGGCAGCCTGAGCGGAAAGATCGCGCTGATTCTGCGCGGCGAGTGCACCTTTGAAGCCAAGCTCAACGTTGTCGAATCCGCAGGCGCGGTCGCCGCGCTCCTCTACAGCAACCAGGAGAGCCCCGCGCGCCCCCGCGGCTGGTTCGCCGGTTTTGCGACGCTGCCTTCGATGATTGTGAGTTTCGCCGACGGGGCTAGCATCCGCGAGCGCCTCTCGCCGAATTCCGAAATCCGCGCAACCTTATCGTTCCTCGGGAACACGCTGTCAGGATTCTCGAGCCGTGGCCCGGGTTCGGACCTTGGCATCAAACCGGATATTCTGGCGCTCGGTTCGCAGATACTCACTGCGGGGCAGACTACGACTCCGACCGGCGAACTTTATGCGCCGGAAGGCTATCTGATCGCGAGTGGTACGAGTTTCACCGCGCCGCTCGTCTCCGGTGCGGCGGCCGTTTTGAAAGCCGCCCGTCCGGGACTCACCTCCGCGCAGTACCGCTCCCTGCTGATCAACTCGGCCACGCTGTTCCTGACGGGTGATCCGCGCAGCCGCGTGCAGCAGGCCGGAGCGGGCATGCTCAACGTCGCGGCGGCGTTGCGCAACACGGTCACGGTCGCACCCAGTTCAATCGCGCTGGGGGTCGGCGGCGGCGGCATCGACCTTTACCGCGACATCCAGATCACCAATCTTGGTACCGGACCTGAACAGTTCTCCTTCACGATCGACACCGTGAACGGTCCCGTGCCGAGCGTCGATCGCAACACCCTCCTCATCGCGCCGGGACAAAGCGATAAGGTCACCATGGAGCTTTTCGCGACCGATCTTATCGGAGGCGAGTATCAGGGCTTCATCGAGATCCGGGGCGAGCAGTCCGGCAGCGTGGCGCGAGTGCCCTACTGGTATGCCGTGCCTTCTAATCGGGCTACCTACCTGACCCTGCTTTACGCGCCAGATACTGCGCGGACCGGGAGCACTGCGGAGTTTTACTTCCGGATTACCGACCCGGTCGGGCTGGCCATACTCGGGACCAACCCTCAGGTGACCGTGGTCTCGGGCGGGGGCGAAGTGCTCGAGGTCAGTGAGATCGATGCCGAGTTGCCGGGCGGTTACCGTGCCCGTGTGCGGATGGGGCCCGCGGCTGGCGTGAATACGCTCGAGATCCGCGCGGCTGGATTGCCGCCCCGAACGGTGCAAATCACCGGGACGGCGGAGGCAACACATCCATGACGCCGTTCCAACAGCACAACATCCAGAGCTGCATACGCTTATAATGACTCTCTGGGAGCAGTCAGCCCGCCGATGGAAGAACTTAAAAAGAAGCTGCAGGAAGAAATCGCCACGCTCGAAATGGAGCTTCGGGTAGAGCTTCCCAGAGAGATCCTGAAGGCCCGCGCGCATGGGGATCTCAGCGAGAACGCCGAGTACCACGCGGCCAAGGAGCGGCAGCGGTACGTGGACGCGCGCCTCGGGCAGCTGCGGCAGCGCATGGCTGAGTTGTCCATGGTCGATATGACGCGTATCCCCCGCGATCGCGTCGGCCTCGGGTCCGAGGTTGTTGTTCTCGATCTCGACAAGGACGAGCAAGTCACTTACCGCCTCGTGGCGAGTGAGCAAACGGACGTCAGCAAGGGTTGGATTTCGACTGGTTCGCCAATCGGCCGAGGCCTGCTCGGGAAAGAAATCGGCGACACGGTGAAGGTCCAGATCCCCGGCGGAACGCGTGAGTTTGAGATCGTCGGCCTGAAGACGATTCACGAGCTCGGCGGGTAATCGCGCGATGACGTACACACGGATCATCGGAACCGCTTGCAACAGCGTCATCCATTTGATCGTCCGGGCGCTGGCGCTTTCGCGGATTCATCCGAACGTGCTCACGTTCCTCGGCCTCGTCATCAATGGCGTTGCCGCGTGGTTCATGGCCAGCGGCAGCTTCGTCTGGGCCGGCGTGATCATGATCGGCGCCGGGCTTTTCGACATGGTGGACGGGCGCGTCGCGCGCGAAACCAATCAGGTGACGCGATTCGGGGCCTTCTTCGATTCCGTGATGGATCGCTACTCGGACCTCGTCCTCCTGATGGGCCTGCTGGTTTATTACGCTTCCATCAACCGGTTCTTCTACATTGTGCTCACGGCTGTCGTGATGCTCGGATCCGTGATGGTGAGTTATTCACGAGCCCGCGCCGAGTGCCTCATTCCCAAGTGCAAGGTCGGGTTTTTTGAACGGCCGGAGCGCTCAGTGCTTCTGATTCTCGGAGCGCTGTTCGGGTGCATGGCGCAGGTGCTTTGGGTGATGGCGATCGGGACGAACATTACGGTTGCGCACCGGATGCTGTTTACCTGGCAGGAGACCCGCCGCCTCGAAGAAGCGCAGATGCGCGCCGTTCCGTCCAAGGGCGCACACCAGTAGACGTCCCGCCCAATCGGTGTACGCTGTAGGTTGCGCCGCGAACAGTGGGAGCTCTTCAAGCAGGCCGCCAAGGGACAGGCTGTCGATTCCGTCCCTGTAGCCCTCATCGTTGACAGCCCTTGGATTCCCGGATACCTGGGCATCACGCATCTGGATTACTTCTTCGATCCCGAGGTCTGGTTTCAGGCTAACGCTCGAATCCTCGCCGAGTTTCCGGACGTCATCTTCCTCCCGTCCTGGTGGGTTGAGTTCGGTATGGCCATCGAGCCTTCGGGCCTTGGATGCCGGGTCAAGTTTCATGCCGATCAGCCGCCCTCCATCCTGCCGTGCCTGTCGCGGCTGGCGGACCTCGACGGACTCGCTCCGTTCGAGCCGCACTCCGACGGCCTTGCCGCCCAGGCGCTTCACCTCTACCGCCGCCACAAGGCGCGCATCCTCGACGCCGGTTATACGACGCCGATGGTCGCCGCCCGTGGGCCGCTTTGCCAGGCATCCTTCCTGCGCGGTGTGACAGAGTTCATGACCGACCTCGTTGATCAACCCGAAGCCGCCCACAAGCTCCTCGACTTCACCACCGCCAACACGATACGCTGGCTGACGGCGCAGGCCGAAGCGATTGGCGACAGCTTCGAAGGCATCCTCGTGCTCGATGACATCCCCGGGTTCCTCTCGCGCCGTTCATACCTCGAGTTCGCCGAGCCGTACCTGAAGCGCATCGCCGCGTCGTTTCCACCGGAGTGCGTCAAGGTCTATCACAACGACGCGAATACCCGTCCCTTTCTCGCCGATCTTCCCGATTCCGGCTTTGACGTTCTCAACTGGAGTCACAATATTCCCGCGGATGAAGCGCGCGCGAAGACCGGCGGCCGGATGCGCCTCATGGGCAACGTCGCGCCGCTCGAGCTCGGCGTCCGCGGTACTCCGGAGCAGGTCCGCGCGGCGGCCGTTGACGTCCTGGCGAAGACGAACGGTGGCGAGGGCGTGATCCTGTCCTTCGGCGGTGGCGTCAGCCCCGGTACGCCGGGCGAAAACATCAAGGCGCTCGCAGCGGCGAGATAACCGATCGCCGTTCAGAAGGTCCACGAAAGGCTGGTGTATCCAGTGTGCGCGTTGTACCGTCGCGGATCGAACCCGTCCGCGGGGAACCACTTCTCCGAGTACCGATAGAACTGCCAGCCGGCGTTAAGACGCACCGATTCCCTCAACCGCACCGCGATCCGGGCAAGCGGCGTATCGTACACCAGCGGAAACGCCTGCGCCCGGACGAAGGCCGGCAATTGCGCCCCGCCGCGCGGATCCGCCGTGTCCTGAATGCGCGAGTATCCCGCCCAGAAATCCGCGCGCTGCCCGATGCCGAATCGGGCGGTGAATGTGGTCGAGTGGATTTCACTGATGTACACAGAGCGGTCGCGAAGCAGCGCGCCCGCCGCGAAGTACTGGAGGCCCGTGAGGGTATCCAGGTGCAGTTTGGAGTATGACGCGTCCAGTCCGAACCAGCCGCGCGGGGTCCACGATGCGTCCGCCGACCACACGCGGCCGCGCGAACTGTGCTCGGCAAGCGAAACGGAGTTGGCGTTGTAGTTCGCCCGCGCGGCGGCGGAGAGTGTCAGCGTGCGCGCGCGATACTGAACGCGGGCGCCCAGCAGGTGATAATTCGCCTCGCTAATCGGGAATACCGGATGGTCCGCGCGTCCGAGCTCGGCATCAAAATTTAGAGTGAGCGGCTTCGCGAGTTGAAGCCGCACGCCCGCCAAACCGGAGTGCAGAGTGTTCTCGTGCTCGAAACGCGGATCTTCCGGCTGTTCGCCGCTGAACGCCGGGCTCTGCACTGACCGTATCCGCCTGTTCGAGAAGTGATACCCGCCATACAGCGCGGCCCAAGGCTTCACACGGAACGTAGCATCCGTCGCGTTCGCAATGGTTCGGATGCCGAGCAACTGAAACGCGACCGACGCATTCTCCACGCCCTCGATTACCTCCAGCAGGCGGTTATCGCCGCTCATCCGGGTGTTGTAAAACGACGTTGTGTTCGTGACGGTCACCGTCTCCGCAGGGAACAGCGACAGCGCGAGGCTTCCGGTGCTCACCGGCCTTTCACCCGAGCCGGCTACCGCCGTCTGCCGCGAACCGAATCGAGATGCGGACGCCGCCTCGTCGAAGAAGAAGTTGCGGCGTGCGATCGCGTACGAGTAGCGCGCGGTCGCCGCCCACAACCGACCCTCCCGCTGGAGGTTTGCACGCCAGTACGGGCTCGATCCACGGTACGGCTCCACGCGGCTTACGGCAGTTGCGCCGAATCGCGTGTGTTCGCTGAACTCGCTCCAGCCGCGCAACACCGTGAGGCGCGCGCCGAAGAACCGCGCTTCGCCGCCGAGCCGGTACTCGTTGTTGAGGCGCCGCACGTCCGTGAACAGCGGCACGACATCGGCTAGAACGAGCGTCGAGAGCGCCGGCCCGTCCTGCGCGTTCCGCGAGTACCCTCCGAACAGCCTCACTGCCGGATGCAGCGTGACGGTCAGGTCGTGATCCTGGAAGCGCCGCTCCGTGTTCATGAAGTGCAGGCCGCGCGCGAGCGGCAGCGCCGGATTGTAGTAATCCTGGAGCCGCCAGGTGAGGTCGTAGCGATACAGATTGTTCTTCTCGATCCGCAGCGAGGAGAACTGGTAGGGGTCGTTCCCCAGTCCCTGAGTTTGGAGCGAGAGCTCGTCGAAGTAGCTCCCCTGCCCGTTTCGCGAGTTCACGCGCAGGCTCGAGGAGAGCAGCCGCAAGCCGTTTCCGTAGTTCACGTCGGAGCGGTATTTGCCCTCATCCCCGTTGAGGGTCCGGAAACGCCACCCTGCTTCGAATGACCCGAGCACGTTATATTCCCCCGCATTCACGCCGCGAACCGGCCCCGAAGGCGCGGGGGTCGGAGCCACCGTCTGCTGCGCAAGGACTGCTGCGACCGGTAGCGCACACATCAACAGAGTCCGGATCACGTTGCCCCTCACCTCAGAAATCTCGGGTCGGCGTTGGACCCGTGAATGCGCACGTGGCACGACGTGCAGTATTGGAACTGCGGGTCCGTCATGTTGTGAAACACCGGCGTCAGCGTGATGCCGTCGGACTGCCGGCCGAAGTTGCCCGCGCCGCTATGGCACTCCAGACACAGCGTGAACGTGACGGGTCTCCGCAGCAGCTTCGCGTTGGTCGAGCCGTGGGGGGTGTGACACGTTTCGCAGCCGTCCACCCGCACGGCCGCGTGCTCGAACACGAACGGCCCGCGCTTATCGGAATGGCATTTGATGCAGGCCTCCTCCGGGCCGCTTGCCTGCTCGACCATGCGCGGCCGAAGCCCCATGCGCCAGGAAGGGGGCGAGGCGCCGTGCGGATTGTGACAGTCGGTGCATTGCATGAGACCCTCGTTGACGCGGTGTTTCGATGGCATCGAGAATTGAGCCCGCACATTCGCGTGGCACGCGTAGCAAAGGTCTCTCTGCTGACGCGCGAGCAGGTTGCGCGGAACAGGGGAGCGGTGGATAGAATGGCAGTCCGTACACACTACGTTTGCCAGCGTGTGCGAGGAGCGCCGTATGTGGCTCTTGCCCTCGTCGCGAACGTGGCATGCCAGGCACTTCGCCATCGCCGCGGTTTTCGAGAGCTCCGAGAACGCGATGATAGTGGCCTTCCCGCCCATCGCCGCGACGTGCCGCGCGCCCGGACCGTGACAGCCCTCGCATCCCGCGTCTTTGGCCGGTTCCGGAGCGGCGAGGCTTTTGAAGTGCGGGTTCCTGAAGAAGCCGTTCCACACATTCAGGTGGCACTTTCTGCACACCTCGCTGCCTGCATATGCCGCCGCGTCCGGCAGCGGCTTCGGTTGGCTTGGCGCCTGGTCCTGAGCCCACACCTGAGCACATAAGAATCCCAGGACTGCTCCCAGTGGCAGTACACGCACCCCCCGATTGTAGACGCGGTATGCCGCGTCACTTGTCAAAGGTTTGTCTTGGTTTCGCGAACGCGGGGCGCGCGGCAGGTAAACTGGAGAACGGGAGATTCGGAATGGAAACTGCTGCTGCTTTGAAATCTGGGACGACGCTGGAAAACCTGCAAGCCGCGTTCAACGGCGAGAGCAATGCCGGCGCCAAGTACCTGGCGTTCGCTGTGAAAGCCGATGAGGAAGGCTACGGCCCCGTCGCGAGCCTGTTCCGCGCCGCGGCGCGCGCTGAAGCGATCCACGCGGCGAACCACGCCGAGGTGATCCGCAAACTGGGCGGCACGCCGGAAGCCGTGATCGAGACCGCGGCGGTGAACACGACGGCCGAGAACCTCAAAGACGCGATCGCGGGCGAGACCTACGAGCGCGACGTGATGTACCCGGTGTTCCTCGCCCAGGCGCGCGCTGAAAAGAGCGCAGCGGTGAAGACGTTCCACTACGCTCTCAAAGCCGAAGCCGAGCACGCCAGGCTCTATACGGAAGCGTTAGCAGATCTAGAGAATAGGCGCGGCGCGGGTATTACGTACTATGTCTGCGCGGTCTGCGGCTATACCAGCGCAACCGCGGAAGAAGACCGCTGCCCCATCTGCGCAACCCCGAAAGAGAAGTACGAGACGGTCAGTTAACAGAGTGATAACGAAGCCGCGCCGGTGTCGACATCGCGGCTTCGGTGCACCCTCGCCCGGAGCCACACCGGCCCAAGCCCCTATAATCGTTAGGAAGTGCGTGGGCGGATCGGATACACGCTGGCAGTTCTTGCGCTGATTCTGTCGGCCTCGCTTGTGGTGTGGCAGGGCTCGTTCAGTTTCGGCGAGTATGCGCCCGCCAGCCCCGTTCAGACGACACTCTACTGGGCCGTCTCTACTCTCGTTTTCCTTCTCACCGTCACGCTCGGCTTCATGCTGTTCCGTACGGCGGTGAAGCTGTACATCGAGCGCCGCAGCAACCAGGAAGGGTCGCGCATCAAGACCAAACTGCTGCTGGGCGCGCTGGCTCTAACGTTCCTTCCGATGACGTTCCTTGTTTTGTGGAGCGTCTCGGTGCTGAACTACAACCTCAACAAGTGGTTCAGCCGGCCGACGGAAGGCGTGCGCCAGCATTTTGCCGAGGTGCTCGCAACCGTTGATCGCGACGCACGCGAACTCGCCGAGGTGCAGGCTTCCTGGCTCGCCGCCGTGCCCGAGGTTCAGGCCGGGCAGCGCATCGACCGCCTCTGCAAGGAGCGGCGTATTCCGGCAGCCGCCATCGAACGTGCCGGGCAGGGGCTGTTCCCGCTGTGCGGCGCCCCCGTCGATCTCTCCCGGGCCGCTCGCGTCCCGCTTGCATCGGGAGGAAGCGTGCTGGTGGGTATCAGGCCTCGTCTCGACACCGCCGAGAGCCGCCGGGCCGTCAGCAATTACATACGCGACTACGACCTCCTTGCCCTGGACCGCCGCAGCATGCGGAAATTTTATCTCCTGCTGCTCGCCGTCATCACGCTCTTCATCCTGTTTTTCGCCACCTGGATTGCGCTCTTCCTCGCCAAGCAGATTTCAAATCCCATCTCGGCGCTCCTCGAAGCCGCCGGCGAGGTGCGGAAGGGCAACCTATACCACCGCGTCCAGACGTTCGCGATCGACGAACTCGGCAGCCTCGTGCGCGCGTTCAATGAGATGACGGACGCACTCGAATCGAACAGCCGTGAACTCGAACGCCGCCGCCGCTTCACTGAGGCGATTCTCGAGAGCATTCCCTCCGGTGTAATCTCCATCGCCGCCGACGGCCGCATCCTCCGCGTCAATCGCGCGCTCAAGAACCTGTTCGGCGAGGAGCGTGCAGCCGGGGCCTACCGCCTCGAAGACCTCTTTACCCGCGATGACACCGCCGATCTCAGGTACATGATGAAGCGTGCGCGCCGCACTGGGGCCGCCTCCCGGCAGATGGAACTGAAGATCGGAGGGCGTACCCTGCACCTTTCGGCCACTATCGCGGCGCTGGAGGAAAAGCTGACCTCGGCATTCGTCCTCGTGCTCGAAGACACTACGGACATTCTCCGCGCGCAGAAGCTGGCCGCCTGGCAGGAGGTTGCGCGCCGCATCGCACACGAGATCAAGAATCCGCTCACGCCCATCGCGCTGTGCGGGGATCGGATCGCGCGACAGGTGGAGCGCACCCCGATGCAGCCCCAAACGGCACAGATCATACGCGAGTGCACCGATACGATTGCCAACGAGGTCGAGGCCGTCAAGACCCTGGTAAACGCATTCTCGCAGTTCGCCCGCTTTCCGACTGCGCAGCCCGTCCCCTCGAATCTGAACGAAGCCGTCGAAGCTGCGCTGGCCGTCTTCGCAGGCCGTCTCGAAGAGATCGATATTGAGCGCGATCTTGCGCCGGATCTGCCGGCTGTGAACATTGATCGCGAGCTTTTTAAGCGCGTGGTCGTGAACCTGGTGGACAATGCGGCCGAGTCAATGCACGAGAGTCCGCTGAAGCGCCTTTATATCTCCACGCACGCTACCGGCGCCGACACGATTGAATTGATCATCGCGGACACCGGCCGCGGGATTTCCCCGGAGGACAAAGATCGCTTGTTCCTGCCTTACTTTTCGACCAAGGGCCGCGGCACCGGCCTCGGGCTCGCCATTGCGAGCCAGATCCTCGCCGAGCACGGCGCCAGCATCCGTGTGGACGACAACGCGCCCCAGGGAGCCCGCTTCGTGATCGAAGTGCCTGCGCTCGGCGTCGATACTGAAGCACACCCGCAGGAGGCGCGCGCATGAAGCGCCCGCTGATTCTCGTCGTAGATGACGAACCCGGCATCCGTCAGTCGCTCGCCGGTGTGCTCGAGGACGAGGGTTATGCCGCCGAAGCCGTCGAAAGCGCGGAGGACTGTCTTACCGCGCTGGAGCACAACCAGTACGACCTGATCCTGCTCGACATCTGGCTGCCGGGAATAGACGGACTGGAAGCCCTTGCGCGCATCCAGGAAATCCCGTTCACCGAGCGTCCCGTAGTTGTGATGATTTCGGGCCACGGCACCATCGAGACGGCCGTGAAATCGACGAAGCTCGGAGCCTTCGACTTTCTCGAAAAGCCACTCACGCTGCCGAAGGTCCTGGTGACGGTCAAGAACGCCATCCAGCACCGCAAACTGGAGCAGGAGAATCAGCGGCTGAAGGACGATGAGAGCTCCAAGTACCGCATCATCGGCAACAGCGTACCGATGAAGGCACTCCGCCAGCAACTGCACCTGATGGCAGGCACCAACGGGCGCGTTCTCATCTTCGGCGAAAGCGGCACGGGCAAGGAACTCGTAGCGCACGCGCTCCACGCAATGAGCCCACGCGCAGGTGAACCGTTCGTGGAAGTGAACTGCGCCGCGATCCCGGAGGAGTTGATCGAGAGCGAGCTGTTCGGACATCGGAAAGGCAGTTTCACGGGCGCGCTCGAGGACAAGGTCGGGAAGTTCAAGAAGGCTGACGGTGGCTCGCTTTTCCTCGACGAGATCGGGGACATGAGCCTCAAGACCCAGGCCAAGGTGCTGCGCGCGCTCGAGGAGCAGCGCTTCGAGCCGGTCGGCGCCAACGAATTCGTTCAGGTGGATGTCCGGGTCATCGCCGCGACGAACAAGAACCTCCAGGACGAGATCGAACGCGGGAACTTCCGCGAGGACTTGTTCTATAGGCTGAACGTCATCCCTTTCTATGTCCCTCCCCTGCGCGACCGGCGTGAAGACATTCCCCTCCTCGCGGATTACTTTCTCCGGGAGTTCACCACACGCTACGGCCGCAAGGCTAAAGAGATGACCACGGACGCCTACCGCGTCCTCTCAGAGTATTACTGGCCCGGGAATGTGCGCGAGCTTCGGAATCTGATGGAGCGCATCGTCATCCTGAGCCCGCAAGTCCGCATCGACGCCCGGCACATTCCGTTGAACCGGAGCCGCGCGCCCGAGCGCGGTGCGGACCGCTTCGGCAGCCTTCAGGAGGTTCGCGAGGCAGCCGAGCGCGACTACATCCTCAAGAAGCTGGAAGAAACAGGCGGCAACGTCTCACGCACGGCGGAACTGCTCGGCCTGGAGCGCAGCAACCTTTATCGCAAGATGCGCACGCTGGGCATCGCTCACAAAGAAGCCTGACGGACTTTCGGAAGGTGGCCGGCCTCCACTGCCCCGACAGGCCGAACCCTGGTGCTTAGGCTCACCTCCCTTTCTCGCGTTACTATCCTTAGAGGAGGGGTAATGGGACTGAACAGGTCGCTAGGAGTGTGCTTTTTTGCGCTGGCAGGCATTGCGGTCGCGCAGCCTGTGATTTTCACGAACGGCATCGTGAACGGGGCGAGTTTCGTTCCAGCGGGTCTGCCGAACTCGAGCATCGCGCAGGGCTCCATCTTCAGCATTTTCGGCTCGGGGCTTGCGACCACTACGAAGCAGGTGAGCGACGAGGGGTTCCCGCTCAAGACCACCTCCGACGGAACCACCATCGACGTTGTGGCTGGGGGCGCCACCGTGAAGGCGCTGTTGCTCTACATTTCGCCGGCCCAGATCAATGCGATCCTGCCATCGACCGTGCCGGTCGGACAAGCGACGGTGACGGTCACCACGGCTGGGGTTGCGAGCAACGCCCAGGCCATCAACGTGGTGCGCAGCAGTTTCGGGATCATCACGCGCAATAGCGCGGGAAGCGGCCCCGGCATCGTGTTCAACTTCAACTCGGAATCGAACCAGCCCACGAACTCCGTGATCGAGGCTGCTTATCCGGGGCAGACGGTGATTCTTTGGGGTACCGGGCTCGGGCCGGTGACGTTTGACGAATCGCGGCGGCCGAGCCAGGGGAATCTCGATACCGCTGTCGAGATAACGGTGGGAGGCCAGAAGGTCACGCCGCAGTACAAAGGGCGTTCGTTGTTCGCGGGTCTCGACCAGATCAACTTCCAGTTGCCGGCGAACGTTCCTACGGCCTGCTACGTTCCTGTGACGATCAAGGTCGGCCCGCCCGAAGCGGCGGTCGTGAGCAACGCGGCCACAATCGCAATTGCGCCGGCCCAGGGCCAGAGGGCCTGTACGGATCCGCTCAGCTTTGGCGGCAGGCGGGCCGATCAGATCGTCGGCGGCACGGTGCGGCAGGGCACCATCAATCTCAACAGGACCATCGCCGAACTGCCGGGCCAGACGTTCGCAACCGACGTCGCCGTGGCCGACTTCACACGTTCGGACGTCAGCGCACTGCTCGCTTCGCATAGCCAGTTCGGCATTTCGAGCGTGGGTTCCTGCGTCACCTACAGCTTCCGGGGCGACAGTTCGGACTTTATCGATCCCGTGCCGGTCCAAGGTATCGATGCGGGTACCGCGCTCACGCTGACCCTGCCGGGAGGCGGGACAAAGCTTCTCAACAAGGTTGACGGCCAATCCGCAGGCGTGTACCTCACGCCTTTCGACCCCACCGGCGCGTCCTGGCTCGTGCCGGGTAACTACACCATCGACGTACCGGGCGCGTCCAATGGCGTGGGCCAGTTCCGAGCGACCCTGACCGTCCCCGGCGCGTTGACGTGGACAAATATCGGGGCGATTGCCACCGCTCCGCGTAATGCCGCCCTCCCGATCACCTGGAGCGGGGGCGATACCGGCGACATCGTTCTCATCTCCGGCGCGTCGAGCATAGGCGGTGTAGGCGCGGGCTTCAATTGCCTCACTCAGAACGCCGCAGGCTCATTCACGGTGCCTGCCGACGTGCTTTCGGTGCTGCCCGCCACCGGCACGGGTACGGACGACGTCGGGGTATTGATTGTCGGTGGACTCCCGCCGGCCAGCAGGCCCAGTGTGACGATCACGCCTACACCGCAGGGGCTTGACGTGGCCAACTTCACGTACCTCTTCTCGACGGCCAAGCTCGTGACGTACCAGTAGGGCTCGCGACCCACGGGCGATTGCCCGGTCCCTGTGTTAGCATTTCGGGGCCGGGCATCGTCATGCGGGACTTCGCCGAGATCGTGTTGTGGACGGCCGTCGCGTCCGTGTTCTATCTGTATGTGGGCTACCCCGCTCTTCTGGCCGCATTACGCGCCGCGTTTGGGCGCCCCGTATTGAAGCAGCGCATCGAGCCCTCCGTGTCGCTCCTGATTCCTGCCTATAACGAGGCGCGAGTGATCGCCCGCAAGGTGCGAAACAGCCTGGAACTGGACTACCCGCCGGAGAAGTTGGAGATTGTCGTCGCTTCCGACGGCTCGCGCGATGCTACGACGAGACTGGCGGAGGAGGCGGCGCTGGGATGCGAGCGCGTACGGGTCCTTTTGTTTGAAGAGAATCGCGGCAAACTGGCGGTTCTGAACGACGTTGTGCCAGGGCTCGCGGGCGAGATTGTCGTGTTCACGGACGCGGCAACGATGGTCGTCCCCGGAGCGGTCCGCGCGCTGGTCGCGCATTTCGCGGACCCGCAGGTCGGCGCAGTCAGTGGCCTGTACCGTGTGACTGAGCCCGAGCAGGCGGAGGTTGGCAAACAGGAAGACCTGTATTGGCGATACGAAACCTGGTTGAAGACGCAGGAGGCAGGCCTCTGGTCGGCGCTCGGCGCGCACGGTGCGCTTTACGGCATTCGCAAGGAACTGTACCCGTCACTGGAGCCCGGCGTCATCAACGACGACTACGTGATCCCCGTGCGCATCCTCCAGCGTGGGTACAGGGTGTCGTATGAACCGGAAGCGGTGGCGGTGGAAGAGGCTGTTGAGATGGATGGCTTCGCGCGCCGCATCCGAATCATGGCCGGCAATTTCCATCAGTTACGGGAGATCACGGCGTTTCTAAAGCCCTTCCGCCCCGCGCCCCTGTTCGTGTTCCTTTCGCACAAGGCGGGCCGGCTATTGGCGCCATTCGCAATGATGGCGGCTCTCGCGGCGAATCTGGTTCTGCTCGGCGAACCGTTGTACCGCGCTACAGCGGTTCTACAAGTGTTGTTTTACGGGTTCGCCGTCGTTGGCGCGGTGGCCCGGTTCAGGTCCGGGGCGCTGCGCGCGCCGTTTTACTTCTGCATGCTGAATGCTGCGGTGCTGGCGGGGTTGTGGTACGCGGTGGCCGGACGGGCCAAGCCGGTCTGGAAAGCGGCAAACGCAGGGCCGTAACGAACCGGACGCCACCGAAGAGCTTGAGTCCCGTTAATCCCAGAAGGGTGCCGCACGCCTGCTAAGATAGGGGGTTTGCCGTAGCCGTATGGACCACATTCTCTCTGTCGTACTGTTCACCCCGCTGGCGGGGCTTCTCGTCCTTCTGTTGATTCCGTCATCGAAGACGAACCTCGTCAAGCTGTGGGCCAATGTCGCGTCCTTCGTCGGGTTCCTGGTGTGCCTGCCGCTCGTCATCGGGTTTGACCGCACGAAGGACTTTCAGTTCGAGGAACGCCTCAACTGGATCCCATCAATCGGTGCGTCGTACCACTTGGCCATCGACGGCTACAGCCTGCTGCTGGTGGTGCTGACCGGGGCCATCGGATTCCTGGCCGTGCTATCGAGTTGGCGCGCCATCGACATGCGGGTGAAGGAATACTACGCCAACTTCCTGGTGCTTCAGACCGCGATGATGGGCGTCTTCATGACGCGCGATTCCCTGCTGTTCTTCGTGTTCTGGGAACTCGGCCTGGTCCCGATGTACTTCATCATCGCGATCTGGGGCGGACCGCGGCGGGCATACGCATCGATCAAGTTCATCATTTACACGCTGGCGGGCTCGATCCTGATGCTGCTCGGCATCCTGGCTCTGTATTTCGCGCATTACAGCGAATTCCAGGTGTACTCGTTTGCGATCCCGGATCTGCTGCGCACGTCGCTCACGCCCTCGATGCAGTGGTGGGTCTTCTGGGCCTTCTTCCTCGGTTTCGCCGTGAAGGTTCCGATGTTCCCGTTCCACACGTGGCTTCCGGACGCGCATACGGAAGCGCCGACTGCCGGCTCCCTGATCCTGGCGAGCGTGCTGCTGAAGATGGGAACCTACGGATTCCTGCGCTTCTCACTGCCGCTCCTGCCCGACGCCGCGAAGGACCCGACGGTCATCACCATCGTTTCGGTGCTCTCGATTATCGCGATCGTGTACGGAGCGCTGGTCTGCCTGATGCAGAAGGATTGGAAGAAGATGATCGCGTACTCGTCCGTGAGCCATATGGGCTTCTGTACGCTCGGCATCTTCGCGCTGAACCCGCTGGGCATCACCGGCTCCATCATCCAGCAGATCAACCACGGTATCTCGACCGGCATGCTGTTCCTGATCATCGGCATCGTGTACGAGCGGCGGCATACGCGCGAGATCTCGGAGTACACAGGGCTGCTGAAGGTGATGCCGATTTTCTCGATGGTGTTCTTCATCGCCGCGCTGAGTTCGATGGGGATGCCGGGACTGAACGGGTTCATCGGGGAGATCACGATCCTGCAGGGCGCGTACCAGATGTCGTTCACTTGGGCGTTCTGGTGCGCTGTGGGCATCGCGCTCGGCGCGGCCTACCTCATCTGGCTATTCCAGCGGACCATGCTCGGCAACCTGAACGAGAAGAACCTGGGATTGAAGGACCTCTCATTCCGCGAAATTGCCGTATTTGCGCCGCTTGTCATCGCAGCGTTCTGGATTGGGCTGTATCCCAAGCCGCTGTTCAACGTGTTGGAGCGGCCGGCAGCCCAGATCGTGGAACGCGTACGCCCCGGGTACTTCGCAGAGCAGGGTTTGAAGAACCCGCTCGTGATCGACGCCGCCAGCCGGTAACGTGCATCCTATGGGCATGGACGAACGCGTCCGTGCCCTGAACTCCCCTCCGCAGCGCTCGGGTGGACGCTACGTCCTTTACTGGATGCAGATGAACCGGCGCGTGGCGGGCAACCACGCGCTTGCATTTGCCGCCCGGCTCGCCAACGATCGCGGCCTCCCCCTGCTCGTGTACGAAGGTCTGACCTACAGGTATCCGCAGGCGAACGACCGCATCCACACGTTCATGCTGGAGGGCGTCCCCGAGACTGCCCGCAGGCTGAGAGATCGCGGCATCGGATACGTCTTCTACCCTCGGCGCACGCCCGAGGACCGCAACGACACGCTTTATGTTCTGGCGCGAGATGCCGCTGCGGTAGTCACTGACGACTACCCGGTGTTCATCACCGCGGGGCATAACCGTACCGTACCGGACAGAATCGGCGTGGCGTATTACGCAGTGGACGCAAGCTGTGTCGTCCCGATGACGCTCATCGAAAAGCGGCAGGCGGGCGCTTATACGATCCGGCCGCGGATCCGCCGTTTTCTGGCGGACCACCTCCGGCCCGTGGAACTGCCGCGCGTTCGAGCGTGGCGCGGCGCGGTCGCGGACTTCCATACCGAGGTGACGGACGACGGCGTTGCAGGGCTCGTGGCATCGTGTACGGTCGATCACTCTGTCGCCCCCTCCCCGGAGTACCGAGGCGGCGCACTGGAGGCGGAGCGGCGGCTCGAGGAATTTGTCCACAACCGGCTTGCGCGATATGAAAACGAGCGGAACGAGCCTTCGGCGCGTGTGAACTCGAACTTGAGTCCTTACCTGCACTTCGGCCAGATCTCCGCGATCGACGTGGCCTTGCGCGCGCAGGATTATGCTGCCGATCACCGTATCAACGCGGAGCCGTTTCTTGACGAGCTGATCGTGAGGCGCGAACTGGCGTTCAACTTCTGCCGCTACGCTGAACGGCCCGATTCGCTTGATGAGCTTCCGGCTTGGGCACGATCGACACTCCGTGATCACGCGGATGACGCACGGCCGCAGATGTACTCGCGGGAGGACCTGATCGCGGCCCGGACATACGATCCGCTCTGGAACGCCACGCAACGCGAGATGCTGGCGACGGGGACTATCGCGTCGTACTACCGCATGTACTGGGGGAAGAAGATCATCGAGTGGTCGGCCACGCAAGAAGAAGCGCTGGCGACTATGCTCCACATCCACGAGCGGTGGGCGCTGGACGGCCGCGATCCGAACACGTATGCAAATTGCCTGTGGTGTTTCGGACTGCACGACCGTCCGTTTGGAGAACGCGCGATCTTCGGGAAGGTGCGGTACATGTCTTACGCCGGAATGCGCCGGAAAACGGACGTCGAGGCGTATATCCGCCAGGTGGACTCGCTTCCGGTTCAGACACCGAGGGACCGCGGTTTGCCCCCCTTATACTGAAGAGACACCGGTGGCGAACACGAGGCAAATGACCGCGCGCGATTTCTTCAGCCGCAACGGCCTGCTCTCGCGTTGGCACGCGAATTATGAGTTCCGCGCCGGCCAGCTCGAAATGGCCGAGGCGGTGGAATCGGCAATTGCGGAGCGGCGCCACCTGCTGGTAGACGCGGGCACCGGAACCGGAAAGACGCTCGCCTATCTCGTGCCGGCAGTGCTCTCCGGCAAGCGTGTGGTAATCTCCACACACACGAAGAACCTTCAGGAGCAGCTCTTCTACAAAGACCTTCCGTTCCTCGCGAAGCACTTCGCGACGGAGATCCGCGCGTGTTACATGAAAGGGCGCTCGAACTACCTCTGCCGGCAGAAGGTGTACGACGCGGAGAAATCACCAGTACTCGAAGGCTGGGAAGAGGTGGCTGATTTCGAAGTGATTCGCAACTGGGAAAAGACCACTGAGACCGGCGACCGCGCGGAGATCCGCCAACTCCCCGAAAGCAGCACCGCATGGGCGAAGGTCGATGCGCGCCGTGAAATGTGCACCGGACAGAAGTGCCTTCAGTTCGACCGCTGCTTCATCACAAGAATGCGGCAGAAGGCGCTCGAGAGTGACGTCATCATCGTCAATCACCACCTGTTCTTCGCGGACCTCGCGCTCAGGCAGGAGGACCAGGCGGGCATCATTCCGGAGTACCGCGCCGTAATCCTGGACGAAGCGCATGAGGTGGAGAGTGTAGCCGGCGAGTACTTCGGCGTGCAGGTCTCCAACTATCAGTTCGAGGAACTGCGCCGGGACGTGACGGCAGTGGCTCGCGCAAAGAAACTGGGAGACGTGGAACTGGATCGCATCCTCATCGCGCTGGGTGATGCGGCGATGCGATTCTTTATCCTGTTCAGCGTGTACGAAGGGCGGCAGGGGTTCCGCGAGCACGAGGAGTTTCGTGAGAAGTACGAGGAACAGTACGGGGACGTGCTGCACGCCACCGAGCTTCTGGGGACTCACCTGGCGCTGATCAAGGACGCTCCGGACGAAGTCGGCCCGCTGGTCGCGCGGTGCGCCGACATGATCAACCGCCTGCGTTTCTGGATGGATGGGCGCGACCGCAAATTCGTCTACTGGCTGGAGCGGCGTGGGCGTGGCACCTACCTCCAGGCGACTCCGATCGACGTGGCGCCCATCGTTAGTCAGCGTTTGTTCGAGGCGGTGGACACGGTGGTCCTGGCTTCGGCGACTCTCGCCGTGGCAGGCACGTTCGATTATGTCCGTTCGCGCGTGGGCCTGGACAACGGGCGGGCGCTGATTGTCCCGGGCCACTTCGACTTCGCGAATCAGGCCCTGCTATATGTGCCGCAGCACTTACCGGACCCGCGGACGCCGGGCTTCACGCGTGACGCCGGGGAAGAGATTATCCGCCTGCTGAACCTGAGCCGAGGACGGGCCTTCGTTCTATTTACGAGTTACCAGCAGATGCGCGCAGTGTATGACCGCGTCTCGCTTGCGGTGGAGTACCCGACGCTGCTGCAGGGGACGGGGCCGCGGACGGCGCTGCTCGAAGAGTTCCGGTCCACACCGGGCGCGGTGCTGTTCGCGACTTCGTCGTTCTGGCAGGGCGTGGATGTGCCGGGCGATCAACTGAGCTGCGTTATCATAGATAAGTTGCCGTTCGCGGTGCCGAGCGATCCGGTCGTAAACGCTCGGATCGAGGCGTTGCGCGAGCAGGGGGGCAATCCTTTCTACGACTACCAGATCCCGCAGGCGGCCCTGGCTTTGAAGCAAGGTTTCGGGAGGCTGATTCGCAGCCGTTCCGACCGGGGCGTGCTGGCGCTTCTGGATAACCGGATCTGCCGCCAGCGCTACGGACAGGTGTTTTTCGATAGCCTGCCCGGATACGGATTCACGACGAACGTGGCAGACGTGGAGCAATTCTTCAATGTTTGAAGTCTCTGTCGAAGAAACATTCGCCGCCGGTCACGCATTGCGCGGCTACAAGGGGAAGTGCGAGAACCTGCACGGCCACAATTACCGGATCCGCATCACGGTTTCGGGCGATGAACTGGACAGCGCCGGGCTGCTGGTGGATTTTGTGGAGTTGAAACGCGTGCTTCGCGCGACGATCGAAAAGCTGGACCACCAGTACTTGAATGACGTGGAGCCGTTCACGACACTGAACCCTTCGGCGGAGAACATGGCGCGCTATTTTTACGAAGAGGTTGGGACGGGTCTCAACGGGAGCTTCGGCGAGCGCAATCTACGCGTGGGGGAAGTCAAGGTCTGGGAGACCGACACGGCCACCGCGACGTACCGGCCTTAGAAGGAATGGCAGCGGCATTCCGGCCGCTGCCACTCGCGCCGCGCTAGCGGCCAAAGTACTGGGCGTTTTCCTGCGCGAAGTTCGCCCACTTCTCGGGAAGATCGTCGAGCGTGAAGATCGCCGAGACCGGGCAAACCGGGACGCAAGCGCCGCAGTCGATGCACTCGACCGGGTCGATGTAGAGCATCTTCGCCGATTCGAAATCGCCCTCGTCCTTCTTGGGGTGGATGCAATCGACAGGGCAAGCATCCACGCACGCGGTGTCCTTGGTGCCGATGCAAGGCTCCGCGATCACATAAGCCATAGTTGCTCCTCTGACCGCTCAAATATTGAGTGGTTTTAAGACTATAGCAACGCCGCGCCTGCCTGGGCAAGCGCGGGGTTCAGTGCATTTCCACCCAAAGGGCATGATGGTCTGAAAAGGGCAGTGGGTAGACGGCCCAGCGCGAGCCGTTGAGGCCGCGCGCGAAGATCCAATCAAGGCGCATCATCAGGTCGTGCGTAACAGGACTACCTGCGACGGCGTTGGCGAAACCGTTGAGGATCATGAAATCGCGCACGCGGGAAGTCTGAATGCCGGGAACGGGAAGCGGCAACAAACGACCCACCCAATAGAACTCGTTCGTATTGAAATCGCCGGCGACGATACGGCGGCCGGCGAATCCGTCGGTTAGAACCGGGGCTAACTGCCGGATGCGATCCGCGGCGTTGATTCGCGTATCGAGGTGCGCATTGGTGACTCGTACGGGCCCGGAGGGCGCCTGCACCGTAGTGGACAGCGCAATGCGTGAACGGCTGCGGAAAACCAGATTGTAGGCCGGGAGGACCCTGACGTCCGTGTTTGTGAGCGGATAACGGCTGAGAATGGCCAGGCCTTGATCAGTGACTCCGGTCGCTGCCGGGGAGTAGACCACGTAGCGCTTGAGTGTGGCCGCGAGGTGCTCGGCAACGCACTGTGTCTGGTCGGGCGCCTGGGCTACCTCTTGAAGCAGAAGGACATCCGCATCCCGGACAGCGGGGGCGCGGTTGACATCCCGGAGAATACGGTTCGGGTCTGTTTCGCGGGCGGCGTTAAGCGAAACAACCGTAAGGGGTTGGTGCGCGACCGCAGGTGGGCCGGCCGCCAAAACGGATGAGATGGAAATCATTGGCAAAAGGAATAAGATACGGGAATTCACCACGGCAGCACTATGATGGACGTAAAGGGGCATTACAGGGTTGCCGAGAACACCGGAGACTGTGGCCGAGGCGCGTTCAAGATGGCGAAGGCCCGCCATCGCTTATAAGATTATATCGGTCCTGGCGATCCTGGCGCTCGTCATCCAGACCGGCATGTTCCTGCTCGCGCTGTTCGAGCCGCCGCTGCCGTATCGAGTCTGGCCGGACGGGCGCCACGCGATCGAATCCGAGGAGTACCTGCGTACGCTCTCCGCGTTGACCGAAGGCACGCTGCACCACCGGAACCACGTCCAGGTGTTCACGGATGGGGCGGCGTTTTACGGCGCGGAACTCGCGGCCATCCGCCAGGCAAAACGGTTCATCCACATGGAGCGGTACGTCCTGTCGGAGGGCCGGGTGGCGGACCAGATGATCGGCGCGCTGGAGGAGCGGGCGCGGGCAGGCGTCAAAGTCAGGCTGGTGTTCGACGCCCTCGGCGGTCGCGTGCCCGACTCCTTCTTCGACAAGCTACGGCAGGCGGGTGGGCGCGCCGCGTACTATCATCCGATCCGCTGGTACACCTGGCCGCGGATCAACAACCGCACTCACCGCGAACTGGTAGTGGTGGACGGGGAACTGGCGCTGGTCGGCGGCGCCGGTGTCGGAGACCTCTGGCAATATTCAGACCTGGGTGAACCCGCGTGGCGGGACACGATGGTCCAGATCACAGGCGGCGCCGTGGCCGGCGTGCAGGCGGTTTTCGCGGAGAACTGGCTGGAGTCCACCGGCGAAATTCTCTTCGATCCCGCGTACTTTCCGACGGCGAAGGCGGATGGATCCACGACCGCCCTAGTGGTGAGCAGTTCGCCCGCGACGGGCCGCTCAACCCAAGCCCGCGTTTTATTTCAATCGCTGATCGCCGCCGCCCGCAAAGAAATCCACATGAACAGCCCGTACTTTCTGCCTGACGAGAGCCTGCGGGACGAACTGGTCCGGGCGGCTCGGGAGCGCGGCGTCAGGGTCCGGATCGTAGTGCCCGGGGAATACGCCGACCATCGGCTGACCAGGAGGGCGAGCCGGGCACTCTACGGGCCCCTGCTCGAGAGCGGCGTCGAGATCTACGAATACCGGCCGTCGATGATTCACGCGAAGATCCTGGTGGTGGACGGCACGTGGAGCATAGTGGGATCGACCAACATGGACTCGCGCTCATTCGCTTTGAATGACGAGATCAGCGTGGCGCTGTTGGATTCCGCGCTGGCCGCGCGACTGAACCAGGATTTCAGTCGCGATGTCGAGCGCAGCCGGCGTGTAACGCGCGAGGAATGGGCTGCGCGCCCGTGGTGGGAACGGATCGAAGAATCTATCGGGAGCCTGTACCAGCGGCAGCAGTAGCCGCTGCGGGTTCCGGAACCCAAGTCGCCTTTCGGAATGATTCCTCAAGCCCGACGGTCACGCCGGTAATCAGCGGCAGTACAGGCAGGAGCGCGATACTGCTGAACAATGCGCAGAAGGCGTAGCCCGTGAGCGCGGCCAGCAGGCAAACGGACATGCCGGCGTGCTGGCGCAAAGCGGGCGTGAGCGCGGCTTTGCGGACGCGATTGGCGTGTCTCCAGCAGAACAGGACGACGCCGAGGAATGCGAGCGCCGCCGGAATCCCGGCCTCGGCGGACATTTGCGTATAAGCATTGTGGGTCTGCTGCCACGGGCCCTGCCGCCCCTGCTCGCGCAGTTTCATCCCGATGTAGTCCGGGAACATTCCGGGTCCGACGCCGAACAGCGGGTGCTCCGCCGTGGCACGCAGGCTGGTGAGGAAGAGCTCCAGGCGCGCGTACTTGGAGCCGACGGCGAAGGACGCGGACGAGCCCTCCGTCTCGGGAACGTCATCGTACACGATGGTCACGTACCGCTGCTGGAGCGACTGCGGAACCACCGCCAGGCCGATCAGTGCTGCGGCGAGCGCCGAAACGCCCAGCACCATCCGCATGTTGCGGCCGCAGAGCACCATACCCGTGATGAGAACAGCGATGGCGCTCATCATGCCTCCCCGCGAGCCGGTCTGCACCAGCATGATGACGGCGTGAAACACGGAAGCCGCGACGATCAACCGGAGGACGGTCCAGTGCCGCGATTCCGCGACGTACCACACCCCGAAGGGCAGGGCGACAACCAGGAACAGAGCGAAATCATTCGGGTTGGCCAGGGTGGAGACCAGGATCATCAGGCGTCCATCCACATAGCCGGGCAGCCAGACGGAGAGAACCGAGAACGCGGGAAGGCACCATGCAATGGCGGCCATGAGGCGGCGCACCGCGCCGAGGTGGGTTGCCATGCACACCACGACAACGTAAGCCAGCAGCGAGCGCGCCCAGACTTCGGTGAGCCTCTCAGCGCTGCCGCCCGGGTACATCCCAAGCAGGCCGGCCGCTACCATCCAGACTGTCATGAACAGGAAAAGAGCGGAGGGCGTGTTGCGAAGATAACGGAGCCGGTGCGTGATCGCGGCATACAACAGCAGTGTGGCGCTAAGGAACAGAAAGAGCCCCCGGATGGGTATGAGCTCGACGATCCGGCTGTACAGAAGGAAGGCCACGATGGCAAGTACGGTGACCGCTACGCCAACCCTTTCCGGGACCGGCGCCTCAAGCGGCACAGCCCCCGGCAAAGCACCCGCTACGGCCGGACGGGCGGTTACTGGGCGAGGCGGCTTGACGGAACCAACGACTTCAAAGCTCATTCTAGGTTAGTCCATCATATCGGGAGAAACGGACCCGGATTCCGCGTGGTCTTCCGGGGCATACTCCAGAAATTGTTCCCGCTTCATCTCGAAGACCCGGTCAGGAGGAAGCCGCACGGGCCGCCGCGGGACGAACTCGGCCAGCCCGCTCACCCAGCCTTCAAATTCCGTGGCTGACAGAGAGGAGATGTCGAGGAGCCTGGGCAGGAACAGCGGATCACTGCGTTCGCCGGCCAGCCCGGGTTGGCAAGTGACGGCGGATTCCACCCCCGCGCCGCGCAACACGCGGACAAACTCCGCCGCCTCGACGCCCGAGGGATAGCAAAAGTGGACAGGGTTAATGCCAGTGGCGCGGGTGATGAAACTGCGGTTATCTTCGATTTCCTCAACGAAGCGCTCCGGGATGCGCGACACCCGGTGGCGGTGCGTGTGCAACTGGATGTCGATCCCACAGCCCGCGGCCTGGGAGACCTCGGACGCAGTCATGAGGTGCAGGACGCGGCGGGAGCAGAGAGCGCCGTAGTCCTCTCCCAGACGTGCGGCGAGTCCGGCGAGCAGGTCGTCCTTAGCGGCGCCCGAAAGCCCGCTGCGGCGGGCGTAGTCGCGAATCTCACGCGCGGCGGCAGTCCGGCCCGGCTGGTCGAGCCTTACTGGAGCCTGGAGCACACCGGGCCACTCGAAATCCCGCCCGCGCGCTTTCCAGAACAGGTAGGACAGCATGACATCGAACACAGGCCGGTTGAAGCCGGAGTAGTAGGACGTCAGGTAAACCGTGGCTGGAAAGCCAAACTCGCGCAACAGGGGCAGGGCGAGGTGATAGAAATCGTAGGCGCCGTCGTCGAAAGTGATGACGACCGACCGCGGTGGCAGAGTACCGCTGCGAAGCCGCCGGAGCGCCTCAGGCAGCCGCAGCACGGCGCATTTCATATTCCGGAGCGCCTCCAGGCGGCTTCGGAACAGGGCGGACGGGATATAGAGCGAGGGCTGCCACTCGTGCTCGTCGTCGAGAGAAAGCCCGTGGTAGCCGAGGATGAGAAGGCGGTGCGTCCGCCAGGAGCTGCGGAGCAGAACAGACGGGAGCTTCAGCGCGGATGCGGCGTCAAACACGGCCAGGCGCGCCCGCCGCGAGAGCGGCACACGGATTCTGGGGCCTGGACTCATGGGATCCTCGTAGCCTGCCTCGAGCGATCTCCCATCTTACACGGCTCGCCCGCCGCGGCATACATTGAGGAGCCAGTCCCTACGCTGCCACTCCTTGCGGTCGTGGGTCCTTTCAGTGTGCCCAATTACAGATGCGCACGTCTGATGTGGGTATGGTCCGATCCGCTCTGCTTGTGCTCACGCTGTCAGCCGCGGCTGCTGCCGCCCAGCACCCGTACGCATCCGCCCGCCCCGTCACCGAAGCTGCCCTGTTCGAGCCGCTTTCAACTCCCGATTACGATCTCAACGCCACGTTCACTCCTGACGGACGCACCGTCTACTTCACCCGCAGCACCCCGAACTTCCAGCACTGGACCATCGTCGTCTCGCATTTCCGCGAGGGCAAATGGACTCAGCCGGAAGTGGCGCCGTTCTCCGGTGTCTACGACGACGCCGACCCGTTCCTCGCGCCTGACGGCAAGCGTCTCTTCTACATCTCAAACCGGCCGCTCGACGGCAAGCCCAAACGCGAGCACGATATCTGGATGGTGGAACGCAACGCGTCCGGCTGGAGCGAGCCCGCGAACCTCGGCTCCAACGTGAACTCGCCCGGCACGGATTACTATCCCTCGGTGACCGCCGACGGCACGCTCTACTTTACGTCGATCCGTAAGGAGGGCAAGGGCGGCATGGACCTTTACCGCAGCCGCGTACTCGACGGCGTTTATCAACCGGCCGAGAGCCTCGGCGACGTTATCAATACGCCGGTCTCAGAGGGCGATGCGGTAATCGCGCCCGATGAGAGCTTCATGGTGTTTACGAGCTTCGGCCGCCCGGACGACACCGGCCGCGGAGACCTCTACATCTCTGAACTGAGAGACGGCACGTGGACTGTGCCCCGAAATCTCGGCCCGAAGGTGAACAGCGTCGCGCGCGATTTCTGCCCCACGCTCTCGCCCGATGGCAAATATCTGTTTTTCACGAGCGAGCGGAACGCCCTCGACGCAAGGCGAACTGAACCGCTGAACTACGCCGCGCTGATGCGCGCCCTTCGCAGCGTCATGAACGGAAATGGCGAAACATCTATTACGTAGAAGTGGACGCGATCCGCTGAAAATAGGCTCGCGGTTGCGCCAACGCCGACCCATGATAAAATCGTAACTTACGCCAATCAAAGGAATTCCCTCGTAATGCGATTTCTCCTCACGTTAGCTATTAGTACAGGCGTGCTGTGCGCCCAAACAGGGCAGCAGCAATCGTCGCAGGAATTGCTCGAGAAAACCAAAGCTGCCGCACAGGCCACGCTCGAGCAGCAGAAGAAGGGGACGCAGGCCGCACCTTCCGCCAAGCCCGCGAAGCCTACGAAACCGATGGCGCCGGGAGCCGGGCCGCAAGCAGCGCCGCAGGCGCCTCAGGCGAACATCATGACCGCGGAGCCTTCAAAGGTGATCGCCACGGTGGATGCGCAGCCGGTCACCGCCGGTGAACTTCAGGCCATCATCGGATCACTGGACCCGCAGGTGCAGCAGCAGGCTACGGGCAACCTGAACGCCCTTCTGCAGCAGTACGGCGTGACGCGCCGGCTGGCGGCAGAGGCTCAGAAGAACAAGCTGGATCAGGCAAGCCCCTACAAGGATGCACTGGAGATTACCCGGATCCGCATCCTGGCTCAGGCGGAGATGAGCTATCACTTCAACACAGGGATTACCGTCCCCGAGGACGACGTGAAAGCCGCCTACGCCGCCGACAAGGATAAGTTCCAGCAGGCGCGCGTGAAAGCAATCTACATCCCCTTCACTGCGGCAAGTGCCACGCCAGCCGATCCCAAGGCTCCGAAGGCGCCTACCGAAGCCGAGGCGAAGGCCAAGGTTGACGAGGTCGTGAAGCAGGCCCGCGCCGGTGGTGATTTCGTGAAGCTCGTCAAGGAATACTCGAAGGACGCGAACTCCGTCGCGAAGGACGGCGATTTCGGTGTGATCGCGCGTAACGCGCCCATGCCGGAGCACATCAAGACGGCCATATTCGCCCTCAAAGCCGGTCAAGTGACCGACCCCGTGCGCCAGCCCAACGGGTTCTATGTTTTCCGTGTAGAGGAGATCACGACGCCTCCGTTCGACCAGATTCGAGCGAACCTCGTCGAGCAGATCAAGAACGCCAAGTTCAGCGAATGGCTCCAGGAGCAGCAGCGGCAAGTGAAGATCGAAGGGCTGACCTCGTCCGCCGGGCCGCAGCAGCCGCCGCAGCCACAGGCTGCGAAGTAAGCATCGCGGCGCTCGAAGCGGCGCTGGCGCGGCTCCCGCGAATCTCCGGGCGCGTCATCCGGATGAGGTTTGTCCAAGACCCGCACGTCCACCGGGGCCGCCTCTTCGCGGGAGGAGGGCGAGGTGTGGCGGTTCACGCCGGGTCCCACATCCGGACGCGGACCATGGCGCTCGACCGCGCCTTGCTGGGGCGTCCCCGCGAACTGGCCCGCATCTTCGTCCACGAGTTGTTCCACTTCGCCTGGATTCACCTCAGCAATGCGGAGCGCCGGAGCTGGCAGGAGTTGCTGTCGACCGAGCGCGGTTCCGGCGAACTCGGCTGGTCGGCCGAAATGCGCAAGCTGAAATTACAGCCGTCGGACGGGCCGAACCGGACCCGGCGCTGGCGTGAGTATTCCTGCGAGAGTTTCTGCGACACCGCGGCCTGGCTCTTCGCCGGCGCTGCGCGGCATGAAGAGTTCACCTTGGCCGCGCGCTGGCGCGAGCGCAGGAAACGGTGGTTCAGGCGGTTCCTGGGGAACGCATTGCAGGTTTAAGCATCCATATAATGGAAGTTCACATGAGGAGGTACCAGCCGGTGCGACGAGCATTCCTGGTTCTGACAATCAGCCTCGCCGCGGCTCTGGCCGGGTGCTCAAGGCAGGCTCCTGAGAAGGCATCGCGCAAGCCCGCGCCGACCTTCACGCTCAAGGACGCCGACGGCCGTACAGTCCAGCTTTCCGATTACAAAGGGAAAGTGGTTCTCCTGAACTTCTGGGCCACATGGTGCACGCCGTGCCGCCTGGAGATCCCCTGGTTCGTCGAGTTCGAGCGGAAGTACAAGGACCAGGGGTTCGCGGTGCTCGGCGTCTCAATGGACGAGGGGGGGTGGGACGAGGTGAAGCCGTTCCTTGCGGAGGCTAAGATAAACTACCGCATCCTGCTCGGCGACGACAAGATCGCGCAGGACTACAACGGCGTCGAGTCTCTCCCTACCTCATTCATCATCGATCGAGAGGGCGGCATTGCCTCCGTGCACGTAGGACTCGTCAACAAGAGCAAGTATGAAAAAGATCTTAGCGACCTTCTCTAGCGTTGCCATCTTCATGGGCCTGGCGCCCTGCGCAGCGGCACAGGGGCAATACCTTTCGGTCGCTCCACCGCAGAAAGTGATTGTGAAGCGGGGCGCCGTGGCCGAGGCCAAGCTTACCGTCGAACTTCAGCCCGGGTTCCACGTGAACAGTGACAAGCCCGCGGACGAGTATTTGATTCCACTGCGGCTGCGCTGGGAACCAGGCGGGCTCGCCGCCACGGAAACCGTGTTCCCCAAGGCCGAAGCGCGCTCGTACTCGTTCTCCCAGAAGCCTGTGTCGGTGTTTACCGAGAAGTTCCCGATCGTCACGAGATTCAAAGCCGCTGATGGCGCTACGGTCGGCCCTGGCTTCCTCACAGGCAAGCTGCGGTACCAGGCCTGCACGGAGGACCGTTGCTTTCCGCCGAAGACCATTGAGGTCAAGCTACCGTACTCCATCCAATGATTGGGGTGCCGGCCGTTCGGCGCCGGCTGATCATCCGGCCCGGCGCCATCGGGGACTGCATCCTCGCGCTGCCCGCGATGGGGCACCTGCGGGCTGAGTACACCGAGGTCTGGGCGCCCTCGCCAGTCCTTCCGCTGCTGCGCTTCGCCTCCGTGATAAGGTCTATCGCATCCACTGGCCTCGACCTCCTCGGCCTCCCGGATCGCGAGCCTCCACCGGCCCTGCTCGAAGCTCTGGCCAGCTTCGATTCCGTCGTCTCCTGGTACGGCGCCTCCCGTCCCGAGTTCCGCGCTGCCGTGGAACGCTTTCCGTTTACATTCTTCAAAGCCTTGCCGGAAAACCCCGGCGTCCACGCCGCAGACTGGTTCCTGAACCTGGTTGGCGGCACGGGCCCGGCTATCCCCCGCATCTGCTGCCCCAGGTCAGACCGCGGCTTCGCGTTGATTCACCCGTTCTCCGGCAGCCGGAAGAAGAACTGGCCGCTCGAGCGCTTCCGTGCCGTTGCCGGAGCGCTGCGGATGCCTGTGGAATGGTGCGCGGGCCCGGAGGAGGAACTGGAGGGCGCGGTTCGATTGGACGATCTCTATGCACTCGCCTGCAGGATTGCGGAGGCGAGCGTCTACATTGGGAACGACTCGGGAATTACCCACCTGGCCGCAGCCGTGGGCACGCCTGTGGTGGCGCTGTTCGGTCCCACGGATCCCGCGATCTGGGCGCCGCGGGGGTCCCGAGTGGAGGTCGTCTCCACACCGGCCAGCGGTGAACGCATGGACCGTATCCCCGTGGATGCGGTACTAGCCGCCGTTCAGAAGCTAATGCCGAACTCGCCGTAAACGTTGATCCAGCGGTCTCGTGTTTCCACGCCCGGCACGCCGGCGATCGGTTCGCCGTCGGTATGGCCGCGGTACACCTTGGTATTCACGCCGATCCGGAACAGCTTCGAGCGGTCCAGAAAATAGCTGACGCCGGCGACGGCGTAGTTGCCCCAACCGCTGCGGCTCGTGCATGTCGGACATTCGAACCGGTAATAATCGCTGGGCTGCCGCAGCATCTCTGTGTACTTCATCCATGCGAACCCGCCGCCGCCGAACAGCAGCAGGCGGCCATCCGCGACCGGCAGAATCGCCCGGCCCCCCATGGGGACGAAGAACTGATAATCCTTGATGCGAAGCAGGCCGAACGGGGTGTCCTGATAATCACGGACGCCGCCGGCTCCGAAGACTGCATCGACCCCGCCGTCAAGCTGGAAATTCCGCATGAAACGATAGCCGTAGTTGACGGAGATTCCGGGACGGTTCCGGAACACACCGGCGAGATCGTCCTTGGGCTGGGCCCCACCCACGCCGAACGAAAAGTTGTGACGCGGATACCACTGCGCCGCCATTGGAGCGGCCAAGACCGCGAGGATCGCAAAAAGTCGTAGCATTCTCACTCGCTTGCTGTGACGTGACACAAATGCTCAGCGTTTCCGAGATTCAGGTAGCTGAGCCGTCAATAACAGTATGAGCGAGCGACAGCCGGGCCGCACATCCGGCGTTGACCAGGCTGAGGTGGCCCGAAGCGCTGCGGCTCGGGCCGCCATAGCCCTGAAACGTCGAACCCTACGCGAGGGCCGTACGCCGCTTCGCCGGCTCGCCTGAGCGGTTGCGCATAATGAACAGGCTGCCCGCAAAGGCCAGCAGCGCCGCGAGCACAAAATACAGCGCCGTTGAGATTGTCGTCGTCACCGGGCCGAACGTGTAGGGGCTGAAGAAGAAGCCGCGCACAAGCATGACCAGCACGACGACATTCCAGAGCACGAACAGCACCGGCAGGATGCGTTTCACGGCGAGCCACGTAACGATCAGGCCCGCAAGCCCGCCGAAGAACATCACCGCGGTCAGGGTATCACCCTCCCACGGCAGAAGGTATAGGTTCAAAGGATGGCTGCTCAGCCAGGCCACCGTCGCCAAGCCCGTCATCACTAACGCCAGCGCCAGGTGGAACAGATAGCTGAAGATCTTCATGACTAGACCGATCACCCGCACACAAAGCCTCCTGAAATCAGGGAACCCGTTATTGTAACAAACGGAATAGGCTGTCTATGCGATTCGTAGTACCGAATCAGCGGGTACCGTCTTCTGCTCACGCTCGTGACCGCCCTTGGCGGCGCAGCCACTCATCGCGTGTCGAGAACGCATCGCGGCTCACGGCGCGGTCCACCGCGAGGATGCCATCCAGGTGGTCCATCTCGTGTTGGAGCAATTCGGAGAACGCCCCCTCGGCATCCACCACCAGCGGCTCGCCGTGCGCATCCTGATAGCGGACCCGAACAGAACGCGACCGCTCCACCAATACCATCAGGTTCGGGAACGAGAAACAGTCGTCCCAAAGCCGGAACTTCTCATCGCTCACGCGTTCGAACACCGGGTTGAAGAGCTCGTACGGCGCCCCGTCGAACTCGATGTAAATCAGGCGCGCGGCCTCGCCGATCTGAATCGCGCTGATGCCTCTGCCGAACCCGTGTGTGCGCTGGAACTCGTGGAGCGTCGCCCGCAGGTCCCGCAGGACCAGGCGTGCGCCGGCCGGATCGGGAATCCGCTCAGAAACTCGGCGCAGGACAGGGTCGCCGAGTTGCAGAATACGACGCGCCGGCATCGCGCTTACACCCGCCGGAACGCGAGCACTGCGTTCAAGCCGCCAAACGCGAAGGAATTTGAGAGGGCCGCTTCCACCTCCGCCGGGCGCGCCACATTCGGCACCGCGTCGATCACGCACTCGGGATCCGGCTCCGTGAAGTTCGCCGTGGGCGGCAGAATGCCGTGGTGCAGCGCCAGCACGGTCGCGACGGCTTCAATAGCCCCCGCCGCACCGAGCGCGTGGCCGTGCATCGATTTCGTCGAGCTTACCGCCAGATGGTCCGCATGCACGCCGAAGACCTTCCGGATTGCGGCCACTTCGGTGGGATCATTCGCTTGCGTTCCGGTGCCATGTGCGTTGATATAACCGACCGCCTCAGGGCTCAGGCCCGCGTCCGCCAGCGCCATCGCGAGCGCCCGTGCCGGACCGTCCACAGAGGGCTGCGTCACGTGATGGGCGTCCGCGGACATCCCCGCTCCGCAGATCTCTGCGTAAATCCGCGCCCCCCTGGCCCGCGCCGCTTCGAGCGGTTCCAGCACGAGCATGGCGCCACCCTCGCCCAGGATCATTCCGCGGCGATCCTTCGAAAACGGCCGGCAGGTGTCGGGTGAAACCACCCGGATCGCCTCCCACGCCCGCAGGTTACCGAAGCTGAATGGCGCTTCGCTGCCCCCTGTGATCGCGGCATCCACCAGCCCGTCGCGGACCATCCAGAACGCCTGCCCTATGGCGTGGTTCGCCGACGAGCACGCCGTCGAGACCGTCCACGACGGACCGGTAACGCCCGTCTCTATCGAGATGTGGCTCGCGCCTGCATTCGCCATCGTCTTCGGGATCGTCAGGGGGGCGACACGGGGTTTGCCGTCCCTGTAGACGTTCCGGAATCCCTCGTCCTGCGTGCTCTGTCCGCCAATGCACGAGCCCGTCACGATCGCCGAGCGTTCACGCAGCTCCGATGTCCACTCGATACCGGCGTCCTTGACGGCCTCGCGAGCCGCGACGACCGCAAATTGGGCGAAGCGGTCCAGGAAATCGGCTTCCTTCTCGGAAAAGTACGCCAGCGGATTGAAGCTGTGCGCCTGCGCGCCATTCCGGATCCTAAGCCCGTCGATGTCAACGCCCTGGATAGGGCAGATTGCAGGGTGGCCTCCTGCGAGAGCCCTCCAGAATTCCGCAGCATTCGCGCCGAGCGCGCTCACGACCCCGATACCTGTGACGACAACCCTGCGGCGCCCGTTCACGGACGGACCGCCGCGGCCCCGGTCTCGCCGGAGAGCAGCTTCCGCATCGCGCTGATAGCGTCATGAACGCTACGCATGCCCTGGGCGCCCTCGTCTGGGATGTTGACGTTGAACTCATTCTCAAGGGCGAATAGGATATTCACACCGTCGAGCGAGTCGATGCCAAGTTCCTCGAAGGTGCTCTCGGCCGTCACGCGCTCGTGGGCCAGTTTCTGCGTCTCAGCAATCACGCGAATCACTCTCTCGGTCAGTTCATCGGGCATAGTAGGTCGCTCACGGTGTGAAATTGGTATCCACGGTCGCGCAAAGCGGGCAGCAACCGGCGCACTGCCTCCACGGTAACGGAAGCATCCGGGCGCGGACGCCGGCCCCGGCCGTCGTGAAGGCACAGAATCGCCCCGTTCGACGACGTGCGGAGCAGCTTCCGGACAACTCCCGTGGTGGGCAACCGCCAGTCGCTCCCAATCGCTGTCCACATCACGCCCAGAAGGCCTTGCCGCTGCAGTGCGGGTGCCAGCCCGAACCAGCGCACCCCGAACGGGGGCCGGAACAGCCGCGGCCTGTATCCGGTAGCGCGCTCGATCGCCTCCTGGCCGCGCGCCACCTCCCCCTCGATGAAACTCGCGCTCTGGAGATAGAGCCGCTCGTGCGAGTACGTGTGATTGCCGAGTTCGTGGCCCGCGGCTGCCACTTCGCGCGCCACGCCGGGAAGCCGGTCGACATTGGCGCCACACTGGAAGAACGTCGCGTGGGCGCGGTGCTCAGCCAGAACGCGCAGGATTTGGGGGGTTGATTCGCTGGGACCGTCGTCGAAAGTAAGCGCGATGCGGCGCTGGTCGCGAGGACCGCGCCAGACAGAGGGACCGAAGATCCGGGACGAACGGCCGCGCACCGCCCAAGCCATCCCGCTCGCGACACCGGCCACTGCGCCCGCAGCAACGATCAGCATGCGCGGAAACCAGCATACCAGAATATAGCGGGAACCTTAATGTTCGCGAGATGCGCAGACGCTCTGTTGCTACTCGTGAGTGCGAGCCACCGCTGCCTGATTTGTGCCTTCGGCGCTGGCGTAATAGCCGGTGCGGGTCCGCACGGTCGGGCGGTTCTTGGCGTTTACCGTCACCTTGATCTGGCGGAAGGTGCCGTCCAATTCCTGCTTGTGAGGCGAGTAAGCCAGGATGTACTGGTTCCGGATATCATGGGCGACGTCAAGGGCAAACTTGTATACGTCGTCCACGCCCTCGGGATAGAAGGCTTGGCCGCCGGTGGCCTGGGTGATCGTGTTCAGAGCGCGCTTCGCCCGCTTCGCCTCGCGACCGTCCTCTTCATTGAGCAATGCAATGGCGTAGACCATCACCTCACGGGTCTGCGCCTTCTGGACCAGCCGTTCCAGCGTGATCTCACTTGTGTTGTCGTTGCCGTCGGTAACGATCAACAGCACCTTCTTATCCTTCTTGGCCTTGGACTTCAGGTGATCGATCGAGGAGTCGATCGCGTCACGCATCGCCGTGCCGCCGCGCGAATCGATCTGCGTCAGCCCTTCCTCGAGCTTCTTCAGGTCGTTCGTGAACTCCACATCGAGCCAGGCTTCGTCGTTGAAGTTCACCACGAATACTTCATCGTCCCGGTTCGAGGCCTTCACCAGCCCGAGAGCCGCCTGTTCCACCTTCCGGCGCTTGTCCCGCATGCTGCCGCTGTTATCGATGATGATGCCCATGGAAACCGGCACATCCTCGCGGCGAAAGATCTTTACCTGCTGCTCGACCCCGTCCTCATACACGCGGAACGCGGTCGCCGGCAGGTCCGTGACAAAATTGCCCTTCTTGTCCATCACGGTGGCGTGGAGGACGACCAGACGCGCGTCCGAATGGAACACGGTCTCCCCTTCCTGCCCGAAGGCGGGTAGGACGAGGGCGGTCGCGGTTGCCGCGGCAATGAGGCCGAGCTTACTGCGTAGGAGCATAGTAGCCGAGTCGCCAAAAAGCCCTAAGTGCCGGAAGCCCGCGCGGTTGCACCAGTTTGACCTGCACATTCCGGTACTTGCCATCCCTCTCACGATTGCTCGAGGTGTAGCCGATCATGTACTGGTTGTGCAACTCGATCCCGATTCTCGCGGCGATGTCCGGCAGCTCGTTCAGGTTCTCCACCGGAAAATGCCTGCCACCGGTCTGCTCTGAGATCTCGGTCAGCAGGCTGGGGCCGGACAACTCCTCGGCCGTACGGCCGCGTGAACCCGAAGGCTCAAAAATACCGATCGCATATATCTGGACGTCGGCCTCGCGCACCAGGTTTTTAATTTCGCTCTCAGTGTAGCGGCTGGAGTTGTCGCCACCGTCGGATACCACCACCAGCGCCTTGCGGGGATTGGCGGATTTCTTCATCTCATGAAGCGCCAGATACACGCCGTCGAGCAGCGCCGTCCTGCCCTTTGACTGCACGAACGTCAGCCGGTTCTGGAGTTCCTCCGTGTCGTGGGTGAAGCCCTGGACGACTTCAGGCCGATCGTTGAACTGCACCAGAAAGAACTCGTCCTCGGGATTCGCGGTCTTCATGAGCTGACCGACCGCCTGCCGGGATTTCTGGAGCTTTGTCCCCATACTCCCGCTCGCATCGAAAACCAGGCCCATCGAGATGGGCGCGTCCTCGCTCGAAAAGTGCGTCACCTTCTGTTCGATTTTGTCCTCGAACACGCGGAAATGCTCCTTTTCGAGACCCGTAACGAACCGGTTGAGCGGATCCGTCACCGTAACGGGCACTTCAACCAGGTTGGTTTCGATCCGCAAGGTACGTTCGGGTGGAGCGTCGGGATCGCCTTTAGGTGGGCGGACCCTGGGCTCAATGTTGACTTTGGGTTCCTGAGGCGAAACGGTATTCTGCGCCGGGAGGGTTAACCCGAGCCCGGCCACTAGAAAACCGATAGTGAAAATCCGGTGTCTCAAGTGCACCAGCGCAACCATGTCCTGCTTCCCCTCCGCCGAAAACGGCTGCGACGATTTCAGTATATCGCAGCGATCCGGCTCACCTGTTAGACGCAGAGTATAGCCCTTAAGATGATAAAAAGACACCTCGCCGGGCATTCGCGACGGAAGGTTGAATTATTGTTGACATGTTCCGGGACGACTTCTCAGAAGCAGGAAACGCTCCGGATGCAACTCTGGCAGGTTGCGGTTCCGCCGCGATGATTGATACACTTGGGTTTCCTACCTGGAGGAGATTTTTGTCCTATGGCGAAGGTATGTGAGCTTTGTGGACGGGGGCCGATCTTCGGCAGCCGGATCAGCCACGCGAACAATGTGACGAACCGCCGCTGGAATATCAATTTGCAGGCGGTCCGTGCGGTTGTGAACGGCGCGGCGAAGCGTATGAAGGTTTGCACGTCCTGCATCCGGAACGGCAAGGTCCAGAAGGCCGCCTAACAAGCTTGTTGCGGGCCGCCAGCCGGCGGTCCGTATCCCGCACCTGAATGAAATACGTCACGTTCTGCCAAGGCGACGGTGCGCCTGCGCCCGGTTACGTTAGCGGTGAACGTGTGATCAGTCTGCGGGATTCCGGCTTCCCCGACCTGTTGAGTATCATTGCATCAGGCGGGGCAGCCGGGGCCGATGGTCCGTCCTATCCCCTCTCCGAAGTTCGCCTCCTGGCGCCGATTCCCCGCCCGCCGAAGATCATCTGCGTCGGCCTGAATTGGGCGGATCACGCGCGGGAAGCGAAGCTAGAGATCCCCAAAGTCCCGACTATCTTTGCGAAGTTCCCGACGGCCGTCATCGGCCCCGGCGACGCGATCGTGCTGCCGAAGGCTTCGCGCAAGCCCGATTACGAAGCCGAATTTGCTTTCGTCGTCGGGCGCGGCGGCAGGCACATCCCGGCCGCCCGCTGGCGCGAGCACGTCTTTGGATACACGAACTTCAACGACGTGAGCGCGCGAGACTTCCAGATGGCCACCACGCAGTGGATCATGGGCAAGACGTTCGACACGTTCGCGCCGTTCGGCCCGTGGATCGTCAGCGCGGACGAGATCGAGGACCCGCACGCCCTCGACATCACGCTCTCCATCAATGGCGAAGTGATGCAATCGTCAAACACGCGGGAGCTGATCTTCAAGATCCCAGAGCTGATCGAGTTCCTCTCGAGCGTGTTCACGCTGGAACCGGGAGACCTTGTCGCGACAGGCACCCCCGCGGGCGTCGGGTTCGCGCGCCGGCCGCCGCGGTATCTGCGGGCAGGCGATGACGTGGTGGTCTCCGTCCAGGGACTCGGACAGCTACGCAATCCAGTCATTGCCGAGGACTGAGCCGGGCGCATAGAATGGCCATCTGGGCAGCCGCACGGTAACTCGTGTGCTGACCGGATCCGGTCCGCCCGCGAAACGGGCGTTCGCGCAGTGAGCGCTTCCGGCACGAAAGGAGTCCCTACCGAATGTCCCAGCCCTGGAAGACCGACCAGTGGTTCTCAAGTCCATGGAACTGGACGCCCGAGGTCCGCGAGCAGTTCGCGTTTCCGGACCAGGTGCGCATCCATGACGTGACGCTCCGTGATGGCGAGCAGCAGACCGGCATCGCGTTCCGCCGCGAAGAGAAGATCGCGATCGCCAAGAAACTGGCAGAAGCGGGAGTGCACCGCATCGAGGCCGGGATGCCTGCCGTCTCGGCTGAAGACGAAGCCGCGATCCGCGACATCGTCGCGCTGGGCCTTCCGAGCGAGATTTTCTCGTTCTCCCGGTGCATGCCATCAGACGTCAAGCTCGCCAAAGATTGCGGCGTCCACGGCATCATCACGGAGATCCCGTCGAGCGATCACCTGATCAAGCACGCCTACGGCAAGGATATGGATTGGGCGATCAAGTCGTCGATCGAGACGACGCTCGCGGCGAAGGAAGCCGGGCTCTATACCGTCTTCTTCACAATCGATTCGACGCGCTCCGACCTCGAGCGCTACATGGACCTGATCGAGAAGATCTCGACCGAGGGCCACATGGACGCGCTGACCGTCGCCGATTCGTTCGGCGGCTGCACGCCCCAGGCGCTCACGGCCGTCATCCGAAAGTTCCGCGCGCGCTTCAGCAAGCCGATCGAGATCCACTGCCACGAGGACTTCGGCATCGGGGTGGCGAATACCATCGCGGCGCTGGCGGCCGGCGCTTCCGTGGCGCACGTCACTGTTTCGGCAGCCGGCGAGCGCGCGGGCAATGTGCCGCTCGAGGACACCGTTATGGCGCTCAAGTGCCTGTACGGGGTGGAAACCGGCGTCGATACGACCAAGTTCTACGCGCTCTCCAGGCTCGTTCAGCAACTCGGCGGGTTCACGATTCCGCCGAACCGGCCCATCGTCGGCGAGCAGTTGTACAACATCGAATCGGGCATCGTCACGATGTTCCATCGCCGCTGCAAGAACGTGGAGCCGCTCGAGTACCTGCCGTTCAAGCCCGAGCTGGTGGGGCGTCCCGGCGTGAAGATCGCGCTCGGCAAGGGCAGTGGGCTGGCGAACATCGACGAGCGGCTGGAAGTGCGTGGCATCACCGTAACCGATGAGCAGAAGAACGAAATTCTCGCCAGGGTGAAGCAGTACGGGAGCGAGAACAAGCGGCTCCTGATCGATGAGGAATTCGACGCGATCCTGAAAGCCGTGCTCGCCAGCGCGGCAAAGGCGTAAACGGCGGTCACCTCAGGAGCCGGAAAGAGCGCCTAGGGGCGCAGAGAAAGCGCAGCGGAGGAAAATTGCTGTTGCGGAACCTGTGCCCCCATCCCGCGCTTCAGCGTTCCTTGCGCAGTCCGGGCATCAGACTGTTCCAGAGTGCCTGCACTGAGGGCGCCGCCTGTGTAATACCCTCTAGTTGGACTCATGCGCTCTCTTAAGGACAAGTGCGTGCTCATTACGGGCGCGGGCCGTGGCATCGGCAAGCGCCTTGCCGTCGGATTCGCGCAAGCGGGCGCCCGGGTTGGGCTCCTCGCGCGCAGCAAGGCCGAACTCGATGCCGCGCAGCTCGAGATTGAATACCAGGGCGGTACCGCAATGCGGATACGCGCCGATGTCTGCGATTACGAACAGATGTGCGCCGCCGCTGAACGCATGCGCGCGCACTTTGGCGGACTGCATGCGCTGGTCGCCGCCGCCGCCATCCAAGGGCCTATCGGCCCCCTCTCAGAAGCCAATCCGAAGCTCTGGGCGGAAGCGATCAACACCAATCTGCTCGGCGTCATGCACGCCTGCCGCTGTGTCCTGCCCCACATGATGGACCGGCGCTCCGGGAAGATTATCGTCCTGAGCGGCGATGGCGCCACGCGCCCCCGGCCCTACTTCTCCGCCTATGCAGCCGGGAAAGCGGCCGTTGTCCGGCTCGTCGAAACCCTCGCCGACGAGGTCCGCGATTACAACGTCCAGGTGAACTGCATCGGACCGGGCCGAACCTACACTCATATGACGGACCAGGTGCTTCATGCAGGCGAACGCGCCGGGGCCAAGGCCCAACAGGAGGCGCTCGACGTTCGGACCACGGGTGGCGTCGCTCCTGATAAACAAATTCAACTCGCACTCTTTCTGGCGTCGGAGCAGTCCAACCACGTCACCGGCAAGCTGATCCACGTGAACGATGATTGGAAGCGCCTCCAGAACGGTGAGGTCCACCCGGACGCTTACACGCTCCGCAGGATTCAGCGCGTCTGACGGGATCGCGCTCACGCACCCATGAACCAGCCGGCATGGTCGTGAACGTATGCCCCAAAGCGGCGCATATAAGCCATCTCATCCGCATCCAGGGCGCCTCGCCGGACCTCGCGCAGGTTTTCCTGCAACTCCTTCTCATTCCGGGGCGCCGTCAATGCGACGTGCACATCTGGATTGGAGAGCACGAACCGGTAGCATTGGCCCGCTGTCGCAACCGCCTCGTTCTTCGGCCACCCCCTCACACGCCGCAGCAGCCAGGTCCAGCGCGTTGCCGTATAGCTGATTACCCCAATGTTATGCGCAGAGACATGGGGGAACACATCCTCTTCGGCGCCCGTATGCGCGGCGTTGTAGCGGATCATCAACGCATCGACCGTGCCGTCGGCGGCGAGCTTCCCGGCGAGCTTTCGGTCGTGACATGAGATTGCCACTGCCCTTACCCTGGGATCCGATCGCAACTCCGCCAGTTCCTCCCGTACCCGGGGCGGGAACTGCTGGGGGTTCATCACCCCGAGATAGTGAAAGACGTCGATGTAATCGGTCTTCAGGCGCCGCAACGAATTCTCGAGCGCCTTCTTCAACGAGGTGTGCCAGACGAGCCAGTTGTACCCGCCGGTGGCGATGAGGACGCGTTCCCGCCGGTCGGCGCTCATCTCGCGGATGACACGCGTCATCTGCGTGTCGATGCCGTAGCAGAACAGGTAATTCACGCCCTGATCCAGCGCGGATCGGACGGCCCGCTCTCCAGGACGGTACGAAGCCGACAAGCCCAGGCGAAACACCGGCCTACCCGCCGCGCCCATCCGCGCGGTGAGGAAATCGGATGAAGGGGTCACAAGACCTCCGGGGGAATGTTATCAGAGCGGGGCAGAGGGCAGCGCAGGGTGGCCTCAGCAGGCCTCGGCCTTAACCAACGCCGGGCAACGGGGCGCAACGGAGCAAGCCGCGCTCACCGCCGGTCGCCAGCGAAAACCGTACCCGCGGGAGGACGCGTCAGCTTTCTGCCGACCTCGAAATCGATTCCGCCGCCATCCCGCGATAGCCGGGCGACAATCTCCGCCCGCCAGTAACGCGCATCCCCGAGCACTCCGATGAAACTGAACTCCGGCGATTGAAGGAACATCACGTCCTGCTGTTTGACCGGCCGGAAGTAGATCACGGCAGTTTCGAGCGGAGTAAGCCCCGAAGCCGCCAGCGTTCCCCTGAACCGTGCGAGCAAGTCAGTTTGCGAATAGCGCCGCACCTCGCGGACAGTCTGGCCTCCGTCCATCAGCCGCAGCAGAACGATGCTCCAATCCGTTTCGCTGCGCGCCGCCCGAACTGCGAGCGATTGCCCGGCCGAATAAGGCCCGCTCCCGCCCACTTCGATCACCCTGGAATCGGGGAACCGCCGCTCGAACGCGGCCGGCCGGATCGTGATCCGCTCGACGTCGGACTTGCGCGGCCTCATCTGCCAGGAGCCGGAGCCGCGGACCTCGTCAAACTGCATCGCCTGCGACGGCCCCGCCTCAAAAGCAACTACCACGCGCGCCGCCGCCGGCCTCCGCGATAGAGAGAAGCTGAACCCTTCCTTGGTAGTCACCCCGCCGGTCAGCTCGACCTGCGCCGGGATAGCGGGTTCCACCGGATACCCGGTGACCTTCTCGGACGCCGATTTGACTTGAGCCCGGTCCGAAGCAAACCGATTTACGGCGTCCACAAGATCCGTAGGCGGCGCGGCCTTCCAATGGTGCGGCGTCTCGATCGCCGCGTACAGCAGCAGCGCAGAAAGCAACACGGACGCACCGATCGATATAAGCGCCGGCTTCCACCGCCGGAACGCGACCGCCGGAACCACGCCAATAACGACCCCTCCCCCAACGATGACGGGCATCCCGACCAGCCACGCCATCTCGAGATCGCCTTTAACCCACCAGGCAAGTATCGCGTCAAGCGCAACAATCCAGATCGCGGCGATGAGATATCCGTAGCGGTTATTTAGCACTGTAGTCGCCTGTTGCCGTCCTCCAGCGTAGTGTACAGGTACCCTCGCGCGTAAGCGCTTCTGCCTGAACTCAAGAGTTCTGGTCGGGGGACCTGTCGGGAGCGGCACGGACCGCATCTGATTGGCACCACCAAACCCTGACCGCCATCCCAGAGGCAAAGCGTCTCGCTCCGTTTTGGCCTGCGACCAGCCACCAATCTGCCGAAAACGAAAACACGATTGCGTTCTTTCGTGCTGTTGCTATATGCTGCAACAGCGGTACAATCACCGGATCTGTGCGCACTTCGGCATTGGTCAGTGACAGCACTAGAAAAGGCGGGCTAACCGGTATGGCGAAGAATCCACCATGGCCCAAGAGCTCCAAACGGGCCACACGCAAACCCGATACGTCAGATTCGGATAGGACGATGCCACTCAACTTTAAGGTGCCGGCGGAGTTCCGCCGCGAATTCAAGACGTACGCCGCGCAGCACAATAAGAAGCTCAACCAGTTGCTGTACGAAGCGTTCGCCGCTCTGAAAGCGCAGCATGTGGACTAGCGCAAAGCGCGGAAGCCACTCTTCCGCCTGCGAGAGGCGCCGGACGCCGGCGCGCGCCCGCTGCATGCAGCCACTAGCGAGTGTGACTTCCCGTGCCTGAGACGATCGAGCAGATGATCGCCAAATTCGGCGGGCACACGTCACCGGGCTCATGGTTCCTAGCCGAGGAGAGCGACATCGAGAAGCACGAGGCCCTGTTTCCATATGCACACTACTTGCGGCAGGCCTGGAGCGAACTGAAGTTGGGCGGCGTCCTGTGTGTAGATGGCCGCCCCACTGTGTATCTGTGTGCGAGCACCAGATTCTCTCCCCAGCAAAAGCGGCAATACCACCTATATGTGTGGAACCAGGGACTTGTGCCGCTTCTGTTATTTCTTACTCCCGACAGCGTAGAAGCCCACAGCGCGGTGAAGAAACCTGAGCGAGAGACCCCAGACCAACTGTTCGCGGCCGAGCCCCCAAGCCTCATCCCGGTGCTCAGCAATGTTGCTGTCTC